>OZ246014.1:1865000-2203000 GCA_965230555.1 Croceivirga sp.
GTCTATTTGGCCATGGGTGGTTTTTTCTATACGATTGGGATTGTTTTCTATGCGGTCAAAAAGATACCGTTCAATCACCTCATTTGGCATATTTTTGTTCTTGGGGGTGCCATAAGTCATTGGCTTTTTGTGTATTGTGAGCTCACTTCTTAGGGGTGAGTATTAGGAATCTACATTGTTTCTCATAATTTATCGTGTTCTTTTACAAATTTTGAACGCTTTCTTAACAATTAGATAATGAAATTATCTGCTGTTCAAATTGGCGTGCGGAATAATTTTGCAAGCAAATCAATTAAAAATGGACATAGTAAAAGATAGGCTGCTCCCTTTTTTTATTGCATTATTGCTTTGTTTTCCTTTGCTATTCCTTTCCAAGACCGGAATTATAGAGACGGTCAATGGTCATCGGACATTGGGTTTGGATGTATTTTTTACCAAGGCCAGTGCTTTGGGTAACGCCATAACGGTCATATTTGCCTTTCTTTTGGTCCTACGATTCAAGTTTAAATGGTTAATGGTCTTTTTGTTGGCATTTTTGATTCAGGTGGTATGGGTACTCCTGTTCAAAAAAGGTTTTTTTGCGGGTGAATTGAGACCCTATCTTTATTTTTATCGTTCCGGTATGATGGATCATATCAATTTGGTTGAGGGGGTAAAGATCAGATATGTGAATACCTTTCCATCTGGGCACACGGCCACGATTTTCTTTTTGGTTTCCTTTTTTGCCCTATTGGCGCGTAACAAAGTAGCTTCTTGGGTTTTGTTGGTTGTTGGGCTTTTGGTAGGGTTTTCACGAATCTATTTAGTACAACATTGGTATGTCGATGTCTATTTTGGAATGCTGTTCGGAACCTTGTCGTCAGCCATCGCTTATTTGATGGTCAAGGCCCATCCAAGGGAATGGCACGCCAAACAATTGTCCATCAATATACAGTCTTTGGGCAGAAGCACCAAGCGAGTGTTCCGGCAACTTTTTTAATCACTACTTTAGTTGTCCATGAATTTTTGGAATACATATGACCGTTGGTCGGTCTTTATCATTTCGTTATTGGTTTGTACTTCTTTTTGTGGACTCTATCCGATTTACATTCTGGATGAGGCCCGAAATGCTGAAGCCGCTCGAGAGATGCTGGTGACAAGTGATTTTATTGTACCCTATTTTAACGGGCAATTGCGCACCGATAAACCGCCCCTGCATTATTTCTTTATGGTTTTTGGGTATAAGATTTTTGGTATAAATGCCTTGGGAGCACGATTTTTTTCAGGTTTTTTTGGAGCACTCACCTTTTTGGTCACCTATATTTCCACAAAAAGGCATCTGGGAAAGCAAACGGCTGCCATTACGTTTTTGGTCTTGCTTTCATCATTGTTTTTTGTACAGCAGTTTCATCAATCGGTACCCGACCCCTACTTGATTTTCTTTATCGCAACCAGTTTGTTTGCCTTTTATGAATTTCATCAATCCTCAAAAAATATATGGCTATTGATGGCTTATGGTTGTATTGGTCTTGGATTGTTGACCAAAGGGCCCATTGCCATTGTCATCCCTGGATTGGTATTGACGGCTTTTTTAATCCTTAAAAAAGAATTTACCCTGAGGGGAATTTTTAAGTTCCGACCGGTTCTAGGATTGCTGTTGGCCTTGGCCATTGCCTTTCCGTGGTATTATGCGGTGCATGAGGCAACCGGTGGAAAATGGACAGAAGGTTTTTTTCTGGACCATAACGTTTCGCGTTTTAATGCCGGTAAGGAAGGGCATGGGGGTATCTTCTTGATTACCCCACTCTTTGTAATTTTAGGCTTGTTGCCATTTTCGGTTTTTATCATCCAAGGATTTGTACGCGGTTGGAAACGACGTAGGGAAAATGATTTCTTGTTGTTTGCCTTTTTGGTCGGAACCGTTACCTTGGTTTTCTTCAGTATGGCCAGCACCAAATTGCCCAATTACCCTATGCCGAGCTATCCGTTCATAGGCATTCTTATTGCTGCTTACTTGAAGATGGTCCTTGATGATGGAAAAAAATCAAAAGCGATCAGTGCAAGCCTCATTTTTATGGCGGTTCTTGCTTTGGTATTGCCAATAGGGGGATACCTGGCCTTAGGCTTGGAAAAACAGTTCATACACGTTCAAAATATTGCTTGGTTCTTGTTGGTAGCCACCATAGGCACTGCCTTGGGATTGTATTTCTACTACAAGAAGAATCTAAAAAAAGCGTTTTTGAGCATTGCTTTTGGGTGGATTTTATTGGGATTTCTGTTGTTTGGAGCCATCTATCCCGTGCTAACGCAAAAGAGTCCGGTTGCCATGGCATCAAACTATATGGATACCGAAACAAAGGCCATTGTCTTTAAACGTTTTGACAGTGCCTTTCCCATCAATTACCATAGAACATTTGAAGTGTTCCACAGCATGGAAACTTTGGAACGCTATATGGCTGCCAATCCCGATGCGCTGATCATTACAAATACCCGGAGCAAGGAGGATTTGGAATTGCTATCAAAGTTTCATTTGATTTTGCAACAAAAAGCACTTTTTGAGAACCACACTACACGGATTTATCGGCTTGAATGATTTTTAGCGGTATGGGGTAACAACTCATCTTGCCAGATGAAATAGGGGTTGTAACGTACAAAATAGTCTATTTTTGGGGCATGCAAAGCAATGTTAAGTTATTGGCCAAAACGCTCTATGGTTTTGAACCGTTATTGGCCAAAGAATTACGGAACCTTGGGGCGGGTAATGTAAGTGAGGGTGTTAGGAGTGTTTCGTTTGAAGGGGATACCGGGTTTATCTATAAAGCCAATCTCTGTTTGCGTACTGCCATTAAAATCTTAAAGCCCATCGCTTCTTTTAAGATCTTTAACGAACATCAATTGTATACCAAATTGTTTGCGTTGGACTGGCCCACGATCTTTGAGGCCAATAAAACCTTCGCCTGCAATGCAACGGTAAGTTCCAAGGTATTTAATAATTCGCTCTTTGTGGCCTTAAAGGCCAAGGACGCTTTGGTGGATAGGTTTAGAAAAGAGGGGTTGAAACGTCCGGATGTGGATGTAAAACATGCCCAGATACGGATTCATATCCATATTCAGGAAAACAACTGTACGGTGTCTTTGGACAGCTCAGGGGCTTCTCTGCACCAGCGTGGGTATAAAAAGGCCACGAACATAGCGCCCATTAACGAGGTGTTGGCAGCCGGACTCTTGATGATGAGTGGGTGGGACGGAAGAACTAATTTCATGGATCCCATGTGTGGCAGTGGTACTTTTTTGATCGAAGCGGCCATGATAGCCTGTAACATTCCGGCAAATATCAATAGAGAAGAGTTTTGCTTTATGCACTGGAAGGACTACGATGAAAATCTATTTGAAAAGATTGTGGATTCCAGTTTGGGCAAAGCCCGTGATTTTCACCATAAAATCATAGGGTATGACAAAGCCCCATCTGCTGTTAGAAAGACTCAGGAGAATGTTGCTGCAGCCAACCTTTCTGAGTACATTACCATAGAACGGAAAGATTTTTTTAGAACAGAAAAACCGATGGAAGGATTGTTGCACTTGGTCTTTAATCCACCCTATGGGGAACGGTTGAACATAGATATGCCCGAATTCTATGGAAAATTGGGCACGACCCTAAAGCATGGTTATCCGGGGACCAAGGCATGGTTCATCACCTCCAACCTTGAGGCCCTTAAACATGTGGGACTCCGTCCATCAAGAAAAATCAAGGTCTTTAATGGAAAGCTGGAATCCCGATTGGTCAAATACGAGATGTACGAGGGGAGTAAAAAAAATAACCGACCCTGATTCGTTGGTTTTCCTTATACAGGTTTGGTCAACAAGTTATAAAACTCATCCCTGTTGGGCAACTCGGAGAACACACCGCCATAGTCCACGGTGGTGGTAAAACTCTCTTTGTCCTTGATGCCCCTGGAAGAGACACAAAGGTGTTTGGCACTTATCACCACAATGACATCATCGGTCTCCAAGGTGTTCTGAAGATCGGTAAGTATTTGGCGGCAAAGCCGTTCCTGTACTTGCGGACGATGGGCATAATAATCCACCAGACGGTTGATTTTTGACAGGCCAACCACTTTTTCCTTTGGAAAATACCCTACATGTGCCTTTCCCGTTATGGGAAGAAAGTGGTGCTCGCAGGAAGAATTGATGTTAATATCCTGTTCCACCAACATTTTTTGATAACCGTATTTGTTCTGAAAGGTTGAAATTTTAGGCCTATTGGCAGGGTTTAACCCATAGAACAATTCTTTTATGTACATTTTGGCAAACCGATGCGGTGTCCCGGAAAGACTGTCATCGGTAAGGTCTAGTCCCAATTCCTCCATAATCTTTGAAAAATGATTCTGGATGCTCTTGATTTTTTCATCATCGGACTTATCAAAAGCATTGGGCAGTAATGGAGTTTCCATATTGGAGGACAAGTGGTTGTCCCCAATAAGTTCAATTTCTTTAATGTTCATAGCAATTTATTAAGGGTTACTGCAACAGTGATCAGTGGCACATTTACAGTGTTTTCTATTGTATAGGTGAAGTACGACCAAGGCAACGGCAGGGATGTAGATGACTTCTTCCATCAAATGGGCAACTTCAAATTTTTCGTTCAAAAGAATCAATGACATAGCCACCCAGCTTATATATAGGGCATATTTCATCCATTGTAGTGATGTGGTCTGGGCGGACCGGTATACGGCGAGAAAGGCAATCCCTATGAACAGATAGTCCAGAATCCCCCACCACCAAGGGCTCAATTCATCCATATGTATGGTACTGGGTCCTGCCATAAAAAGAAATGGTGTGGCAACGCAGTGGATCAGGCATAAACCACTGGCAAATGCACCATATAGGTCAGAATTTTTTGTCAGTATCATGAATGATTTTTTTATTGCAACAAAGTTGCAAAAATAATTCATTTTGTTATTGCAATCAAGTAGCATTATTTTTGATGGTATGGGGGGGGTGATACGAAACACGAAAAATGTAAAGGTGTTGTTGGATTTGTTTCAAAATCAGCAAGCTGCAGTGAGTGCCGTTGATTTGGTGGGAAGGCTGAAGGATGTAATGAACAAGACCACCATTTACCGTATTTTGGAACGATTGGAGGACGAGGGAATCATCCATTCTTTTGTAGGCAAGGGAGGATTAAAATGGTATGCCAAAAGCAAAAAATGCGCCAGCGATCAGCATCAGGATGTGCATCCACATTTTCATTGTAGTCGATGTGGTAAAATGGAATGTTTGGATATCTCTGTGAAAATACCCCTTGTGGATACACACCAAATAGATTCCACGGAAATACTTATGGTGGGGGTGTGCAAAGATTGTCTTTCTTAACTTGGACTGTGCCAACCTAATTATTGGATACAGCGGTTATGGTTGGACCAAATCGGCATTGCTAAGCTCTTCAAAATTGGCCACTCCCAATTGCACCATGTTATTTTTAAGGTCGTCCATAAAAATGTTTGCGGTATGGTCACCGCCATATTTGCCCAGCGCGGCCACACCATAGACAAAAGGTCTTCCTGCAAGAACAAAATCGGCTCCCAAATACAAGGCCCGCATCATATCCAAACCAGAGCGGATGCCACCATCAAAGATGATGGGGACTTTGCCATTTACTTTACGTACCACGGCAGGTAGGGCCTCAATGGCAGTGGGACCACCATTGAACTGCCGCCCGCCATGGTTGGAGACATAAATACCATCCATCCCAATGGCTATGGCTTTTGCGGCATCTTCTGGATGCAGGATGCCTTTTAAAACCACTGGCCCGTCCCAAGTGTCCTTCAGTTCTTTGCAATAGTCCCAATCCAAGGTACCGCCCAATCGGTTGCCCACAAAACCACTCATAAACTTCATATCGTTGTTATTGGTGTAGTTTTCAATGGCACGCAATCTGGGGATTCCATTTTTTAGGGTCTGATAAGTCCAGACCGGATGGGTAATCCCTTCCCATATCATTTTGGGCGTTATTTTTGGTGGCATGGTCAAACCTGCTCGTTTGGTACGCTCCCGCCTTCCGGCCATGGGAACATCGGCGGTTACCACCAAGGTATGGAATCCCATGTCCTTTGTCCTTTTTAAGAGGGATTTTCGAATATCTAGATCTTTTGGCGGGTATAATTGGAACCATCCCATATCGCCCACATAGTTGCCCACGGTCTCTGGCGTTTCCGTGGCCACGGTACTTAAACAAAAGGGAATTTGTAAACGATTGGCGGTAGCGGCCAAATAGTGTTCCACTTTGGGCCACATTAATCCCGACAGCCCAACCGGGGCCATCCCTATTGGGGCGCTGTATTTTTTGCCGAACAATGTGGTTTCGGTATTGGCCTGTAGCCAACCCTTACAAAATTTGGGCAATAGCGTAATGTTCTGGAAAGCGGTTTTGTTCCTTTCGGCCAAATGACCATCTCCCGTGCCAGATTCCAAGTATTCCCAAGCTACTCGTGGAATACGCTTTTTGGCCTTCTTGGCCAAATCTTCAATAGCGGGGTATGCATTGGAAAATGCGGTCTGTTTCTTTTCGTATGACATGGCTTAGCGTAAGTTAATTGCCACTGCAAATTGGCCCACAACATCCCTATTGCCGGCCAACCACATACAGGGTTAGGGAACTATCATGGACAATCTTGAACTATTGTGGCAATAGTGGGGATAAAGGTAGCGCAATGGCCTCAATTTTCTGTGGGAGCCGTAGCGGAATCCTTTTTTTTCTTCTTTGCCTTTTTGTACAGGGGGATAAAATACGAAATGCTGTAATTATAGCCCAAGCCCCATTTGGCGTCATCGGTCACTTTTCCAAACCCGGGAATCCAAAGATTGGGAAAGCGATCCGCCTCTTTATTGCTTATGATATGGGCCAGACGTCCGGTGACACCAACGTAAATGTTCGCAAAAAGCTCTGCCTTTATGCCCAATACCAATTCTACCCAAGAGGCATTGAGATTGGAAAACTTTTCTGGGGTATTGCCAATATTGACAAAATCATCGGGACTGTAATATCTATTGGAGTCAAAGATGGCATACTCGTTCAGGGTTTGGCTAAACGTAGAAAACGCATAGCGTCCACCAAAGGTGATAAAATTCTGTTCCCCGTACCAGTTGGTGTAATTGTTCATCTCTACCCCAACTTTTATATAACTGCCCGATGTGGTGAAGTTGTACAGGTCTTCCTGTCTGGTTTTTTCCTCATTACCCAGTTCGGCAGCTATAAAGAGTTTCTGGGTTAAGCGGTAATCCCCAACCAGTTCAATGCCCGTGTAGTCTTCATCAGCAAAGGAGAGGACCAAACGGCTTAAATCTGCCCCTACGCGAAGGCCGTATTCTTCATTGTACCTAACGGTGTCCTTGGGGCTCAAATCGAGTTGTTCTTGGGCAAGACCAACCATGGCAACGAGCGCAAATAAACCGCTAATGAAATATTTTAACATGAATCTGATTTGAGAATTCTACATTGGGTTCAACAATCTGGATTTTTTTGATCCAATCGGTTGAGTACACATTTCGGATGGTGTCCAAATCGGAGAAATTGGCAACAAAACCACAGCCACGCGACACAAACTTTTCTTGCACGGTATAGGTAAAGGTAAGGGTGTCAATGATGCCCGTCTCTACCCCTGTACTATCATTATCGGCAGAATTGTTGATCAATACAAAACCGCTGCTTGTATCATTTACCCGAAGCGGAATGCCTATGGAATTTTGTGCCGTACGATCACCGAAAGTATTGAGGGGGTCTTCCAAACCCAATCCCTGGATTCGTAATAAAGGTACATCTTTGACCAAGGCGGTGTCATTAATATCAAAGAAGCCTATCGTCAATAAGGGAGTATCGTTATCAACGCAGATATCGTCTTTTTCACAGCTGGAAATATAGATCAACAAAAGGAATAAAATAAGAGCGGGGCGGAGTATTCTCATGGGTCGAAAATAGCTATTCATGGGCGAATTCTATATCCGTTTTCGTAAAAGTATAACATTTTCTACATGGTACGTCTGTGGAAACATATCTACAGCTTGTATCCTTTCTACCTTGTACTTATCGTCCAACAGCGCCAGATCGCGGGCTTGGGTTGCACTATTGCAGCTTACGTACACAATTTTATCGGCCCCACTGTGCAGCAGTTGTTGTACCACGGCCTTGTGCATGCCATCACGCGGGGGATCGGTGATGATCACATTGGGCTGTCCATGGGTCTTTATAAATCCTTGGTCAAAGACCGTTTTCATATCACCCACATAAAATTCAACATTGTCAATCCTGTTCAATTGGGCATTGGTCTTGGCATCGGCAATAGCCTCGGGCACCGATTCCACGCCGATGACCTTTTGGGCATTTTTGGCCACAAATTGGGCAATGGTTCCCGTGCCGGTATACAGGTCGTATACAATTTCATCTCCAGTTAGACCAGCGAAATCGCGGGCCACTTTATAGAGTTCATAGGCTTGGGCCGAGTTGGTCTGGTAAAATGATTTGGCATTGATCTTAAAGCGAAGGCCTTCCATTTCCTCAAAAATATGGTCACGCCCTGCAAAACAGATGACTTCTTGGTCATAGATGGTGTCATTGGCCTTGCCATTGATAACGTATTGCAGGGATGTGATTTTGGGAAACTGCTTCTGTAGGGCCTCCAATAAAAGGGGGCGTTTGGCAGCATCCTCCTTAAAGAATTGGACAAGGACCATGATCTCGCCGGTAGATGCCGTTCGGATCATCAATGTTCTAAGTAATCCTTCCTGTTTTCTTGGGTTAAAAAAGGAGAGTCCGTTTTTAACGGAAAAATCTTTTGTAAACAACCTGATCTCGTTCGAGGGGTCTTCCTGCAGGTGACATTTTTTAATGTCCAAGATCTTGTCCCACATGCCGGGCATATGAAAGCCAAGGGCATTTTTATCCTCAATTTCTTGGTTTGAATTGATTTCCTCCAAGGACAGCCATCTGGAATCTGAAAAGGAAAACTCCATTTTATTTCGATAGAAATACTGCTCCTTTGAACCTAGAATGGGCGACGTCTTGGGCAGTTCTACCCCTCCAATGCGCATTAGGTTGTTTTCCACCTCACGTTGCTTGTAAAACAGTTGGTGTTCATAGGCCATGTGTTGCCATTTGCATCCGCCACATTTGCCAAAATGTTCACAAAGGGGCGTGGTTCTTTTGTCCGATAAGGTGTGGAAGGCTACCGCTTCGCCTTCAAAATAGGCTTTTCGCTTTTTAAAGGTTTGCACATCAACCACATCACCGGGAACGGCATTTGACAAAAAAATGACCCTCCCATCGGGTGCCTTGGCCACCGATTTTCCCTTTGCGCCGGCATCCACTACGGTTACATTCTCAAAAAGTTGTCTACGGCTCTTTTTTCGCATGGCGCAAAAGTAGTGCCTTTTCTCATTTTTGGACTTAGAATTTGTATCTTGGGCACTCATCTAGGGATGATTTCTCTCCCACGCTGAACTTTCGAGACTTCGAATGGATAAAGGTGAAGCAAGGAATGGTTATTTTATTAACGATAAAAAAGTATTAAAATGGCTGTTTTGAATGATGTTACATCACAGCGGGCAATTGAATTGGAAAACAGGTACGGGGCACACAATTACCACCCATTACCCGTAGTCTTGGGTAAGGGCGAAGGGGTTTTTGTGTGGGATGTGGAAGGAAAGAGATATTACGATTTCCTTTCGGCCTACTCTGCGGTAAACCAAGGGCATTGCCATCCAAAAATCATCGGGGCGCTTAAAAGCCAGGCCGATGTGTTGACCTTGACCTCAAGGGCGTTCTACAACGACCGCTTAGGACAGTATGAAAAGTTTGTGGCCGAATATTTTGGCTTTGACAAAGTATTGCCCATGAACACGGGGGCCGAAGCCGTTGAGACGGCATTGAAACTCTCTCGAAAATGGGGGTATGAAAAAAAGGGGATTCCAGCAAACCAAGCCAAGATTGTGGTGTGCCAGAACAATTTCCACGGACGGACCATTTCAATCATCTCGGCGTCTAATGATCCGGTGGCTACCGAGAATTTTGGCCCCTTCACCCCAGGGATAGTGTCCATACCCTACAATGATCTGGCGGCATTGGAAGAAGCTTTGCAAGACGAAAATGTGGCGGCGTTTTTGGTGGAACCCATACAAGGCGAAGCCGGGGTGTTTGTACCCGATACCGGTTTTGTAAAAAGCGCCTACGAACGCTGCCAAGCAAAAAATGTGCTGTTTATCGCCGATGAGGTGCAAACGGGAATCGCCAGAACAGGGAAATTGTTAGCGGTAGACCATGACGGAATAAAACCCGATGTGTTGATTCTGGGCAAGGCTATTTCTGGTGGCGTTTTCCCAGTTTCGGCGGTATTGTCCAGCAATGAGATCATGGAGGTCATAAAACCGGGTAACCATGGTTCTACCTTTGGAGGAAATCCATTGGCCTGTGCTGTGGCCATGGCCGCCTTAGAAGTGGTAGAAGAAGAGAACCTTGCTGAAAATGCCGATACCCTTGGAAAAATTTTCCGTAAGGAGATGGAGGCATTGATCCAAGAATCCGATTTGGTGCAGTTGGTTCGTGGAAAAGGCCTTCTGAACGCCATAGTCATCAATGATGACGAAGAAAGTGATACGGCTTGGAACATTTGTATGGCCTTAAAGGAAAACGGTTTGTTGGCCAAGCCTACCCATGGCAACATCATTCGTTTTGCGCCTCCTTTGGTAATGACGGAGGAGCAACTCTATGAATGTGTGGCCATCATACGGAAAACGATACTTGAGTTTGAAAAATAAAAAAATCCCCGATTGGGGATTTTTTTGTTTTATGGTTTTGGTATTGCGGTTCCTTTTCTTTCCAGCCTTCGCAATTGCCGTTGTATTTTCTTAATAGCAGATTCGATGGATTTTTCGGGTTCTATAATGTTGTACTCGCCCCAAAAATCTGGATCGGAAAAGCCAATCGCCTCATCGGCCAAAATAATGGAAGATTTGATGCGTTCCCTGTTCTTCGGTAATTCTTCACTACTGTTTTTCTCCCAGTCCGTTATGGCCATTTCCGCGGTCATACTATAAATGGAATTAAAGAGTTTATCCTTCCAATTCACCTTAAATTCCAACAACACGTTACTGTAGCCATAATACCATTTGCCGTTTTTGTTCCGGTAATCTACCCGGTAGGCTACGTTTGTGGGCCATACCTTTACCTTGGCGGGTTTCTTACGCACAAAATAGCGCGCGGCCAGATCCTTGTCGGTAATGTTCAGGGCATAGATGGCACTGGTCAATGTTTTATCGGCTACATCAATAAAAAGTTCTCCTTGGTAAAGGGGTTCTGGAATGGCTTCTTTTTGTTTGAAATTGATAACAAAAATCAATTTCTCATTGATGCGGGTGGAACGGACAAACTTAAAATCATAATCGTCCAAATTGGTTTCCAATAAAACAAACTCAGGATATTTGACCATGTCCGCATACAAGGTGTTGAAGGGGCCGCCCTGCAGTTTTAGGGCAATGGTGTCCAATTTACTGTAGTCTGTACTCTTTCTGGCCTTATAGAGTTCCATGGCATCCTTTCTGTTGGCCTTGTAGGGTGTCTTGTAAATGTTGACCACGGCTTCTGCCAAAGAAACATTCCGTCTCCGTTTTTTGATGCTTTCACGATAGAAAGCGGTCATAATGGTGGACTCGTCAAAATAGTTTTCCCCTTTTCGTTGTAGGACCTGCTTGACCAGGGCTCGGGCGTCCTTGGGGGCGTTTATGTTGACTTCGGATAATTGTACGGCGGATAAGTTTAAGGCAATACGGTTTCCCTTGGGGCGTAATTCCTTTAGGGCAACACTTTTAGTGGTATATCCCAAAAAAGAGAAATGGACCATGGCAGCGGTTATGTCCTTGGGTATTTTTAGAAGGAAATCACCTTCGGTGTTGGTAATGGTGCTGATGTTGGTGCCCTCTACCGAAATGGTGGCAAAGACCAGTTTTTTACCAGAATCGGCGTCCACAACTTCCCCTTCATATTGATTGAATGAAATCTGGGTTTCTTGAAACGCAAACAGGTAAAATGGAACTGTCAGGAAAAATTGCAAGAAGAATTTTAATGGTTTCATAACTCAGGATTTTTGTACTTAAAGATACGACTAAAAAAGAAAACGGATTTGTTAAATGCACTTTTGGTGACCTAAATTTAGGAGCGGCTTTGGTCAGATATTCATAGTAACCGATACGCTCATGGTGGTGGGTAAATTCCGTGCCCAATTCATATCGCAGAAATTCTGAAGGGTATTTCTGGTGTTGTGCCGTAAGGAAATAGGGAGCCCTAAGACAGAACAACAGTAGATTTAGCACCATATAGGTTAAAGCTAGCAATAAGAACACGAACTTGTAATTAACGTATTGTTTAGGAAACCCAATTGTTAAGTGGTGTATATTTAGGCTCTTTTTTTGATTTTTGATGGAAGTAGATTGTATCCCCTTTGGGCAGACCGGTTATTTTTCCCAACTTATTTGTGATTATGTAGATGAAAGGCCAGACTTGAAACCTTTCTATAATCGTTTTCCCAAGCTCGAAAATTTTAAGGAGCAACTGCTAGAGAAATCCCAAAACTATGCCCATACCAACCGAAAGGTCTTGCATGCGGCTTTAAAGCAACAATATGCGGGATTTGAATTGTCAGCAGCTTCAAAGGCTAACATGGATTCCCTATTGGAGGAGAACACCTTTACCGTGGTCACCGGCCATCAGTTGAACCTTTTTACGGGGCCGCTCTATTTTTTGTACAAGATTATTTCCACCATAAATCTGACCAAGGTCCTAAAAGAAACATACCCCGGCCATAATTTTGTGCCGGTCTATTGGATGGCCACCGAGGACCATGATTTTGATGAAATCAATTATTTCAACTTTAAGGGGAAAAAAATTCAATGGGGCAAAGAGGCCTCCGGGCCTGTGGGCAGGTTGGATGTAGAAGGATTGGATGCGGTTTTTCAAGTGATTTCCAGTGAATTTGGAGATTCACCACAGGGTAGGCGTTTACAACTGCTTTTTAAAAAAGCCTATCTGGAGCATCCCAATTTGGGCAATGCCATGCGTTTTTTGGTGAACGAACTTTTTGGAGCCTACGGATTGGTCATTTTGGATGGGGATGATGCCAGTTTAAAGCGTTTGTTGGTGCCCTATGCCAAAAAAGACATCTTTGAGGGACGTTCCTTTGAAAAAGTTTCCGAAACCATTGAGCGATTGCAACAGGTCTCCCCAAAATATGCGGTTCAAGTAAACCCAAGGGCCATCAATTATTTTTATATCAAGGACGGGCTCAGGGAACGGATTGTGGAAGACGAAGGAAAATATTTGGTGAATGGGACCAAGATTCAATTTTCCAAACAAGAACTTTTGAAGGAATTGGAAAACTATCCCGAACGTTTTTCCCCAAATGTGATTACACGGCCCTTGTACCAAGAGGTGCTCCTTCCCAATCTATGCTATATAGGGGGTGGAGGCGAGCTGGCCTATTGGCTCGAACTAAAATCATCCTTTGAGGCAAAACGAATAACGTTTCCCATGCTCTTGCTCCGTAATTCGGCTTTGGTGGTTTCAGAAAAACAAAATGAAAAAATCAACAAATTGAATGTTTCGGTTGCTGATTTGTTTTTGGGACAGAACCAACTCATCAACAAGAAAATACGTCAGATTTCCAATATCGATATCGATTTCTCCCCCCAGAAAAAGCATTTGGAAGAACAATTTTTTGGCCTGTACGAATTGGCCAAAGAGACGGACCAATCGTTTTATAGGGCCATAAAGGCACAAGAAACCAAGCAGAAAAAAGGGCTTGATGCCTTGGAGAAGCGTTTGCTCAAGGCCCAGAAACGAAAGCTTAAGGACCATGTGGTTCGCTTGACCGACCTACAGAACCAACTCTTTCCCAACCAATCGTTGCAGGAAAGGCAATTGAACTTTTCAGAACTGTATTTGATCTATGGGGATTCCCTAATCCCAGAATTATTGGAGGTACTACGGCCCTTAAAACAGGATTTTCTGATTTTTAGGTTCTAATTTTTTTCTGCATAAAATTTAATCAACTTGTTATCAGGCTCTTATGGTTTGCTTTTGCGATTGAGTTTATTTTTTCTAAAAAAAGAAGAAATATGCAGTAGGGTAAAACCAGAGTTGGGTGTTATATAATCAAATTGCTGTGAAAAAGAATAGAATTTTAAAGACTATGAATTGGTAAATTCATGTGTTTAGGTTGGTTTTGATTTTAACAAAAAGCCCCGGAGTGGTTCCCGGGGCTTTTTATTAGCTATGGATAAAGGTTAAAAACCTTGCGAATTTTGCTTAAATCTAAAATTTTAGATGAGTTCTGTATTCGTTTGTGTTTGGCTATGAATATTTTAAGAAAAAATCCATCAGTTCTTCCTTAAACTCATAGTGCAGCTTTAGGTATTGTTTAAGATCATCGTACAATGCCCTTTTTTCATATTGTAGCTCACCATCAACATTTTTGTAGTGGTCGGCCTTGTGCAATGTTCCTATTTTAGAGCGGCAACGGTGAATAAGTTTATCAATGGCCTTTCGTTCCAGCATAATACGGTTTTGAAAACTTTCCAGATCTTTGGATGCTTCACCAAGGGATTCTTTGGTTAAAATTTCTTCCAATTTTTTTTGAAAGATGTCCAATTCTGAACGATGGAACTTTAGTTCCCTCTTCCATATTTCCACATTAAAGTGGAGGTCGCTGGTATAAACGGTTTCTGCCTGCATATTGTTTGTTTTTTAATAATATTACATATCGCCTATATTTCTTAGGAGTTATTAAAACTAGGCAGCTTAAGCCTGAAAACACATGACAAATGTCAGCTTACAACAGATTGACCTACCCAGAATGTAGATAGGTAGTTACTGAGAAGGCGATAAGTAAGAAAAAAAGAAGACCGTTAGAACAGGTGGTGAAAATGGGATTTGACCATAAAAAGTGTAGCTTCCTTCATGGAACCGAATCTAACATCCGCATGGCCTACCCGTTCCTTGGGACCAATGCCAACACTGTGAAAGCCTCCGGCCTTGGCGGCATCAACCCCACTTTCGGCATCTTCATAAACAATACATTGTTGTGGTTTTAGCCCCAATTCTTTGGCACCGTAAAGAAAAATATCGGGAGCGGGCTTGCTTTTGGAAACGCTATTGCCATCCCCAATGACATCAAAATATTTTGTGGCCTGAAGTTGTTGCAGGACTTTGGTCGAGTTTTTACTGGCGCTTCCCAAGGCCACCAAAAAACCTTCTACACGAAGGTTGATGAGCAAGGCTTCGGCACCGGGAAGATAGTCGTTGGGACTTACGGTGTCCAGACTGTTAACATAAATGTCGTTTTTTTGGTTGGCCAGAGCCATCATTTCAGCATCATCAAGGACCAAATGGTTATGGTCAAGGATGATTTTTATGGAATCGATACGGGAGATTCCCCTTAGTTTTTCATTCACGTCACGGTTAAACTGCCAACCCTGTGCATCGGCTAGGGTTTTCCATGCCATAAAATGTAGTTCGGCCGTATCGGTAATAACCCCATCCAAATCAAAAATGAATCCTTTGATCATTGCTTTGTAATTGAAAACCAAAGAAAAGGCGAATAATGTTAAGAAAAAAATCAATCCATGTTATATTCCAAAAGTGTGGTGATGACCATGGTTTTCAACCCAATGGGAGTCCAGAAAACAGGGGCTGCACGGTGTTTTGTGAAATCAATTTTAAGATATACCGATAAATAGGGTTAAATAGATATTTTTGCAAACCTTTCAAATTGCTATTTTTGCCCATGCATAACCAAGTATTGATTCTCGATTTTGGTTCACAGTACACCCAATTGATCGCTAGGCGCGTACGTGAACTTAACATTTACTCAGAAATTAAACCGTATAACAACCCACCGGAAGATTTGTCGCAATACCAAGCGGTGATTCTTTCTGGTTCCCCACATTCCGTGCGCTCAGAAAACCCTCCACACCCCCAACTGGAGCAGATAAAAGGCCACAAACCCTTGCTCGGTATTTGTTATGGGGCACAATACATGGCGCATTTCTATGGCGGAAATGTAGCACCGTCCGCCACACGAGAATATGGCCGTGCCCATTTGAGTTCTTCCACGGTGCAGGATGATTTTTTGGACGGGATCCCAGAAGGCAGCCAAGTGTGGATGAGCCATAGCGATACCATTAAGCAATTGCCAGAGAATGGTGTTCTGCTGGCCAGTACCGAGGATGTTGATTACGCTGCGTATAAGATTGATGGTGAACCCACCTACGGCATACAGTTCCATCCAGAGGTCTACCATACCACAGCGGGCAAAAAAGTATTGGAAAACTTCTTGGTGAAGATAGCGGGCCTAAAACAAGATTGGACCCCGGATGCCTTTGTAGAGGAAACCATCGCGGAACTAAAAGAAAAGATTGGCAGCGAAAAAGTGATCCTTGGCCTTTCGGGCGGTGTGGACAGCAGTGTGGCGGCCATGCTTTTGCACAAGGCGGTAGGCGATCAATTGCACTGTATCTTTGTGAACAACGGTCTGTTGCGCAAAAATGAGTTCCATGATGTGTTAGAACAATATCAGGGTATGGGCCTTAACGTTAAGGGAGTGGATGCTTCGGCACGTTTTTTGGAAGCCTTAAAGGGAGAATCCGAACCAGAAAAGAAGCGCAAGATCATTGGTAAGATGTTCATTGAGGTTTTTGATGACGAAGCCCATAAGGTAGAGAATGCAAAATGGCTGGCACAGGGAACCATTTATCCCGATCGTATTGAGTCCGTTTCGGCCAGTGGTGGGCCATCGGCAACCATAAAGAGCCACCATAATGTTGGCGGTTTGCCCGATTATATGAAATTGAAGATTGTTGAGCCCTTGCATCTGTTGTTCAAGGATGAGGTGAGAAGGGTTGGCCGAAGCATAGGTATGCCCGCATCCATTTTGGGCAGGCATCCATTTCCCGGCCCTGGACTTGGGATACGAATTTTGGGGGACATTACCCCGGAAAAAGTGTCCATGTTGCAAGAGGTTGATGCCATTTTTATCGATGGATTGAAAAAAAATGGACTCTATGATAAGGTCTGGCAGGCCGGAGCCATGCTTTTGCCCGTACATAGTGTAGGGGTCATGGGAGATGAACGAACCTATGAAAAGTGTGTGGCCCTGAGAGCGGTTGAAAGTACGGATGGCATGACGGCCGATTGGGTAAATTTACCTTATCCCTTTTTGCAAAAAGTGTCCAACGAAATCATAAATAAGGTCAAGGGGGTTAACCGCGTGGTGTATGATATAAGCTCAAAGCCTCCCGCCACCATAGAATGGGAATAAAGATGAAAACTCGAATCCGAATACTTTTGATGTTGGCCATATGTTGTATGGCGGTTAAGACCGTTGCCCAACAACGGTACACGACCCACGTGGTCAAGGAAGGCGAAACCCTGGAGACCATTTCAAAATTGTACCGGGTTACTCCATATTCCATTTTGCAACACAACCCAGAGATACCCAATGCCACAGCCATTGGGCCCCATACCATTTTGAAAATACCGGTTTTGGGGACTGGAGAGGAAGCACAACCCGATACTGAAGCACAAGAAGGACCGGAAAAGATTGAACCCATTACCTTTATCAAGCATCGGGTACGGCGTAAGGAAACCATGTTTGGTCTCACCCAAAAATATAAGGTTACCGAAGCACAGATTAAGCGCTATAATGCAGAATTGTACGCATCGGATCTTCAAAAAGGGATGGTGTTGCAAATACCGGAATACCCCGACATTGAGGTTGAAGAGGAACGCGAACTTGATTTTGACACCTATAGGGTACAGGCCAAGGAGACCCGGTGGAGCGTTGCCCATAAATTTGGTATTTCCATAGATAGTTTGGTGCTCTTAAATCCAGAACTGCCCAAGAACACCAGTTTCTTGGCCGAAGGGCAAGAATTAAAAGTGCCCCGCCCCAAAGGGGATAGCTTGGAAGACCAAGAAACAATTATTTACGAATCGTATACCGTGCCAAAGGCCATTGGGCTTTTTAGGGTGAGCCAAGAATACGGCATACCCACAGATTCCATTATCAAACTGAATCCACAGGTAAAATTAATGGGGGGGCTAAGGGAAGGCATGGTGCTGCGCTTGCCCAAAAAGACTCCAGAGAGTGACGCGATCAACGCCGACAATTATATTTTTTATGAAGTAAAGCCCAAACAGGGGATTTTTAGATTGACCCAAGAGTTGAATACCTCAAGGGATAGTCTTTTTATGTACAACCCAGAATTGCAAAATGGGATAAAGGCGGGCATGGTGTTGAAGCTTCCCAAAAGTAAGATGGACCAATTGGAGGTGAAGAACTCCTTGATTCTAGGAGAGATCAACCTAGCGGACAGTCTGGATGTTTTTAACAGGCCCAAAGTGGTTTTTATGCTTCCCTTCCGGCTGGACCGCATCAATTTTGACAATGAAGAGCGAATCAAAAGCCAGGTAAAGCGCAAGGATATTGGCGCGGCCCTTGGGATTTATACCGGGGCCATGGTTGCCCTGGATTCCATTGCAAAATTGGGGCTTTCGGTAGATGTGGGAATTGTGGATACACAACGAAACTTACAGGTGGTGCGCGATTATTTTAATACCCAGACCCTCTTTGGGGTAGATGCGGTGGTAGGGCCTGTGGATTCTTCGCTCTTGAATGAGATTGCCGTGCGCAGTGTGGGTTATAACGTTCCTATTATTGCACCTTTTGCCGCTGAGAACGAACTTGGTTTTGACAACCTCTTTTTTTCAATGCCCAAAAAGGAGGTATACCGGAAAAAGCTGTTGGATCACATTAAAAAGATCCATAAGGACGAGGAACTCATTATTGTGGCCGATGCCAAGCACCATGCAGCCCGTGATTCCATTCTAAGCCATTTTCCTACGGCACGGATCGCAAAGATGAGCGAGGATGGTTCCTTGCATTTGGTCGATTTTGAAGCGATGCTTTTTGAGGATAAGACCCATTGGGTGTTTATGGAGACCGAAGATTCCAATTTGGCGTCAAGTGTCACATCCATAATGAATGCGGCCAATTCTGAGGAATTGTATACCGTGAGAATGTTCAGCACCAGTTTTAGCAATGCCTTTGAGTCTGGCATTTCGCCCACCCATCTTTCAAATTTAAAATTTACGTTCCCATCGGCCTACCGGGGCGTGGGCCAAGACGCATTTACCGCAGCCTATCAAAAAAAATATGGGTATCTGCCCAATCGCTATGCCATTCGGGGCTTTGACCTCACTTTTGACCTGCTACTAAAACTGGGCTACAAGAAGAATTTGTTCGAAGTTTCGCAGTTCATAGGCCAGACAGAATATAGCGGCAACCGCTTTAATTATGTAAACCAATGGAGTATGGGGCACTACAACCAAGCGGCCTATATTCTACAATATGATGATTTGAATATCGTTGAAATAAAAGAGAATGACATCAAAAGTAACTTATAACGGAAACCTTAGGACCACTTGCCTGCACCTACGTTCGGGCAATGAATTTGTAACCGATGCCCCATTGGACAACAATGGATTGGGGGAAGCATTCTCCCCTACGGATACCGTGGCCACAGGTCTGGCCTCGTGTATGATCACCGTTATGGGCATTAAGGCAAGGGATTTGGAGGTCGATTTGTCGGGGGCTACCGTGGAAGTTACCAAACATATGGCGTCCGATCCAAGACGGATCAGTAAAATTGAATTGAAACTGGAACTGCCCAAGGCCGTTTCTGAAAAAAACCGCGTGATCTTGCAGCGTACGGCCGATACCTGCCCTGTTCACTATAGTCTGCATCCAGACATTGAAAAGATAATCACCTATTCGTGGTCAAAAGAATAACCTTTATTGGTGCCTTTTTTGTTGTAGTAACTGGTTTTTCACAAGAAATACAGGAGTCGATACCTTGGTCTGAAGGTTTTCGGCTTTCATGGGATGATTTTAGGGGAACGATTCCTCCAGATGCTGCTGCGGCCGCAACTACGGCCAGTGGAATCAGCTATAACTATTCTGCCAATTTAATGTTCAATGAGGTCACCTTGGATTTTGAGGTCAATGCCTTTTTTTATCCGCAGGAGTCCTGGTACCGACCAGCGGTGTGCGACAGTATCGTATTAAGCCATGAACAGTTGCATTTTGATATTACGGAACTTTATGCCCGTAGGATGCGAAAAAAGCTCCGGGAGGCTACCTTCTCCAATAACGTTAAGGCAGAGATCAGGGATATCTATAACCGAACCATAAAGGAACTCTCCACATTACAGGAACGTTATGATTGGGAGACTGATTTTTCCAGAAATAGGGAGGCCCAACTACGATGGGAACGGCAGATTGCCGAGGCCTTGGAGTTGGTCAAAGAATAGGAGCTATTGGAGCGTACTATTATTGTGCCGATTACTTGTTGAGGGCTAGTTGTCGTCTGTCCCTTTCAAATAAGGAACGGAGTTTTTTAGGTAGGGTTGCTGCCAAGGGATTATGTTTGGCTTGGAGTTCAATTTTTTCCGAAGGCGTACAGATACCCGTCATCAAACGATCTATATGTACGGTTTTGTAGCCAAAGATGATCCATTCCTCACCTTCGTTCTCGTTTAAATCGCACGGAGACCATCCTTTAAGTGAAGGATGGGAGCCCAAAACCAAAATTTTGTCCAAGCTTTGTCCTTTGAACAATTCCAAAATCTCAAAAGAAATTTCATGGACCTGGGATAGGGTATGCACATCATGGGCAGTGGTCACATTTTTAATCTTAACATGGGCAATAAATTCATAACGATCCAAGTCCTTAAGGGAATTGATGTCTTTTGTGATTCCGCAATTGCAGGCCATGGCGCTTATGGAAAAAAAGGCCAAGACAATTAGTGTCAGATATATTTTCATAGGAGTGTTCTCTAGGTTTGTGACAAACGTTCTAACCGTTGGTGTAAGATAGTGAAATCATTGGTTTTGAGAAGGTTTTGTTGGAAAAATAAATCTTTATGAAGGTTATACATCACAGCGTAAAAAGGCGTCCTTTAATGCCGCAATCTTATCCTCCCAGGTCACCACAAATTCTTGGGCCACATGACCGGTAAAACCTGTCTCCACAATGGCCTTCATAATGGCGGGGTAGTATAGTTCCTGTGTCTCATCAATCTCATGGCGGCCGGGTACCCCGGCCGTATGGTAATGCCCAAAATAGGGGTGATAGGTCTTTATGGTGTTGATAATATCACCTTCTTGTACCTGCATATGGTAAATGTCATAGAGCAACTTAAAATGATCACTGCCCAAACGCCGGCAGAGTTCCACGCCCCAAAGGGTGCTGTCGCACATATAATCGGGATGGTTCTGCTGGTTAAAAAGCTCCATTTGTAGGACCACACCGTGTTTTTCTGCCAAGGGAAGAATTTGTGACAATCCTTCCACGCAATGCTGTAATCCAACATAGTCGTCCATTCCCCTACGGTTGCCACTAAAACAGATGAGGTTGGTATAACCAGCATCGGCCACTTGTGGAATGATCTCTGTGTAATTGAGGATCAATTGCTCGTGGTATTTGGGATCGTTCCAACCTTCGGTCAAACTTATTTCCGCTCCGTTGCACATAGAACAGTGAATGTTGTATTTTTTTAACAAGGGCCAATCCTTGGGGCCAATGAGGTCTATGGCGTTAATGCCCAGTTCATTGAGGATGCCCAAAAACGCTTCCAATGGATATGAGGAAAAACACCATTGGCAAACACTGTGGTTGATATGGTGCTTTAATTTAAAATCGTTACTTTCAAGATTGGTTTTTGAAGAACCGGCAATGGTCATTCCTGTAGTGGCAAGGGCTGCAGAAGTCATAAATTTGCGTCGTTTCATTGGTGTGGGTTAGGCGTTGAAAGATACAAAAGAATAGATTTGGATGGGAAGTAGAGTATTGGTTGATTGTTGATGGTTCAAAGTTTTATTTTCCAAAACCCAAAACCCAAAACCCAAAACCCAAAACCCAAAACCCAACACCCAAAACCCAACACCCAACACCCAACACCAATACTCATGACATTACAACCGGATAAACAAAAATTATTGGAACTGGCCCATTATAGAATGCCTTTTGGAAAATACAAGGGGCACTACTTGGTGGATTTGCCTTTGGCTTATCTGGTGTGGTTCAGGCAAAAAGGTTTTCCAAAGGGGAAGTTGGGAGAACATCTACAGACCATGCTCGATGTAAAATCTGATGGTTTGGAGCCCATCATAAGAAAATTACAACGAGATTTTCCAAAGGAATAAGGCCTGTTTACGTTGATCTTTGTAATTTTACGCCCCGTAACAAAACCTCCTTTCATGGCCGAGACCAAATACATTTTCGTTACGGGTGGCGTAACTTCATCACTGGGAAAAGGAATCATAGCAGCATCACTTGCCAAGTTATTACAGGCTAGGGGATACAAGACTACCATACAAAAGCTAGACCCCTATATCAATGTAGATCCCGGAACCTTGAATCCGTATGAGCATGGCGAATGTTATGTGACCGATGATGGCGCAGAGACGGATTTGGATTTGGGCCATTACGAACGTTTTTTAAATGTTCGCACCTCACAGGCCAATAACGTGACTACGGGCAGGGTCTACCAGAGTGTTATCCAAAAAGAACGTAGGGGAGAGTTTTTGGGCAAGACCGTACAGGTGGTGCCACATATTACCAACGAGATCAAAGAACGCATCCAGATATTGGGCAAGAGCGGGGAGTACGATATTGTGATCACCGAAATTGGCGGTACCGTAGGTGATATAGAATCATTGCCCTATATAGAATCCGTAAGGCAGTTGTTGTGGGAATTGGGAGAAAACAATGCCATTGTCATCCATTTAACCTTGGTGCCCTTTCTATCTGCCGCAGGGGAGCTAAAGACAAAACCCACACAGCACTCGGTAAAAACATTGATGGAGAGTGGGATCAAGGCAGACATTCTGGTATGCCGTACCGAGCATGATATCTCGGATGAAAAGCGGGAAAAACTGGCCTTGTTCTGCAATGTGAAGAAAGAGGCCGTGATCCAATCCATAGATGCCTCCACCATTTATGATGTGCCCCACTTAATGCAACAAGAGGGATTGGATAGGGTTACCTTAAAAAAACTAAACCTTTCTGATAACGTTGAGCCCAACCTTGATCGTTGGAACCAATTTTTAAAACGCCATAAAAACCCGAAAGGGGAGATTACCATTGGGTTGATCGGTAAGTATGTGGAGCTTCAGGATTCCTATAAATCAATCTTGGAATCGTTTACCCATGCCGGGGCGGAGAACGAGGTAAAGGTACATGTACGTTCCATACATTCAGAACACCTGTCGGCCAAGACTGTGGACAAGAAATTGATGGGCCTGGATGGCATTCTAGTGGCCCCAGGTTTTGGTGAACGGGGCATAGAGGGAAAGATCATGGCGGTACGCTATGCCCGAGAAAACGATGTTCCGTTTTTGGGCATTTGCTTGGGCATGCAGATGGCCGTTATAGAATATGCCAGAAATGTTTTGGGTATGGAGGGGGCCAATTCTACCGAAATGGATCCCGATACCCCATATCCCGTCATTGATTTGATGGAAGAACAGAAGTCGATTACCGATAAGGGGGGCACCATGAGATTGGGTGCTTGGGATTGTGATTTGGTGCCAGATACTTTGGTGCACCAAGTGTATGGTACCGAACATATTTCTGAACGTCACCGTCACCGATACGAATTCAACAATAAATACAAGGAGGAATTTAAGGTGGCGGGTCTGGTAGCTTCCGGAATCAATTCCAAGACCAATTTGGTGGAAATTATAGAGATGCCTTCGCATCCTTGGTTCATAGGGGTACAGTACCATCCAGAATACAAGAGTACGGTGGCTAGGCCACATCCACTTTTTGTTGGATTTGTAAAGGCTGTGGTAGCACAAAAGCAAAAACAGGCCAATACTAGTTTGGCATGAACAAATTCGCTCTTTGGGGAGAGGTCGATGCTGTTTTAAGTTAAGGAAAGGGGGGAAAAAATAACCAATGATTAAAAATTCACCCAGACAACATGACACTTTGGCTGAAACCGTGGTAATTTGGGCATAATTCTTTAATTGGACATATATTTGCTGGCCGTTAAGGCATATACTTCATAATAGATTTTCATGGAAGAGAAAAAACTGGATATCAACTCCATCATAGGGTTTGTACTGATTTTTGGAATTTTGTTGGCTTGGATGTACATGAACCAACCCTCGGAAGAAGAGTTGCAGGCAGAAAAGGAAAGACAGGAAATGGTTGAGGCCGCCAAAAAGGATAGCCTACAAAAGCTGGAGGAAGTAAAGGAAGTGGAACAGCCCATAGTGCTGGATTCCAACGATTCCATTGCCGTGTCCAAATATAGAAGTGAGGTGGGTGCCTTCGGATTTACCCAAGTTTCCGATGGGGAGACGGTATTGGAAAATGAAAAGCTATTGCTGAAGATTTCCAACAAGGGCGGTCAGATTGTTGAGGCCCGACCAAAGGAATTTGTCACTTACGATTCGGTGCCCGTTTATCTGATCAAGGATGGCAATGCCGATTTTGGATTGAATTTTTCCACCCAAGATAACCGCGTGCTCAATACCAATGATTTGTACTTTGAACCCTCATTGACCAAAAGTGGGGAGAACCAAGTACTTTCCTTAAAGGCAAAAGCTGGTGAGGGAAAATTTTTGGAGTACCGTTATGAAATGAAGCCTGATGATTATATGGTAGATTTTACCATTCGCTCCCAAGGGTTGAGCGGCATCATCAATGGGAGCAAGCCCATTGATCTGGAGTGGAGGCTTAAGGGGATTCGCCATAGCAAAAGTGTAAAATACGAAAATCGCTATACCCGCTTGACCTACAATCATGATGGAGGCAAAATAAGCAAGCTCTCCGAAGGGAGTGATTTGGATGAGGAAGTGGAGGAAGATGTGAAATGGCTTTCGTACCGTCAGCATTTTTTCAGTTCCATTCTAGCATCTGACAACCACTTTAAAACAGCTGAACTGAGTTCTGAAAATTTGGTGGAGGAAGAAAGTAAGGAGACCAAGTTCACCAAAACCTATGTTACCAAGGCCCCCATTGAATTGGCAGGTGGGGAACTGGCCCAGAACATGCATTGGTACTATGGCCCTACCGATTTAAAAGTATTGAAACAATACAAAGGGTTGGGCTTGGATGATTCCATCCCTTTTGGATGGGGCATTTTTGGGTGGATCAACCGAAACATATTTACCCCGTTCTTTGCCTTTTTAAGCTCGTTCCTGCCCCATGGTATCGCCATCGTTATCATGACCATTATTGTCCGTCTGGCCTTGTCGCCCGTCACCTACAAATCATACCTGTCACAGGCCAAGATGAAGGTGCTTAAACCAGAGATTACCGAAATTAACGAGAAGTTCAAGGACAATGCCATGAAGAAGCAGCAGGAGACCATGAAGTTGTACAACAAAGCAGGGGTGAGCCCGATGAGTGGATGTGTGCCCGCGTTGATGCAACTGCCCATTTTCTATGCTCTGTTCATGTTCTTCCCAACGTCCTTTGAACTACGGCAAAAACCATTTTTATGGGCCAAGGATTTGAGCTCATACGATACCATTTTTGAATGGACTGCCCATATACCGGTCCTTTCAACCTTTTATGGAAATCATGTTAGTCTCTTCCCCATCTTGGCATCGGTGGCCATATTCTTTTATATGACCCTGACAACTGGGCAGACCATGCAAATGCAACAGCAACCGGGCATGCCCAACATGAAGTTTATCATGTACCTCTCTCCGTTGATGATGTTGATATTCTTTAACAACTACGCAAGTGGTCTGAGTTTGTATTACTTTATTTCCAACTTGATTACCATTGGAATTATGCTGGTCATCAAGAACTACATTTTAAATGAGGATAAGATTCATGCCCAGATTCAAGAGAACAAAAAGAAGCCCAAAAAGGAAAATAAGTTCCAGAAAAGGATGCGTGAGATGATGGAGGATGCAGAAAACCAAAAACGTACCGGAAGACGTAAAAAATAATTCAGGCTGACCTTAATAAAACTTCCCCCTTTCGGGGGAAGCTTTCGCCATAACTTGGCTGAGTTTGGAAAGATTTGGGACTCCAAAGATTACCATAATTGGCTTCTAAAAAAATTAATAGTTGTCAAGGTCTCTTTTTGTATAGTCAAAAATTCAATTTTTGATGCCTCATCGATTAACGGTAAACCAAAAAAATCCCCAGTAAAAACTAGGGATTTCTTCTTGTAATCTTTGCCTTACGACAAGGGGTTTAGTCTGTCATCTTATTTTAATGAATCAGGTCTACCAATGCTTGGGGATAAAGCACTTTGTCAACAATATGGACAATACCGTTGCTCGCTTCATTATCCGCTCCGGTTACATTGGCATCCACACCACTTTTGTCCCGAATGTCTACACCACCATTTACGATAGCGAACAAAGACTCCCCTTGCACCGTTTCCAGTTCTTGATGATCGGTTAAGCCTGTTGATGCAGCCGCAACACCAGAGACCACATGGTAGGTTAAGATACTCGCCAATAATTCTTTTTCTTCATCAGTATCAAAATCAGCTAGGCTATTGTAATCATCTCCTAGAGCGTTCAATAAATTGGTAAAGGCATCATTGGACGGAGCAAAAACCGTAAATGGGCCGTCTCCTTTTAATACCTCTACCAAACCGGCATCAGCTTGAATCAGGGCAGCGACCAATGAACTTAAATCAGCTACGGACTGTGCCAATTCAACAATATCTGTGGATTGTAAATCAGTGACAAAATCGATGGCCTCTTGTGGCAATAATACCTTGTTGATGATGTGCACCACGCCATTGCTGGCCTCCACATCGGGGGTGCTCACTTCGGCAGGCGTGTCAGAGGCATCCTCGATAAAAACCCCTCCGGTCAAATCAACGGTCAAGTCGGCACCATTGACCGTGGTGACCATCATCCCATCGGAAAGGTCAGTGGAAAAGGCAGCAGTCCCGGACACTACGTGATAGGTGAGGATGTCCACCAACAAATCAAATTCGGCTTCGGTATCAAAATCGGCCAAGCTGTTGTAATCATCACCCAGAACATCCAGCAGGGCAGCAAAGGCGGCGTTGGTGGGCGCAAAAACGGTAAATGGTCCGTCACCGCTCAAGGTATCGATCAAGCCCGCATCGGCATTGGTGTCGGCGGCGGTCAAGGCATCGACCAAAAGGCTAAGGTCATCGGTTGCTATGGCCAACTCCACAATAGTCTTCAATTGTAATGAAGCCACAAAATCGATGGCCTCTTGTGGCAATAATACCTTGTTGATGATGTGTACCACGCCATTGCTGGCCTCCACATCGGGGGTGCTCACTTCGGCAGGCGTGCCAGAGGCATCCTCAATAAAAACCCCTCCGGTCAAATCAACGGTCAAGTCGGCACCATTGACCGTGGTGACCATCATCCCATCGGAAAGGTCAGTGGAAAAGGCAGCAGTCCCGGACACTACGTGATAGGTGAGGATGTCCACCAACAGATTAAATTCGGCTTCGGTATCAAAATCGGCCAAGCTATTGTAATCATCACCCAGAACATCCAACAGGGCAGCAAAGGCGGCGTTGGTGGGCGCAAAAACGGTAAATGGTCCGTCACCGCTCAAGGTGTCGATCAAGCCCGCATCGGCATTGGTGTCGGCGGCGGTCAAGGCATCGACCAAAAGACTAAGGTCATCGGTTGCTATGGCCAACTCCACAATAGTCTTCAATTGTAATGAAGCCACAAAATCGATGGCCTCTTGTGGCAATAATACCTTGTTGATGATGTGCACCACGCCATTGCTGGCCTCCACATCGGGGGTGCTCACTTCGGCAGGCGTGTCAGAGGCATCCTCGATAAATACCCCTCCGGTCAAATCAACGGTCAAGTCGGCACCATTGACCGTGGTGACCATCATCCCATCGGAAAGGTCAGTGGAAAAGGCAGCAGTCCCGGACACTACGTGATAGGTGAGGATGTCCACCAACAGATCAAATTCGGCTTCGGTATCAAAATCGGCCAAGCTGTTGTAATCATCACCCAGAACATCCAGCAGGGCAGCAAAGGCGGCGTTGGTGGGCGCAAAAACGGTAAATGGTCCGTCACCACTCAAGGTATCGATCAAGCCCGCATCGGCATTGGTGTCGGCGGCGGTCAAGGCATCGACCAAAAGACTAAGGTCATCGGTTGCTATGGCCAACTCCACAATAGTCTTCAATTGTAATGAAGCCACAAAATCGATGGCCTCTTGGGGTAACAATACTTTGTCTATGGTGTGTGCCACGCCATTGGAAGCCAAAATATCGGTGTCTGTAATGTTGGCGTTGGTCTCCGAAGCATCACCAATCACAAAAGTTTCTCCACTGGCAATGATTTCAATATTGTTTTCGGCCAAGGCTGTGGCAACACTGCCTTCAGCCAAGTCTTCGGCCAACACTTGGGCGGGAATTACATGGTACAACAGAATGTTTGTCAGTAGTTCAATTTCCGCTTCGGTATCAAAATCGTCCAAGCTGTTGTAGTCATCGCCCAGCGCTTCCAATAAGGCAACAAAGGCATCATCGGTCGGGGCAAATACGGTAAAGGGGCCATCACCAGATAATGTTTGTGCCAAATCCGCTTTGATTACGGCGGCTTCCAACACGGATAAAGCCTCCGTAGCTACGACCAAGTCCACCAAAGAATCTCCATCACCGGCATTTAAGGCATCTATGACGGCCTGTGGCAATAATATTTTATCGATGATATGGACAATGCCGTTGGATGCCGCCACATCTGGCAGGCTTACCTCTGCAGCGGTATCGGTGGCATCAGCGATAAAGACACCGCCATCAAGGGATATGGTTACCACTTCTCCCTGTACAGTGGTGATCTCCTGTCCTTCGCTCAAGTCCGTAGAGGCTGCGGCGGTCCCGGCCACCACATGATACTGGAGGATGGACGCCAGAAGGGCTCTTTCTTCCTCCGTATCAAAATCATCCAAAGAATCAAAACCGTCCAAACCAGCCAAAAGAGCTGAGAAAGCATCATTTGTCGGGGCAAAAACGGTAAAGGGACCGTCACCACTCAAAGTGCCTATGAGGTTTGAGTCTTCATTTTCATCGGCTTTGGCAAGGGCCGCCACCAAACTGCTCAAATCCTCTGTGGCTTGTGCAGTCTCAACAATGTTTTCTGTAGGTTGTTGTGGGTCATTGCTTTGTTGGTCATTGTCATCGTCTTCACATGAGAAGGAAAATACCATAATCATGGAGATTAAGACAACGTTTTTTAGAAAGGTCATTTTTTTCATAGTCAATTGTTTTTAAAATTATTTTGAATCAGATGTGAGATGAAAAGCAATATTAACGTTTAACAAATCCCTATAAAGATTATACAAAAAATCACACCATATTTTTGTTTAACATATTTTTTTAAAAGTTTAACAAAAATAAAGAAATAAGGAAACGGCCTCAATTTGAGGCCGTTTCAGCAAAGGAAAAATATAAGGGAGTGTAAATTCTATAGGAGATCAATCACAGCCTGTGGCAGTAATACCTTATCTATAAGGTGTACCACCCCCGAAGCAGCAACCATGTCTGCTTTGACCACGACTGCGGCTTTGTCGGTTTTGTCCAAAATCCGTACCTCGTCATCCCCCAAGAGTACGGTAACGGTTTCCCCTTGAACAGTGGTATACCTCTGGTTGGTAGTAAAATCGCCAGATTCTGCCTTGGTGCCCCAAAGCAAGTGATAGGAGAGAACGGTACTCAATAGCTCCAATTCTTCCGGAGTGTCAAAATCTGCCAGGGAGTCTATACCGTCCAAGGTATCAAATAAGGCGGTAAAGGCTTCGTCCGTTGGCAGGAAGAAGGTGAAAGGTTGGGGGTCTTCCATAAATTCCTCAAAATGGTCGCGAACCATATAATAGGCGGTTATGAACATTTCACTTTCTTGCAGGACCTGAATGGCTTGAATCAGGTTCTCCTCGGTTTCTGAAATAATCATATCTATAACAGATTGGGGAATCAAAATTCTATCGACCAAGTGAATGACCCCATTACTGGCAGGAATATCAGTGGCCACAAAATTGACATCAACATCTAGGGCATCTTGTAAAACAAAGCCGTCATGGACTTTTTTTACGGTAATGTCATCGCCCAAGAGGGTTTCCACCTCACCTGAGGTCAAGTCTTGTGAGCCTATTTCTCCGGCAACCACATGGTACATCAATACCTTTGTGAGGATATCAATCTCAAATTGGGTATCAAAATTTTCAAGGTCGTCAATATCGTCCACAACAAAGCCCAATAGACCAGCTATGTAGATGATGGTCTCGTTGGAAGGGGCAAATACGGTAAAGGGCCCATCACCATCCAAGGTCTCCAAAAGCCCTGTTATTTTAAGGGCTTGGTACAGAAAGTCAAAATCCTCACTGGAAGCCACCATAGCAGCTATTGTGGGCAAAAAGCCAGAGAAATCACCATCGCCATCGCCATCCCCGATACCCACAGCATCCAACAAATTCTGAACCTCTTGCGGAATAAGTATTTTGTCAATGATATGTACCACCCCATTCGTGGCCAAATTATCCGCAGCAGTGATATTGGCATCAATAGTTGAGGCGTCTCCAATGACAAAGGTTTCACCAGAGGCAATCACTTGAATGATTTCATCATCAAGTAAGGTATTATAAGAGCCTTCCATAAGATCGGTGGATTCCAATTTTTGGGGCACCACATGGTAGAGCAAGATTTGTTTTAGGATCAATTTCTCCAGAAACGTATCAAAATCTTCAAAAGAACTGTAATCGTCCCCCAAAAGTCCAAAAAGTTTATCTATGGCATCATTGGTAGGGGCAAATAGAGTGTATGGGCCATCTGCATTGAGGTTACTGGCCAAATCTGCAACGACTACCGCGGCCCCCAATTGGGAAAGCTCGTCAGTTTCTCCTACCAGATCAACAATCTTTAAAGTAGCGGTTTCCTTGCCACCTTCATCACCGTCCCCTTGGGGTTCTCCATCGTTGGATTGCCCATCACCATCAACAATTTCGTTACCATCGTCAGCTTGAATGTCGCCGCCATTATCATCACTTTTGCTGCAACCAAAGACAACGAATAGCAGTAGAACTAGGGATATATATTTTACAGAAAGTGGGATGGTTTTCATTTTCTCTTTTTTTTGTTTTCATATAGCCCTATGAAAATAGGGGTATTTACAGCCAAATGTTTAAACGAACTTTTAAGTCTGTGTTACCGGGATATTAACTTATTTGTTTTCAGTGGGTGAGGGAACGTTCCCCATGCCAACCTTCAAGTGTTAAGTTTTGTAATTTTGCACGACCATTCAGCATTATGAAAAAAGTAGTTATAGGGTTATCCGGCGGAGTAGATTCAAGCGTAGCGGCCTATCTTTTAAAGGAGCAGGGTTATGAGGTAATCGGGCTTTTTATGAAGAATTGGCACGACGATTCCGTGACCATTTCCGATGAATGCCCGTGGTTGGAAGATAGCAATGATGCTCTTATCGTGGCCGAAAAGTTGGGAATCCCTTTTCAGACCGTAGACTTGAGTGTCCAGTACAAGGAACGTATTGTGGACTATATGTTCAATGAATATGAAAGAGGGCGCACGCCAAATCCAGATGTACTCTGCAATAGAGAGATAAAGTTTGATGTTTTTCTGAAAATTGCCCTGGATCTTGGGGCAGATTTTGTGGCAACGGGACACTACTGCCGTAAAGGGGCCATCAAAAATGAAGATGGCACAGAAACCTATCAATTGCTAGCTGGAGTAGACGGCAACAAGGATCAATCGTACTTTCTGTGCCAAGTGTCGCAGGCACAACTTTCTAAAGCGTTGTTTCCCATTGGGGAATTAACAAAACCTGAAGTTCGTAAGATTGCTACCGAACAAAATTTGGTTACTGCGGAAAAGAAAGATTCACAAGGGCTTTGTTTTATTGGCAAGGTGCGGTTACCAGAATTTCTCCAGCAGAAGTTAAAGCCTAAAAAGGGAATCATAGTTGAGGTGCCAGATGATGCATGGCACTACCAAAACGAGATTGATTCCTTTCCTTCCAAGAAGGAAGAATTAACCCATTTTGCCGCAAAACCCAGCTATGATGTGAGTGATGGCAAGGTGGTGGGTGAACACCAAGGAGCGCATTTTTTTACCACAGGCCAACGCAAGGGTCTGGATGTTGGGGGCACCAAGGAGCCCTTGTTTGTCATTGCCACCGATGTTGCTGAAAATGTCATTTACACTGGGCAGGGCAAAGACCATCCGGGGCTTTATCGAAGAACGTTGTTTGTAAAAGACAGTGAACTGCATTGGGTACGTGAAGATTTGACTCTTTCAGAGGATGACACTATGCAGGTCATGGCCCGTATCCGTTATCGGCAACCCTTGCAAAAAGCGACACTTTATAAAGTTGCTGGTGGACTCTACGTTGATTTTGAGGAGAAACAATCCGCGATTACCGAAGGACAGTTTGTGGCATGGTACCAAGACGACGAACTGTTGGGGTCGGGAGTGATATCTTGAGTTATGAGTTATGAGTTATGAGTTATGAGTTATAAGTTATGAGTTATGAGTTATGAGTTCGGAGTTCAGGGTTTATACTATTTGAAGTAGTCTATAGCGTAGAGCGAACAACCGTTAAGTGTTTAACCAACAATCCAGTTATCTAACAGTCCAATAATCTATGAACAAAGCGAATAAAATCACACAACTTTTCAATATCAACTACCCCATTGTTCAAGGGGGAATGATCTGGGCCAGTGGCTGGCGGTTGGCTTCTGCGGTATCCAATGCGGGTGGACTTGGACTTTTGGGGTCGGGGAGCATGTATCCTGATGTGTTGCGTGAACATATCCAAAAATGTAAAAAAGCAACTGACCAACCCTTTGGCGTCAATGTCCCCATGTTATATCCAAATCTGGATGAACTGATGCATATTATTGTGGAGGAAGGGGTAAAGATTGTGTTCACTTCTGCAGGAAACCCCAAAACATGGACTCCCTTTTTAAAGGGGCATGGCATTACCGTGGTACATGTGGTGAGCAGCTTAAAGTTTGCCCTAAAAGCACAGGATGCTGGGGTAGATGCCATCGTGGCCGAAGGCTTTGAGGCTGGTGGGCATAATGGAAGGGATGAGACCACGACTTTGGTATTGATCCCGTTGGTCAAGGAAAAAATAGAGATTCCCATAATTGCGGCCGGAGGTATCGCCACGGGTAAGCAAATGTTGGCAGCCATGGTCTTGGGGGCCGATGGCGTACAAGTGGGCAGCCGTTTTGTGGCCACGACCGAAGCATCATCGCACATGGCTTTTAAGGAAGAGGTGCTCAAGGCCAGTGAGGGGGACACCCATTTGACCTTAAAGGAGTTGGCTCCCGTACGTTTGTTGAAGAACAAGTTTTATGAAGATGTGCAAAGAGCCTATGCCAAGGGTGCCACGCCAGAACAGCTACGGGAAGTATTGGGCAGGGCCCGGGCCAAAAAGGGCATGTTTGAGGGCGACCTTGAAGAAGGCGAATTGGAAATAGGTCAAGTTTCGGCCCTTATTTACGAAATAAAGCCTGCAGCAGAAGTCGTAGTTGAGTTGATGACCGATTTTAAGAAGGCGAAAGAGAGAATTGGAAAAATGTAAACAGTAGCGGTGTAAACATTAAGGCAGTCATCTTGACCATGATTCCTGTCCATGGGAAGGCAGAAATCATGATCAATTACCATTAATATTCTGTGACCGAGCCCCAGTTTTCCCCTGTTTTTATTCGGTACAACTGCATTTCTGAAATCCCGAACTGTTTTGCAATCATTTTCATACGGGTTCTTCGGTTGGGGTCGTTTATTTTCCGTTTGATGAGCTTGACCTTGGTTTCGGTCAATTTGGAGTAGGTCCTTTTCCGGGGCTTGTTCTTGTATGCAGGATTACTGAATTGGTGATCTTCTTTTTCCTTCTTGGTTGCCCATCTAAGGTTTTCAACCCGGTTATTGGTCTTGTCATAGTTTAGGTGAATGACATAAATACCATCATTTTGTTCAAGAAAATGCTGTGCCACCAGTTTGTGTACGTACCTACTGGTCGATTTTCCATTTTTTCTTTGTTTGAGTGGTAGGTTTTGGTATCCGTTGATATACGATCGGGTTACCAAAAATTCCTTTTCTCCTTTGCAGTTCAGAATCCGACCGTAGTTTGAGATTTTGAACTTTTCGTTTTCGGCAATTCCATCGTCAAATTCGATCACCTTCCATTCTTCATTCCAATAGTTTCTTATCATGAATTTCTATTTTTCTATACGCATTACGATGGTTAGTGTTTGCTTTTTCTGCTTTAGTATGTATTACTTTTAAAATAGTTCTGCCAACAATATAATAAAAACCAATAATAGTCATAAATAAACCACAATCAAAATATAAGGTTTTTTTCCATTTGGTTATTCCTTTTCCCATGTTTTGAAAGATTTCCAAAAGGGCATAAAGTTTTACGGGATGCTCCTAATATTCAGTAATGGAACTACATGGCGGTTTTTCATTTCAACTTTAGATTTTGCACTTTATCGAAAAAAAAGGTGCACTGGCGGGCAATTTTTATCTTTGGGGCGCATGAAACACCTGACATTTATCACCTTTTTCTTTTTCACCTTCACTATGTTTTCACAAATTGAAAATGATAAGGTACTCCATTTTGTTGGGGGCAATCTTTTTGGATTGGCCGGAGCTGGTATTGCAAAGCAGATTTCCCATGGAGACCGTTTCTGGACCTTTGCGGGAGCAATCGGAGGGAGTGCCTTGGCCGGATTGGGTAAAGAAGCCGTTGATTCGGGTAACGGTGGGAGTGGTTGGGACAATGAAGATCTTTTGGCCACGGTTTTGGGTGGAGTCACGGTTGGAATCACCATTGATCTTTTTACCGACCACAAAAGGAGAAGGAAGACAAGGCCAATGGGAGGGTTGACAACCGAGACCAATACAACCTTTGATATTGTGGACACTATGGAACAAATTCCATTGCCCAGTTTATCCCAGTTGGCCATGCCAGAACTGTTCTTAGAGTAGTCCCCTTGCTTTGATTTCCAAATATTTGTTGATGGTATTGATGGTCAAGTTCTCCGGTTTGGTCAAGATGGTCTGGATACCGTGTTTGTTGAGTTCTTTTTGCATCAACCGTTTTTCCAACACAAATTTTTCGGCAATGGTTTTATGGTAGATGCTCTGTAGGTCTTCCGCATTTACCGTAATCAATTGTTCCAGTTCTGTGTTCTCAAAAAAAATGACCACCAGAACATGCTGCTTGGCTAGGGCCGACAAATAGGGGAGTTGTCTTTTTAGCGCGGAGAAATGTTCAAAATTGGTGTATAGCAATAATAGACTCCTATGGGTGATTTTCCGCTTGACATGGGCATACAGATGACCAAAATCCGAATCGTTAAAATGGGTGCTGATGTTGTAGAGGGTGTCCAATAAAGTGTTGAGGTGCGTTGGTTTCTGCTGTGCTGGCACAAAGTTTTCTGCCTTTTTGGCAAAGGTGAGCATTCCGGTTTTGTCGTTACGTTTAAGGGCCACGTTGGAAAAGGCCAAAGTGGAGTTGATGGCATAATCCAATAGTTTGAGTCCATTGAAAGGCATCTTCATGACCCGGCCCATATCTATGATGGAATAGATGGGCTGTGATTTTTCGTCCTGGTACTGGTTTACCATCAATTGGTTTTTCTTGGCCGTGGCCTTCCAGTTGATGGTCCTAAAATCATCACCAACTACATATTCCTTGATTTGCTCAAACTCCTGGGTGTGGCCAATTCTTCTAATTTTTTTCAGTCCCAGTTCCGTCAAACGGTTGTTCATGGCCAAGAAATCGTATTGTTGCATCTGAATGATGCTGGGATAAACAGGGACCATCCTATCTTTTTCAAAAGTGAACCGGCGTTGCACTATTCTTAATGGGGAGGAAACATATACATTCAAATTTCCGAAGATATATTCGCCTCGGTCTACAGGGCGTACAGAATATTCATATTGTTGTGGCAAGCCTTTTTCTGTAGAAGTTTGGTAAAGAAAATCACGTTTTTGAAACTGTTCCGGCAATTCATCGATCAATGCAATTCCCACTTTAAAAGGATAGGTAGACGTAAACTGGACCTGTAGCGCATTGTAATCACTATTGGATAATCTCTGGGGCAGGTCGCGTTTGGCCTTTATGGAACCTTTGCCGTTGTAGAGCAAATAAGCATCTAGAAAGAACAGGGTGAGCAGGACATAGGTCAATATCCAACAGATGGGGTAGAGGAAACCAAACCAATAGGATAGCACAAAACCCGCCACCAAAATAGCGATGTATTTGAAAAAACGGTTATGGATGTAAAACGATTTAATAAACCGCATCACCTAGGTATTTCGACCGATTCAACAATCATACCAATGACACTCTCTGTGGTCATGCCCTCCATTTCACGTTCTGGGGTAAGAATGATACGGTGGTTTAAAATGGGGGTCAAGGCTTTTTTTACATCCTCTGGAATGACAAAATCGCGGCCATTGATGACAGCAAAGGCTTTGGATGCCTGCAGTGCAGCAATTGAGGCACGGGGCGAGGCTCCCAAGTACAAATGTGGGTGGTTTCTGGTTTTGGCAATGATTTCGGCAATATACCTCACAATTTTTTCTTCGACCAAGACATCATGGATCTGGGTTTTGTATTCCTGTAATTTTTTGGGCAATAGAACGGCCTGTATCAGGTCTAGTGGTTTTTCAGATTTTCGCTCATGATGGGTCTGTATGATTTGCACTTCCTCTTCGACCGATGGGTAATCTACCTTGATCTTGAACAGGAAACGGTCCAACTGGGCTTCGGGCAGGGCATAGGTGCCTTCTTGTTCAATGGGGTTTTGGGTGGCCAACACCATAAACGGATTTGCCATTTTGTAGGTAGTGCCGTCCACAGTGGCCTGCCGCTCTTCCATGGTCTCAAAAAGCGCGGCCTGGGTCTTGGCCGGAGCCCGGTTGATTTCATCAATAAGGATGATGTTTGAAAAAATGGCCCCCTTTTTAAACTCAAAATCCGATTCCTTTACATTAAATATGGAAGTGCCCAAGATGTCACTGGGCATTAAATCTGGGGTGAACTGAATACGGCTGAACCCTGTCTTTAAGGTCTTGGCAAACAATTTGGCCGTGATGGTCTTGGCCACCCCGGGTACGCCCTCGATCAGGACATGGCCATCGACCAGCAAGGAGACCAAGAGTAGTTCTACAAAATTATGTTGACCAATTATGACTTTCGCCAGTTCTGTTTTTATCTGGTTGACCGATTCGTTGAGTTCCTGTAACGGGATACGACTATCAAAGTTCAAATCATTGTTTTCCATCTGCTTTGGCTTTAAATTCTTGAATTTTTTTATCCAATTGTTCCAACTGTGCGTTGGTCACATGTGTGGTTTGTTGTATATTCTGAAAAGTCTTGAAAAGTGTTTTAACCTCACCCACAGTATGGTTGCTCCGCATTGCCAGATTTTTATGGAATTGGGAATCAATTTTTTCTGTGGACAGGTAAAATTTGGTCCGGATGTAATCTAAAAAGTAATTGATCTTATGGTTGGCAATGTCACCTTGTCTATTGTTTTCAAAGTACATGTCGGCAATGGTGCGGGTAAACGCCAAGGTCTGGTTTTTTAAGGGTTCTACCACCTTTATAGCCCTTTGCTTGCGCTTGCCCTCAAAAACGATGTATACCAATGTCCCTATGAGCACCATATAATAGGCCCATTTAAATTCCCTAGTGTTCAAAAATAGGTGCATGGGCGAGGTGTAAAAGGTTTTTCCCGCTTTGTGGTGGTTATCCATAAAGAGAGTTTCTTTAGGGGCAATGTAGCTCAAAAGGCCGGCGGTCAATCTACGGTTGTCATCCTTCAACAAAAAATAGTTGGTAAATGCCTTTGGAAAGGTAGATAGGGTAATCTTGCCCTGCCCAAAGGGTAATTGGATGATGTTTATGGATTTTTCCTCAACATGGGTACTGTCATTCTCCACGGCTACCTTACCCAAGACCAGGGTGTTTAATGTATCTATCTTACTGAAGATAGCGGCGTAATAATCCTTTTTGAACAAAATGTCCTTGGCCCTTGCCTTTTTATTGACCAAACTATGTTTGAACACGGGGGTTACTGTAGCGGCATTGTAAATGCTTGAAGTTTCTAAATGTAAGGTGTCCAATAATTTGAACTCAAAGGATTCTGAGGCCACAAAAAGATGGTTGCCCTTTTTTACCCAAGAGAGCAGTTGGTCCAAATCGGTCTTACCAAAATTTACATTTTCATTTACAAAAAAATAGGTGCCCTGTAGGGTGTCGCTGCGTGATAGGAACTCATAAGGTGTTCTGTACACTTGCTGTATCTTGGGAAAGAATTTGGGCAACAGTTCATTAAGGACTTTGGTGCCGTAAGGGATCTTATGGGTAGATACATAAGAGGGAAACCAGTTGATGCGTTTGGGCTTGTTGTATTCAAAGACCAACAGCAGGATAAATGCCAATGCCCCAATGATCATGTATGCCCTACCTTTTTTAAACATCGGCGACCATCTGCTTTTTTAGGTTGTCAAAACTGGTTTTGGCCTTTTCGTAGCCCTTGGCGTCTATTGGAAATTCACCGTACCAAATGTAATCATAGAGCAAGGTGGCCTTTTTGAACAAGGGCTTTAATTTAGGGTTGGACAACTCTGCCAAATAATCATCATTTGTCTTTTGCAATTGCCAATCTATAAGCTCACGTTCTGTAAGCAATTTTAAAAGGAAGAGATAGTAATAGCGAATGGCCAAACGATATTCTTTCCCATCCAACGCTTTTTTGATCAGCATTTGGATGTCCTCGGTTTTGATGATGCGCTCCTCCTCTGAAAGCACTACCAGGTTCTCATTTCCTTTTGAAAAGATGATGTTCTTGCTGTTTACCTTGATCAAGAACCGAATCAACAGAAACAGCAGGAGTCCCAGTAGAAGGTAAGGAACATATTTTAAGAATGAGGCAATGTAGTTGGGTGCGGCATCAACCCCAAAAAGCCATTCAAAAAAGCTCCGCAACAAATTGTAGCCCCAGTTTTTAATGGCTTCCCACCAAGAGTTGTCCACTTTTTCCAATTCATAATCGTAATCGCTATTGTTCCGGTATTCGGTTAAATGATCTTCGCTTATCTCCACAAGAGTAAGCTCTTGCGTATCCAAGGTAATTGCCGTGGAGTCTTTCTGGGCAAAGCTCGGCCAGAGATAAAGGAAAGAAATAACAAATACGAACAGCTTGGGCATTTATGAATCTTGGTTTTTACCTAGGTTGTCAATACGTTCAAAGGTACCCGTAAAGTTTTTCTTTTCGTTAAGGTTGAAGAAGATCAGTACAGCGGCCACCAATGAAACGGTCTGTAGCACAAATTGCACCAAGTAGGCCAACAAATTCAGGATTATGTAGACAGGGTCAAAAACCCCGCCCATGTTTTCGGCATCCACTTCACCAGAAAACACTCCCATCTTGATCCAGAGATAGATGACTGCAGGGATTTGAAAAACATAACCAATAATGCCAATGATGATTCCGATGACAAAAAGGGTGGCAAAAGTAATCCACCAATTGTCCTTGATTAGGGTGAAACCATATTGGAAGGCATCGGTCACACTCTTGTTCATAAAAACCATGATGCTAAAGGATAGCATCAGAGGAGGGTATAGATAGATACCTGGGATAAAACAGAGCATAAAACCTAACACAAGGGCTATGCCCACCAAAAAAGAGAGTCCTATAAAGTTCCAGAAATTGTCGTATGAATTTTTCCGAATGGTTTCGTAATCAATAGATCCTTGGTTGTCTATATAGGATTTAATATAATATAGGACAGTGGCTTGGGTCAATCCATAAGTGGCTATGGCAGAAACCAGTAATCCAATTATAACAATGAACATGAATAAAGGATTGATGTCTGAACCTTGTGATTGGTAATCAAAACTAAAAAGGTCGTTGAATAGGTAGAAATAAAAACCAAGGAAAAGCATGGCAACAAGAAGATATGGACCAATAATTTTAAAAAGGGTGCCAAACAATGGTTTGAACTCAAGCTTTATAAAATTAAAGGCATCGGTCAATATCTCGCCCAATTCCCGTTGTTTTTTAAATTCAAGGTAAGGTTTGTTCAGCATGCTTATGGTTTTTGTTTAAATGATATGGATAGATAACGTAGTAAAATACAATGAGGCCCAGCGAACCCAAAATAATGGTAATGGCCAGCCAATCGGGCATTTCGGTATGGCGGGTCACAAAGCCTTCCAAGAAGCCGGCCACAATAAAGAACGGAAGAGTACTGATCACAATTTTAAGACCGTTCTTCACCCCCCGTTTAAAAGACTCCAAACGGCTGTAGGTTCCGGGAAACAGCATTCCGTTGGCCATGACCAAACCGGCACAACCGGCTATGATGATGACGGAGATTTCAATGGTGCCATGGATCCAAATGGTACGGGCAGATTCCCAAAGCAATCCCTTGTCATAGAAAAAGTATTGAAAACTACCGAGCATCAATCCGTTCCTGAGCAAGATCCACAGGGTGCCCACTCCCAGAAAGATTCCAAGAGCAAAGGCAAAGAGTGCCACTTTGATGTTGTTAATGGTAATGCCCAAAAACATATTAAACTCTCCCATTTGTTTATACACCGCCATGGGATCGCCTTTTTCTATATTGTCCAAGGTCATGTTCACATAACCATCTCCTAGGATGGAACGTACAAAATCACCATCATTGGCTGCAGAAAAGGCCCCCACCAAACAGAAAAAGAAGAAGACCAGAAAAGAAATCAGGAGTTCTCGCTGGTGGGCATGGAACATGGTAGGGAACTCTGTTTTCCAAAAGGTGACAATACGGTTCTTGGATTCGCGTTTGGTCTTATAGATTTTTTGATGCGCATGAGAGGCAATGGTGTTGAGGTACAGTTGGGTATTGCTGCCCGGATAAAAGGTTTTGGCATAGCTCAAATGGTCTGTGATTTCAATGTACAGATCGGAAAGTTGGTCGGGTGAAAGTTCCCTTTTACTGTCCAAAGCCTCCTCAAAGGCAACCCATTTGTCTTTATTTTGTTTTACGAATGCCGCCTCTCGCATTAAATTAGCGCCTTTGTATGTAAAGAAACCAAAAAATGAACCAATTTCAAATAGAAACGGCCCAAAATGTGACGATCGATCAGAACAGTTCCAATTTGGGCGAGCGGATGTTGGCATACATCATAGATAGCATCGTTATTACCATCTATACTATTCTGTCGATGCTGCTGTTGGTTTACATAGAGGTTGATTTTGAAGACTTTTGGGCACTCTATCTGTTGGTGGGCCTACCTGCGTTTTTGTACTATGTGCTATTGGAGACCTTTACCGATGGGAAGACCATTGGCAAGGGATTGATGAATTTACGTGTGGTAAAACTGGATGGGTCTAAACCAAACTTTGGCAACTATTTTGTGCGTTGGATCTTAAGGATTGTCGATGTGGTCCTTACTTCGGGAGCTGCTGCCGTCATCACTATTTTGATTAGGGGCAACGGACAGCGCATAGGGGACATTGCTGCGGGGACAACGGTAATAAGTGAGCGTAAAAAAGTATCGTTGAAGGATACGTTGTTAAAGGAAATACCGGGGGACTATAAACCGCAATTTCCCCAAGTGACCGTTTTTAAGGATGGCGAGATACAAACCATTAAGGAACTCTACGAAAAAGCCAAACGCAATGGCAACCACAATGTAATTGTTTCCTTGGATAAGCGTATAAAGGAGGTTATGGAAGTGACCACGGCCTTAAAACCCATTGAGTTTATAGATGTGGTCATCAAAGACTACAATTACTACACCCAAAAGATATAGGGATGTTTTTTCAAGTAATCGATATTTTGGGAACGATAGCTTTTGCCATTTCCGGGGTTTTGGTGGCCATGGAAAAGCGGTTGGATCTTTTTGGGGTTATCATCATTGCGTTTGTTACGGCCATTGGAGGAGGAACCCTTCGCGATTTATTGATAGGGAATACCCCTGTTTCTTGGATGCAGGACCTAAACTACTTTATGGTCATATTGGCTTCGGCCATATTGGCCATCCTCTTTGCAAAACAGCTTAAATATTTAAGGCGTTCCTTGTTTCTTTTTGATACCCTTGGCATTGGTCTTTATACCATTGTGGGCATAGAAAAAGGGCTGCAAGCAGAACTCTTACCTGTTATCTGCATTGCCCTGGGCACCATGACCGCTTGTTTTGGCGGGGTGATCCGTGACATATTGTGCAACGAGATCCCCGTTATTTTCAGAAAGGAAATTTATGCCACAGCCTGTATATTGGGTGGGGCTTCCTATTTTTTGTTTGTCAATCTTCCCATTGTTGATATTTATGCAAATATTGCTGGTATTCTGATTGTGATTACCATTCGAATTGTGGCAGTGCGTTTTAATATAGCCTTACCCAATATTTATAGGAAAACGGGGGAATGAAATACGATTTTAGAGTTCAGAATTACGAATTAGAGAAATGTGAATGGCGCAAGGCATAAAGCATAAACCGAATAACTAAAAAGCTTCCGCTTTAAGGATGTAAACGTTCTGTAAGGGCCATTCCCCGGAATCTATGGGGGTTTGGTTGATCTTATCCACAATATCCATACCGTCTATGACCTTTCCAAATGGAGTGTAATTGCCATCCAAATGGTAGGAGCCCGGTTTGGTCACCACAATAAAAAACTCAAAGGGAGAGGCCAATTTATGGGGGTTGTCACGTTCACTACTGGGCATGGAGATGGTACCCCTATGGTGCTTATAGCCTTTTCGCGTATCGGGTGGTAGTAGGTAGCGTCCTATTTCCCTACGCTTTAGGCTGGTCTGCTTGTCATCGGAATTGCCACCTTGGATTATAAAGTCGGGGACTACCCGGTGAAATTGGGTATTGTTAAAGTAGCCTTTTTTGGCAAGGTAGATAAAATTTGCCTTGTGGTAGGGCACATTGTTGTAGAGTTCTATGGTAAAACTGCCCATGCTTGTGGTCAATCTTACCTTGGTCTCCTTTACTTCCTTGGCATAGTTGAAGAAGAAATCGATGACGTTTTCCTCGGTCAGTACAAAGGGTTCCTCTTCTTCTTCTATTTCTTGCTCTTGTGGAATGGTATCTTTTTTGATTTCATTTTGAACCGAAACATTTTTTTGGTCATTTTGTTTGGGAGCATCCTTACATGAACTCAAAAAAAATAGTACTATACTTGTAATGAATGCCAGTAGCGAACGCGACATGAATTTTGATGTTTTTTGTGAACAGGTTTCAAAAATAAAAAATCTAGCCTTGCCGGGAGAGGAGGCCCATTTTCTTATGGAACCGGAAATGCGAAGGCAATGGCGTGATGTGGAAAAAATTAAGGACAGAAACCCGAGATATGCCGGGGTCATGGCCTTGTTCTATCCAAAAGAAGGGGAGACCCATTTCTTGATGATCTTGAGAAAATCATATCCCGGGGTGCATTCCAATCAGGTAGGTTTTCCCGGAGGGAAATCTGAGGAAAGTGATGCGGATTTACTGCACACGGCACTGCGCGAAACCGAGGAAGAGGTAGGGGTGCCCACCGTTTCGGTAGAGGTGGTCAAAGAACTTTCACAGCTATATATACCGCCCAGCAACTTTTGGGTGCAACCGTATTTGGGACTTTATGCCAACCCAATCCCCTTTGTAAAACAAGAGACCGAAGTGGAGGAGGTATTGGAAGTGCCCTTTTATAACTTGTTGGATGATAGTCTTTTGGTTAGCCAACGGTTGAGTACATCCTACGCCAAAGACATACAAGTGCCAGCCTTTACCTTTAATGGCCATGTGGTCTGGGGCGCTACGGCCATGATGCTTAACGAAATCAAAATGCTGCTAAGGCAAGTACTATAGCGGGTTTTTGTAAATTAGCAGCTCAATTTTTTGCATGGGTGTATTCAAAGAAAATCCTTTTGGTCATATTCTCTTTTTAAAGAAATGGCTTATTAGAATCATGGGGCTTATTACCCATGCGCGCTATAAGCAGTTCAACACTCTTGAAATTGAGGGGTCTGATATTATCCGGAACCTGCCCGATAACAATGTCCTTTTTGTGAGTAACCACCAGACCTATTTTGCAGATGTTGTGGCCATGTTCCATGTATTTAATGCAGCCTTGAGCGGTCGAGATGACAGTATCAGAAATGTGGCCTATCTCTGGAACCCCAAATTGAACATTTACTACGTAGCGGCCAAGGAGACCATGAAAAAAAGTTTGCTGACCAAGATTTTGGCCTATGCGGGATCGATCAGTATTGAGCGTACGTGGCGTTCAGAAGGAAAGGACGTACAACGACAGGTGAAGATGAGCGATATTACCAATATAGGCGTTGCTTTGAACGATGGATGGGTCATTACTTTTCCGCAGGGCACTACAACGCCCTGGAAACCTTTGCGAAAGGGAACAGCGCATATCATTAAACGGTACAAGCCCATCGTGGTTCCTGTAGTGATTGATGGTTTTAGACGATCGTTTGACAAAAAAGGCCTCTACATCAAGAAAAAAGGGATCCTGCAATCCATGCAGATCAAAGAGCCCTTGAAGATCGATTACGATAACGAATCGGTGGACCAGATCATAGAAAAGCTCGAATATGCCATTGAGCAGCATCCCTCTTTTTTACACGTTATCCCTAAAGATCAAATAGCGGCCTATGAAGCAGACCACCAAAAAAGGCGCTATAGTTACAAAGGGGACTAGAACTCCAATTTTTGTAGTTCACCATAGTTCTCTTTCAGCCTTCTCAGGAGAATACCGTAGAGCAAGCGGTAAAAGAGCCAGAGCAGAAGGGCAAAAATAACGATGGTCCCCAAAAGTGCCAATCCGGCCAATAACCAAAGTACAATACTGTTGTCTGAAGATGAAATTGAAGTACTCAATTCTGCATCGGGATTCAGCATGGCGTATTCCACAAAATAGATGATCATCATAGCGGCAAAATAGCTTAGGTTAAACCAAACGTACTGCATCACGGTCCTTCGGGTCTTGATGATTTTTCGCATGAGGTTTTTGGCATTGTCGGTCGCTGAAATTTTTCGGTAATTCTGGTAGAACAGATAGATGAAAAAGGCCGCTACGGCATAATAGGCAATTTCCAATATCTTATTGAGCAAGATAATGGTTTCGTTTCGGTCCACATGTAAGGGATCGGAATCCAAGGGCACAAAGGAAAGGGCCAGCCAAAAGATAAATTCCAAAATACTGATATAGAAAATCCATTTTACAAAAGAGGAGGATTTTTTCCATGTCATTTTATAAATATCATCATAAGAAAGCTTTGGCAGGTCTTTGTCCTTCTTTTGCCAGTCTTTCTTTAAAAGTTCCAGTTCGTCCATCATAACATTACGGATTTATAATGGTTCTCAGTTTGTTTTTTATCCTATTCATTTTCACTCGTGCATTTACTTCTGAAATACCCAAGGTTTCGGCAATTTCAGAATAATCCTTGTCCTCCAAATACAAAAAGACCAAGGCTTTGTCTATGTCTCCCAATTGTTTTACGGCATTGTACATTAGTTTTAACTGCCGTTCTTGGGTATCATCATATTCATCTGCCTTAATTTTAAAGATCACCGAATCGTAATCTTGGGTCTTTACCCTTCTTTTGGATTTTCGATATAGGGTAATGGCCGTGTTCAGGGCTACCCTGTACATCCAGGTGCTGAATTTTGACTCTCCCCTGAATTTGGGATAGGCCTTCCACAACTGGATGGTTATTTCTTGAAACAGGTCATTGTGCGAATCACGATCATTGGTATATAGGCTACATACTTTGTGAACAATGTTTTGATTGTTCTCAAGTTCGGTCACAAATTGATGCTCAAGTTCTTTTTTCACTAAAGGCTGGTGATTTACTATTGGTCACAAAAATCCCATAAAAGTTACACATCCACGCAGTTTTTTATACGATGAAGGCTTTATTGTAATCACCTTATCTGGTCTAAGGCAGGTGCCCTGTTGTCTACCAGTGGATTAAAGACAAAATAGGTGAGTCAGGATTGTTTAAATTCTGTATTGGAGAATAAAATGCTTATTACTTTTGTCTTATAAATTCAAATATGAACATTCCACAATCAAGTTTTCCCCGTATCATCATCATTGGAGGCGGATTTGCGGGCATCTCCCTGGCCAAAAAATTGAGCAGACAGGAATTTCAGGTCGTATTGATGGACCAACACAACTATCATACCTTTCAACCCTTGCTGTACCAAGTATCTACAGGGGGGCTTGAGCCAGACTCCATAGCCTACCCCATTAGAAAAGTGCTACAGGGGTATCCCAATTTTTACTTTCGCCTGGCCAAGGTCCAATCCGTGGACACCCAAGGGGAGTTGGTAAAAACGGACATAGGGGAGCTTAAATACGACTATTTGGTGATTGCCACAGGCTCGGAGACCAATTTTTTTGGGAATGAGAGTATACAAAAGCACAGCATGGCCATGAAGACCATTCCCCAATCATTGAACCTTCGTAGTCTTATTTTGGAAAACTTTGAGGAAGCTTTGCTCACCGATGACCTTCATGAACGTGAGGCCCTGATGAACTTTGTCATTGTTGGCGGAGGCCCCACAGGAGTGGAATTGGCCGGAGCCTTGGCAGAAATAAAAAAGGGAATCTTACCAAAAGACTACCCAGATTTGGATACCCGAAGGGCTCAGATCAATTTGGTGCAGGGCGGAGAGCGGCTGTTGCCCGCCATGAGTGGGGTAGCAGGCGAAAAGGCAGAGGTTTTTTTGGAAAAATTGGGGGTCAATGTCTGGAAAAACCTTCGGGTGACGGAATACGATGGCAAATTGGCGAAGACCAACAGCGATACCGTTTTTGAAACGGCTACCTTAATATGGGCGGCTGGGGTAAAGGCGGTAACCATAAAGGGATTGGATGCCCAGGAACTCTTGGCAAGGGGAGGACGCCTAAAAGTAGATCAATTTCACCAAGTGGAAGGTCATGGAAACATTTATGCCATTGGCGATGTGGCCCAGATGGCCACCAAAGAAAATCCCAAGGGATACCCCATGATGGCACAGCCCGCTATGCAACAAGGGGCAAACTTGGGAGAGAACATGGTGCGGATGCTCAATGGGCAGCCCCTTAAGCCATTTGAGTTCAAAGACAAGGGAAGCATGGCCACCATTGGAAGAAACAAAGCCGTTGCCGATTTGCCCAAGGTTAGGTTTCAAGGGGTATTTGCTTGGTTTGTGTGGATGTTTGTGCACCTCTACTTCTTGATAGGTTTTAGAAACCGGGTGGTGGTTTTTATCAATTGGGTCTACAATTACATAAAATTTGATAGGGAGGCACGATTGATTATTCGTCCGTTTAAAAAAGATTATTCTAAATATTCGGGTTGAGCCACAATTTCTATTGGTGTTAAATAAAACTCAATTGGGAAGGCTTTAATTTTGAAAATCATAGCTTTAAGTAATTGATTTTACGATGGTACGATTTCCAATTGTGTTGTTCTTGTTTGTTTTTTATTTTGGATGGAGCCAACAGGAGTCTCCATTGGAGAATCTAAGGATAGATAGTTTTAAATATCCTGATTTTGGTGATGGCTCCCAGTATGGCAATTTTGAACTACGATACCCTATTACCGAGGGAACAACATTGGGACTTTATGGAATCAACCAGCAGAATTATGCTTTTAGGCGGTTTAATTCCCGGATTTTTTTAAATCATGAATTAACAAAGGGTTTGAGAGCCGTAATGGGGTATGAGATGGAATGGGATTTGACCAGGCCTGATTGGAAACAGGATAATAGTAAATCCATGTTTTTAGGGTTGGAATATGAACCCAAGCCCAACCTTTTGATTAACATGGGAATCCGGAATTTTTTCAATGAGCCTGATTTCAATCCCTTGGGAACTATGAATAAAAAAACAAATGCCCAATTTACGTTCGGGTCACGTTTAAAATTCTAGCTTATTTTCTAGGATGGTATTTATTGAGGATATCCGCTAGGTGACTTCTGTCTACATGCACATAAACCTCGGTAGTGGTTATGCTTTCATGGCCCAACATCTGCTGAATGGCCCTAAGGTCGGCATGGTTTTCCAGCAAATGGGTGGCAAACGAATGACGAAATGTATGTGGACCAATTTTTTTCTTTAACCCAATGGATTCGGCCAAGCGTTTTATGATCTCAAAGATCATGGCCCGGCTCAGTTGTTTGCCATTTCGGTTTAAAAAAAGATAATCTTCATGGCCCGCTATAATCTTCTGATGGTTGCGAACGTGGTCTCGGTATAGCCCAATGTATTTTTTTGTGGTCCTGCCAATGGGTACAAAACGTTGCTTGTCCCCTTTTCCCGTTACTTTAATGATATCCTCCTCAAAAAAAAGATCGGACAGTTTAAGGTTAATGAGTTCCGAGACCCTTAGCCCACAACCATACAGTGTTTCTAAAATGGCCCTGTTGCGTTCCCCTTGCGGATGCGATAGGTCTATGGCGGCAATCAATTCATCAATTTCATCTTTGGAAAGGGTATCGGGCAATTTTCTCCCAATTTTAGGGGATTCGATCAAATCCATGGGGTTGTCATCCCTGTAATCTTCAAAAACCAAGTAGTTGAAAAAGCCTCGGAGACCAGAAATGATACGGGCCTGCGAACGGGGGTTGACTTCCTTGGCCACTTCATGGACGAATTGCTGCAAGGTTTCTTTGCCAATGTCAACAGGTTTTTCCCCAAGGGAATGCTCTTCTAAAAAATAGATCAGTTTTTTTAGATCGAACCGATAATTTTTGATGGAATTTTCAGAAAGTCCCCGTTCAATTTTTAAGTAATGTTGGTAATCTTTTAGCGCATCTGTCCATCTCATACCATAAAAATAGGTGAACTGTAACGTACCCTGTTCACTAAAAACCAATTTTTTTCGTTTTCTGTTCAGGGATTTGGACAAAAATCCCAATAAACCAAACAAACCTAATTATGAAAAAACTTTTTTTTATTCCATGCCTTCTTTTCTGTTGTTCAATCCTTTGGAGCCAACATGTTGACCGTACCTTTATAAAGGCAGGTTTTCATGCTGGGATGCCCCTTGGCGATGCTGAGAACTTTTCAAATTTTACCCTAGGATTCGATTTTTATTATCATGTGGGACTCTCAAAGGTATTTGATACGGGTTTTACGTCTGGTTTTACAAACGCTTTTGGTAAAACCGAAGAGGTCCAAGTAGGGGATTTCTCCATTGCGGGGGATTTTAACAACCTACAGTTTGTGCCTGTGGCCGCAATGTTTAGGTACTATCCAGCATTGCGCTTTAACCTAGGGGGCGATGTTGGCTATGCCTTGGCCCTAAACGAGGGACTTGGGGGCGGATTGTACTACCGCCCCACGGTCAACTTTGATATTTCAGATAATTCCGGACTCTATTTTTCCTATACGGCCATCCAATTGGAAGACCTTACTTGGTCCACGGTCACAGCGGGGCTTATGTTCCAGTTTTAAAGGATTATTCTTTCCATAAGATTTTCCCAAAAAACCCAATGTGGGGCAGTTGTAAATTGATACATTTACAGTCTAATAATCTATAAATCACAATTATGAAAAAAGTGTTTTTTACATTAGTGGTAGCACTAATTTGTGGGTTTTTTGTAAATGCCCAAGAAGGTTTTGCCGCAAAAGCAGGGTTAAACAATGTCTCTATTAGCGTGGATACAGGCGGGCTTATTAATGCTAGTGATAGTGAGTTGGGTTTTTATGTAGGAGGGGGTTATAATTTTGAATTGGGCGATTTGTTTTATGTAGAGCCTTCTGCGCTGATCAGTATTGTTAGCGATTTGACATCGCTCTATATTCCCGTAATGTTCAAGTATGAGGTTGCCGATAGTTTTACCGTACAGGCCGGCCCTCAGATCAATTATATTCTGGAAGATATTCCTGATGGGGAATTGGGTGTAGATTTGGCCTTGGGTGCTGGTTATCAAATTGATGACAACTGGTTTGTTGAGGCGAGATATGGTTTTCAGGTTACCAGAGGAGGCGATTTTGGTGATCTAGTGGATATTAATACGCTGACCTTTGGAGCAGGCTATCGTTTTTATTAAGGAGAATTCTTTTTTGCTACAATACTGGGGGGCTTTTGTCCCCCTTTTTTAGTGGGCGGAATTATGACTATTTTTAACGGATGAAACTTATCATCATCAATGGGCCCAATTTAAACCTTTTGGGCAAACGCGAACCAGAGGTCTATGGCAGTACCACTTTTGAGGAATATTTTACCCAATTACAAAACAGGTTCAATACAGTTGAACTTGACTATTTTCAGTCCAATATAGAAGGGGAATTAATAGATAAGATCCAGGAGGTAGGTTTTTCCTGCGATGGTATTGTCTTGAATGCCGCCGCCTATACCCATACCTCAGTAGGCATTGGCGATGCCATAAAGGCTATTGAAGCCCCGGTGGTTGAGGTGCATATTTCCAATACGTTTTCCAGGGAAGAGTTTAGGCACCTATCCTATATATCACCGGTCGCCAAAGGGGTGATCCTTGGGTTTGGGTTACAGAGCTACGATTTGGCGATCCAGAGCTTTCTGATCTAGTTTCCTGTTTTTGACGTAACGCCAAAATATTTTTTATCGGCATAGAAAGTACCAAAGGGTAGCAGTGAGGCCACAAACCACACGACAAATTTCTTGGCTCCCCATTTCTTTTGATAAGTGAGTAGGGTCAACAAAACTAGGTAGAATACAAAAAGTCCACCATGGACATAGCCCACCCATGTGTTGGGTTCCCCAATTTCTGCCCAGTATTTTAGGGGCATGGTAAAGGCGAAGAGCGATAGGTAACTTATGCCTTCGAGCAAAGCCGTGATTCTAAACGTTTTGAGCATTTCTGGAATTGGGTTTAAAGGATGTAGGGGTTTAAAAGTTTACAGGAGTGCTATAATACATGGCTATAAACTCTTAAACCCATAGCCTTTTTTACAAATGGATGACCTCATCATAGGCATCGGCCACAGCTTCCATGACCGCCTCACTCATGGTAGGGTGGGGGTGTACCGCCTTTAGGATTTCGTGTCCGGTGGTCTCCAATTTTCTGGCAACCACGGCTTCGGCGATCATATCGGTCACACCGGCACCGATCATATGGCAACCCAACCATTCCCCATATTTGGCATCAAAGATTACCTTTACAAAGCCTTCGGGATTTCCTGCAGCCTTGGCCTTACCACTGGCAGAGAAGGGAAATTTACCTACTTTGATCTCGTATCCTTGTTCTTTGGCCTTCTTTTCGGTCAAACCTACGGAGGCCACTTCGGGCGTACAATAGGTACAACCGGGAATGTTGCCGTAATCTAGAGCTTCCACGTGCATTCCTGCAATCTTTTCCACACACAAGATTCCTTCGGCAGAGGCTACGTGTGCCAAGGCAGGGCCATGGGTCACATCTCCTATGGCATAATAACCGGGTATGTTGGTCTGGTAATAATCGTTCACCAAAATCTTGTCACGGTCGGTGGCAATGCCCACATCCTCCAGTCCTATGTTTTCAATATTTGTTTTGATGCCCACGGCAGAGAGGACGATATCAGCTTCCAAGATTTCTTCACCCTTGGCGGTCTTTACGGTAGCCTTAACACCATTTCCCGAGATATCCACATGGGTAACTTCGGCAGAGGTCTTAATTTTGATTCCAGTCTTTTTAAAGCTCCGTTCCAATTGTTTGGATACGTCTTCATCTTCAATGGGGACAATATTGGGCATATACTCCACAACGGTGACCTCTGTTCCCATGGCATTGTAGAAATAGGCAAATTCGATACCAATGGCACCACTGCCCACTACAATCATTTTCTTGGGTTGGTTTGGCAAGGTCATGGCTTCTCTGTAGCCAATCACTTTTTTGCCGTCTTGGGGCAAACTGGGCAATTCCCGGCTGCGTGCACCTGTGGCTATGATAATATGGTCAGCACTGTATTCGGCAGCTTCGCCATGCTCTCCTTTGACAGCGATTTTTTTGCCGGGCAGTACCTTGCCATAACCGTTCAAGACCTCGATCTTGTTCTTTTTCATTAAGAACTGTACCCCCTTGCTCATGCCATTGGCTACATTGCGACTACGTTTGACCACAGCATCAAAATCATGTTCCACCTTTTTGGCACTTAAACCATAATCTTCGGCATGCTTTAAATATTCGAATACCTGAGCGGATTTAAGCAATGCCTTGGTAGGGATGCATCCCCAGTTCAGGCAAACACCCCCAAGGTTTTCTTTCTCGACTATGGCAGTCTTTAACCCTAATTGTGAAGCGCGAATGGCAGTAACATATCCTCCGGGGCCGCTGCCCAAAACAATGACATCAAAATGGCTCATTTTTTATTTTTTATGGTTAAAAATGGAACCTGCTTGCCAGCAGGCAGGTGCAAATTTAATGAACCGTTAGGAGTTTTTACCAAACATTTGCCTGTTGAATTTTTCAGATTGGCCCTTGGGGATGGAAAGTGGGGCCCAGTCCTGTTTTTTTATCATCTTTCCCAACAGGAGGAGTTGCCCCACATGGCTGGCGTAATGGGCCAGTTGGCGGTTAATGGCTTCAATGATGGAATGCGATTCGCCCCTAATGGTCACTTTGTGGTCAAAGTTGGATTCGGTTATGGTATCCAAGGCATCAAAAAGGCACTGCCATCCTTTTTCCCAGAGATGAAGGAGTTCCTCTTTTGTTTTGGGCGGGTTTTCAAATTCTTGGTCACGGTGGCGCCATGGTTTTTCTCCATCCTCGGACAGGAAATTGGTCCAACGGCTCAACATATTGCCGGCCATGTGTTTGATGATGATGGCAATGCTGTTGTCGTATTCGGAAGCTTGCCAGAAGAAATCCTTTTCCGCTAACTGCAAAAATGTCTGGTCTCCCAGTGATTTGTAGCGGTTAAATTCAAATTTGGCATTGTTGAGGTAATCTGTAGCCAACCCCATGTCTATTCTTTTGGATGAAAACCTATACTTATAGAGTTGATACAATAACGTTGCCCGGTAGTTTCTTTGGGCCCGTCATTGAACACGTGTCCCAAATGTCCCCCGCAATTGGCGCAAAGGGCCTCAGTGCGGATCATTCCATGGGAGGTGTCCCGTACATATTCAATAGCGCCTTCCAAAGCCTGGTCAAAAGAGGGCCAGCCACAGCCACTCCCAAACTTGTTCTTACTCTCAAACAGCTTGGCACCACAAGCCTTACAGTGATAATCACCATTTTTAAAATGAAGGTCATATTCACCGGTAAAAGGCCGTTCCGTTCCCTTTTGGCGCAGCACATAATATTCCTCGGCGGAAAGCTCGGCTTTCCATTCCTCTTCGGTTTTTTCTACAGCGTATTTTTTCATTTGCTATCGGGAATAAAATCCAAGGCGGCACCGTTGATGCAATGCCGCTTGCCGGTCGGAGCCGGGCCATCATCAAAAACATGCCCCAAATGCCCACCGCAACGTGCACAATGTTCCTCGGTACGGGCATAACCAATTTTATGGTCCACATCAAAAGCTACGTTGCCTTCAATTTCCTGATAAAAACTGGGCCAACCTGTTCCCGATTTAAATTTGGTCTCGCTCCTAAAAAGTTCTAGGCCACAGCCTGCACAGACATAAGTACCTTTTTCTTTGTTGTTGAGCAAATCACTGGTAAAGGCATATTCCGTACCAGCTCTGCGAAGGACGTAGTACTCCATATCATCAAGTTCTGCACGCCATTCGCTATCGGTTTTGGTAATGGCAAACTCCCTCTGCTCTTTTTGGGCAATGGTAGATTTCTGGTGTTCCTGAGAATTGCCCATACATCCAAAACAAAGGATCAGGGCAAGCATAGCAATATTTTTTCCCATCATTTTTTGATTTAGACGTAAGTTTTTGAAATTCCTTTCAAAAAAAAAACCCATTTCTGAGTGTAGAAATAGGTTTTTTATTTGAAACAGGTAAAATTATTGCAATGATCCATTGTGCATTTTGAAATAACAATCCATTGCAAAATGGGTCATGCTGAACTTGTTTCAGCATCACATCACTTGTTTCCATTAAACACTTATGAGATGTGACCCTGAAATAAATTCAGGGTGACGTAAACCTATGAAATTTTTTATATCCCATGGCCATAACCTAATACTGGTAAAGGTAAAATAGCAAAATGTACACCGGGTTACAATGCTATTTTTTGAATGTTGGCGCCATTCACCTCCAAGACATCCATAAGAGCATTAAGGTTTGATAGGTCTATTGAGGCATCCTTTGCCACTTCTGCTGGCACGGCCACGATTCTAAAAATTTGATTATCGGTAAATCCTGAATCCAATGTGGATAAGTCAAAATTACCATCGATAAAGATTTCACAATCAACAAATGAGTGGTTGAAGACATATTGGACCGTACCTTGTTCAATAAAAAAGTTTTGGGGTATTTGGCTCCAAACATCGGTAGTGCTACCATCATCCAAAGTGATCGTTTCTTCATACCTGTAGATGAGTATGGCATCGCCTTCGATCACCTCAAAATTGAAATCACTGAAGGTGATCAAAAGGGTGCTCCATAAGTTGCTGTCTTGGATATAATCAAAGTTTACATTTTCAATCTCCAACACTTGTCCCTTAATATTAACACCAGGAAGACCATCAATTCCGGGAGGGCCGGTTGGTCCTTCACATGAAGCTATGGCCAAAACGGTTAGGGCCCCCAATAGTATTTTTAATCTGTGCATAATCTTATAATTTATATTGATGAATTTGATTTGTTTGTAAATGACCAACAATAAGCGTACCAAAAAAAGCCTTACATAAAAAAGCATTGTCCCATTCATCAGTTGATGAAAGATGGCTATCTTGCGATTACCTAAATGATCACCATGCCGCAAGTAATTCCGCATAGTTTTTTTTCAGATTTTGATATTGATTTGTTCAAGGCGGGGAAGCATTACCGTCTTTACCATAAACTGGGATCCCATATAACCGAAGTAAACGGTGAGAAAGGAGTCTATTTTGCAGTTTGGGCCCCATCGGCCAAAGCGGTTTCGGTAGTGGGGAATTTTAATTTTTGGAAAGAGGGCGAACACGAGCTCAATGTTAGATGGGACGCTAGCGGAATTTGGGAAGGTTTTATCCCTGGTATAGGAAAGGGGGAGCATTACAAATACAAGATCACGTCGCACCATAGCGATATAAAGACAGAAAAAGCGGATCCATTTGCCAGACTCTGTGAGCAACCGCCCAATACGGCTTCCATTGTCTGGGATGCCCCACATGGTTGGCAGGATCAAAAATGGATGGATAACCGTGAGGAACACAATGCTCTGGATAGGCCCTATTCTGTCTACGAGGTGCATCTGGCCTCCTGGAAAAAGAGAAATGGATGGGAGTCCCTCTCCTACACAGAGATGGCCGAGGAACTTGTGGACTATGTTAAAGAGATGGGCTTTACCCATGTAGAGTTTATGCCGGTGATGGAATATCCGTTCGATCCCTCGTGGGGGTATCAGATCACGGGTTATTTTGCCCCAACCTCACGTTTTGGAAAACCGGAAGAATTTAAACATCTGGTCGATAGGTTCCACCAAGAAGGTATTGGGGTAATACTGGATTGGGTACCGTCACATTTCCCAGAAGATGCCCATGGTCTCGGTTTTTTTGATGGATCCCACCTATATGAACATCCCGACAGAAGAAAAGGCTACCACCCCGATTGGAAGAGCTTGATCTTTAATTATGGGCGCAATGAGGTACGTGCCTTTTTGATTAGCAATGCCCTTTTTTGGTTGGACCAATACCATGTAGATGGTCTTAGGGTAGATGCCGTGGCCTCTATGCTGTATTTGGATTATTCCCGCGAAGATGGGGAGTGGGAGCCCAATATGTACGGCAACAACGAAAACTTGGAGGCACTATCGTTTATTCGGGAGTTGAATACGGAAATCTATGCAAGTTTTAAGGGGGTGCAGACCATAGCCGAAGAATCCACGGCCTTTACCGGCGTTTCCAGACCGGTTAAATATGGGGGACTGGGCTTTGGCATGAAGTGGATGATGGGATGGATGCACGATACCTTGGAGTATTTTAAAAAGGAGCCCATCCACAGAAAATACCATCAGGGAGATATCACTTTTAGCATGACCTATGCCTTTACCGAAAATTTTATGCTGCCCTTTTCACATGATGAGGTAGTGTATGGAAAAAATTCTTTGGTGTATAGGATGCCTGGTGATGAATGGCAGCGTTTTGCCAATTTACGCCTGTTGTTTGGCTATATGTTCGCCCATCCCGGCGCCAACCTTATTTTTATGGGAGGGGAGTTTGGACAGACCGAGGAATGGAATTTTCTGGAAAGTTTGGACTGGCATTTGCTGCAATTCGATTTTCACTCTGGAATACAAAACGTGGTCAAGGATTTGAACAAACTCTATAAAGGCCAGCCAGCACTATATGAAAAACAGTTTAGCCCCGAAGGCTTCCAGTGGATTGAATGGAACGACCACGAAAATTCTGTGTTGACCTTTATTAGAAAAGGGCATAACCCTGAAAATGATTTGATCGTGGCCTGTAATTTTACGCCCGTGGTGCGTGAAAATTATACATTTGGCGTTCCCAAGGAAGATTCCATGACGCTGGTCTTCAATAGCGATGCCAAAGAATACGGTGGGAGCGGAGTAGGAGAGAAAACCGTAAAGCCCATGGTGTCAGAATCCCACGGCTATGAAAGGTCAATCAATATAACAATTCCCCCCCTAGGTATCTTAATCTATAAATAATATCGAAAAGGGATTCTTACGGAAAACGTTTTATACCTTCATCAATTGAACGCAAAATACTTTTTTTGCATTTTGAAATAGAACAGCATGATAACGAATACAGAGATAGAAAGAAGGGGAAATCAGTTCCCTTTGCAAGTTGTTGACTTTAATCACGATAACGATACTTTTACGTTTACCACCAAAAACGGGGTAATCCTACAGATCACGGTGTTACGGGATAGTGCCCTCCGTTTTAGGTATGCCACCGATTTTTCCTTTGAGGAAGACTTCTCCTATGCCATTAGCGATGATGTGAGCCTAGGGTACAATGAACTGGATTTTGAAGAACAGGTTGGTACTTATACAATCACCACCAATAAGATCAAAATAATTGTCACCAAGGATAATCTAAAGGTGCACATAGAGGATATGGAAGGTTTTGTTATCAATGATGACGATGTCGGGTTTCATTGGGAGGAAAACTTTGATTATGGGGGCAACATTGTAAAAATGAGCAAGGTGGCCCAATCTGGCGAAAGTTTTTACGGTATGGGAGACAAGGCCTCGCACACCAACCTCAAGGGAAAACGGGTGACCAATTGGGTGGCGGATTCCTATGCCTATGGAAAGGACCAAGAACCCCTGTACAAGGCCATTCCGTTCTATATAGGGCTGCACAACGATGTGGCCTATGGTATTTTCTTTGACAATTCATTTGGAAGTTATTTTGATTTTGCCCAGGAAAAAAGAAATGTGACCAGCTTTTGGGCCGATGGGGGAGAGATGAACTATTATTTCTTTTACGGTCCGGAAATCTCAAGAGTGATCGAAGCCTATACCGATTTGACCGGAGTACCCGAGTTGCCCCCACTTTGGGCCTTGGGCTTTCACCAATCCAAATGGAGTTATTACCCAGAGAAGCAGGTGAAGAAATTGGCCTCCACTTTCAGAAAAAAGAAAATTCCATGTGATGCCATTTATCTGGATATTGATTATATGGAAGGCTTTCGCTGCTTTACTTGGGACAACCGTAGGTTTCCCAATCCAAAGAAGATGACGGAAGAGTTGTCCGAACAAGGTTTTAAAACGGTCACCATGATCGATCCGGGAATAAAGATAGATCGGGAATACTGGGTGTACCAACAGGCCATGGACAATGATTTTTTCTGCAAAAGGGCAGATGGTCCCCATTTTAAGGGTAAGGTTTGGCCCGGGGAATGCAAGTTTCCAGATTTTACCAACCCAGAGGTGCGTGAATGGTGGGCTGGATTATATAAGGAAATGATTGCAGATGTGGGGGTCCATGGGGTTTGGAACGATATGAACGAACCGGCCGTGATGGAAGTGCCCACCAAGACAGCCAATCTGGATGTACGGCATCATTACGATGGCCACCCCTGTAGCCATAGAAAGGCACACAACGTTTATGGCATGCAAATGGTCAGGGCAACCTATGAAGGGTTAAAAAAGTTTATGTTTCCCAAGCGTCCCTTTGTGTTGACCCGGGCTGCATTTTCTGGAACGCAGCGCTATTCCGCAACTTGGACCGGGGATAATGTGGCCACTTGGGAACATTTGTGGATCGCCAATGTACAGATGCAGCGCATGGCCATGAGTGGCTATTCTTTTGTGGGGTCGGATATTGGTGGTTTTGCAGAACAGCCCAATGGCGAACTTTTTGTCCGTTGGGTACAGTTGGCGGTTTTTCATCCGTTTTGCAGGGTACACTCCAGTGGTGACCATGGCGATCAAGAGCCTTGGTCGTTTGGTCATGAGATTACAGATATTGTCAGAAGATATATAGAGCTTCGTTACCAACTTCTCCCGTATCTGTACACGGCGTTTTATGACTACGTCAAGAGAGGGACACCCATATTAAAATCGTTGGTGTATTACGATCAAGAAGATTCCCAGACCCATTTTAGGACAGATGAGTTTTTGTTCGGGGACCAAATTTTGGTTTGTCCGGTACAGGAACCCAATGCCCAAGGGCGTCGCATGTATATTCCAAAGGGCAAATGGTATAATTATTATACAGAAGAGTTGGTTGAGGGCACGGTGGAGAAATGGGTCCCAGCCGATATAGACAAAATCCCGATGTTCATCAAGGAAGGGGCCATGATTCCAAAGTATCCCGTACAACAGTATGTTGGGGAAAAAGAAATAGAAGAGTTAGAGATTGATGTGTATTTCAAGGAGGGTGTAGAGAATTCCATGGTGTATGAAGACCATCAAGATGGTTATGATTACAAAAAGGGGAGGTTCAGCCTTAGAAAGTTTAGGTTACGGGGTAAAGAAAATGAATTGATCATTCAGCAATATAAAGATGGCACCTTTATTACCCCCTATGAGGACATACGACTCAGGTTTCACGGTCTTCCCTTTAAGATCGGGATCATTGAGTTGGACAATGAGAGGGTAAATTACGAAGCCGTGGGGTATCATGGGGACAGTACTATTTTTATCAGCAAGGATTTTACGGAGTTGCACTTGATCGGTGTTTGATAGATGTGACCTATACGGTAAAATGGGGTCATAATAATAAAGGTTTTTAATGAATCTTTTTAAGAATGATTTTGTAAATTTCTAGTATTAAATTTCCTTGAAAATGAGAAGAATACTCTTAACATTAGTGCTCTTTTTGATGGTTGCTGCTTGTAAGACCAATCCCTTTACTGGTAAAAGTACTTTGAATTTTTACCCGAACAGCCAAGTCTTTCCCATGGCATTTGCCCAATACGACCAATTTTTGTCTGACAACAAGGTGGTGAGCGGCACAAGTGAGGCCAAAATGATCAAGAGGGTTGGCCAGCGCATTGCATCGGCAGCTGAACGCTGGTTGGACGCCAATGGCCATCCAGGATATTTAAAGGATTACCAATGGGAGTATAATTTGGTCAATGATAAAGCGGTAAACGCTTGGTGTATGCCCGGAGGTAAGATTGTTTTTTATACAGGGATCATGCCCATTTGTCAAAGTGAAACCGGAGTAGCCGTAGTAATGGGCCATGAGGTAGCACATGCTTTGGCAGACCATGGGGCACAACGGATGAGCGCAGGGACCCTTCAGCAGATTGGTGCAGTAGCGGGAAATGTGGCCATCAAGGATGAAAAGACACGAAATACCTTTAACCTTGCCTATGGTATTGGATCCCAAGTGGGGGTCATGTTGCCTTTTAGCCGTGGCCATGAAACCGAGGCCGATAGAATTGGGTTGCAAATCATGGCCATTGCCGGGTACGATCCAGATGAGGCTGCTGAACTCTGGAAGCGTATGAAGGCCAAGGGAGGTCAGGCCCCACCAGAGTTTTTGAGTACACATCCGTCCAACGATACACGAATAGCCAATCTTATGGCTTGGGCCCCAGCGGCTAAGGCAGAAGCGGCCAAGTTTGGGGTGACTTCATTTCGCTAAAAACTAGAATTTTTTAGAAAAAAGCTGCTTATTCGAGCAGCTTTTCTATTTTTAGCGCATGACAGATGTATTGGCAATGAAAGGAAGTAAAAGGCTATTGAACGCTTGGGCCTTTTACGATTGGGCTACTTCGGTATATAATTTGACCATCTCCAGTGCAGTTTTTCCCATCTATTACGGGGCCTTGTTCAGAATGGCAAACGTGGAAACGGTAGAAGTCTTTGGACGCGAAATAGAACGTGCACCACTCATTGGGTATGTTTCTTCCCTATCGTTTATATGTATTGCCTTGATTACTCCCTTAATATCCGGTGTGGCAGATTACTTGGGCAACAAGCGAGTTTTCCTAAAGTTTTTTACCTATCTGGGGGCTTTTGGGTGTATAGGACTGTATTGGTTTTCATTGGAGCACATCTATTGGAGCTTACTTTGTTATATGTTCGGACTTATTGGTTCTTGGGTCAGTTTTGCTATTTACAATTCCTATTTGCCCGATGTGGCCTATCCCGAGCAACAAGACCGATTGAGTGCAAAGGGGTTTTCATTTGGGTATGTGGGCAGCGTACTGCTCTTGTGCTTAAACCTATGGATGGTGATGGTGCCGCAGACTTTTGGGTTTTCAGATTCCGAGGGCTTACCCGCAGCCGTCAAAGCCATGAAGGTATCCTTTGTGACCGTGGGCATTTGGTGGATGGCCTTTAGCCAGATTACATTTCTTAACCTTCCAAAGGGCTATAAGAAAGAAGGGGAACGGAGCCATATCATCTTTAACGGGTTCCAAGAGCTAAAAAAGGTATGGGGACAACTGGGAAGGGAAACCAGATTAAAAAGATATCTGGGAGCTTTCTTTGTGTACAGTATGGCCGTACAGACCATTATGTTGATAGCGGCTTATTTTGGAGAGCAAGAAATAGCATGGGGTTCCGATGAAAAAAGACAGATAGGCTTGATCGCCAGCATCTTGTTGATTCAGTTGTTGGCCATTATTGGGGCCTATGTCATAGCGTGGTGCGCTACGGTGTATGGCAACATAAGAACCTTGGTCGTGGTCAATATTCTGTGGATGTTCCTGTGCGTTTATGCTTATTTTATGGTCACCCCAATGGATTTTTATATTGGGGCCAGTTTGGTTGGTCTGGTCATGGGGGGCATACAGGCGTTGTCCCGGTCCACTTATTCCAAGTATTTGCCAGAGACCACGGATACCACCTCATTCTTTAGTTTTTATGATGTTGCGGAGAAAATAGGGATTATCATTGGTACCTTTTTGTTCGGGTATATTGTTGAGGTGACCGGAGACATGCGTTTTTCGGCCTTGTTTTTTGGTGTTTTCTTTGTGGTCGGTGCTTTTTTGTTGACCAAGGTGGAAAAACAAGAAAAGACCGTATAACAATATTGTGGGATATTCTGGGTTAGTATTAAAACGTTGGTTTTAAGTGTTGTGAAACAAAATAAGTAAACATATAGTTATGAAATCATCTATGTTGGGTATAGGGTTGGTGACCCTTGCCTTTTTCATCTGTTCCAAAACAGTTGCCCAGACCCAAGCAAAGGGACCTGATTCATCAGAATTTTTTAACCGTTTGGATGCCAATGAGGATGGCTATATCGTTTGGGATGAATTCAACAAGGCAAGGGATATGGTTAGTGGTAGCGAGGAAGAAAAGAAAAAGAGATTTGAAGGTATGGATGCTAATGATGACGGCAAAGTGGATTTGGATGAATTTAAGGCCTCCATTGAAAAAAGAATGCGCGCAAAACGATCCGAATAGTCTTTTTTTGGGTGAAAATAAAAATCCCTTGGAAATCATGTCCAAGGGATTTTCGCTTTTGATTGATGTAGATAGGTGATTCGTTTTTTGATTGTATTGTTTTTTTAGTAGCTCTCTATATCTCCCGATCCAGAACTTTTGGAGTCAATTTTACTGGGGTTTCCTTTATAGGTAATGTCCCCAGATCCAGAAACCCTTGCTTTCAACATTTGGTTGGCGGTTACTTTTAAATCTGCAGAACCGGCCACGGAGGCTTCCACATTGTCGGCTATAAGGTCAAAGGCTTTAATATCTCCCGATCCAGAGACGGAAACATCAAGGTCAGTGGTCTTTCCCTCCAGTTCCATATCTCCGGAACCCGAAATGGAGGCCTTCATGCTTTCTGCCTCAACGGTCAAAGTAACATCTCCAGAGCCAGAGATGGAGGCTTTAAAGGTATTGGACTTTAGGGTGGTCTTGGATACAACATCCCCAGAGCCAGATAATCTTACGGCTCTTATCTCTTCTACGGGTACGGTAATGAGGATTCCTTTGTTCCAAGTAGAGGGCCTAAGATTGACCCCTCTTTCGGTCTTGATGATCAGTTCACCGTTCTTAACCTCGGTCTTAATGTACTTTAATAGGTTCTCTTCCCCTTTTAGGGTGAGTTCTCCCTCATTTCCAGCAACCAATTCAATATCAAACCATCCGGCGGAACTTACTTCATCGTAATCCCCAACCGATCGTTCTATTGTGACTACGTTGCCATTGCCCTTTACCCGTTTTCCCCATTGGGCGGTTGCGGCTATGGTGCAAAATGCCAGGCTTATTGTCAGTATTTTTTTCATGATCAGTTATTTGTTTTTTGATTTGTATTTAGTTTTTATAGAATGAGATTCCACCATATTCACTGTTGATGGAAACATGGTTTCCAGAGTTTGATTTGCCATGGTATCCCTTATAGTATTTTTCGCTTGATTTTTCTTTTCTGATGTTGATTTCAAAATCATCCTTTCCGCTTACACTCGCATATTCGGTACTAATTTCAAAATCAAAATAATAATCGGCAGCGTAGCCCATTTTTATACCGGTGTAATCTGATCTTATGGTAACGTCACCATCTACCATCCGTGCTATTTTAACAGAGCCATAATCTGCGGTGATGTTCACATTGCCCTCTACTTGGCCAAGTTTTACCCCAATATAGTCGCCAACGCCATTTACGTTTTTAACATGGCCCACTTCCATGGAACCGTAATCTGAAGCATAATCCAAGTTGTCCATTTCAGAGATGGAGGCATTGGTGTAGTCTGCCTTTATGTTTAGGTCGCCGGCCTTTTCAATGGTAAAACCGGAATAGTCAGCTATTATTTCGGCACTGTTGATGTATTCAAAAGAGCTTCTGGAGGTATAGTCAAATCGCAGTTCGTTGTTTCTGCCGTGGAGTTCCCCTATTTCCATCTTTCCATAGTCGCAGCTGATCTTGGCGTGTCCGTCTATACGATCCAGATAAATATTGCCGTAGTCATTGCTTAAATGCACGTTGTTTTTTACCGGTAGCTTAATGGTGTAATTTACCTGTACGTTCACATTGTTGCGTTTTCCCCAGTTCCAGTTCCAGCCTTTGCTGCGGTGGCCAAACCGGGTTATGGCAGACACAAGGCTTGCAGAGTTTTCAAAGTCCACATCTATTTCGTTCAGGCGTTCCTTGACCTTTTCCTCATTGTTCCCGTTGGTCTTTATGCGTACTTCGATCATTACCTTATTTTGGTTCCAGGACGTAATGTTGAGGTTGCCATAACTGTTCTTTACCTTAAAGAGCGCATCTGAATTCACATCAAATTCCTTTTTAATGGTCTTTTCCTTGGTGTACTTGCCGCCCCAACCAAAATTGGTTGAATGGGCCCGTATTCCCAAAGGAGTCATTAAAAGGGTAAGGCTCAAAAAGCTATATAGTAAAATTCTCATCATTTTGTTGTTTTTGGTTTTTAATGGTTTCAATATTGGTCAGTACTTCTTTTAAGAGGTCTATCCGGGTTTGAAAATTGAGGATCATGGCACTCAATATGAGTTGGGAGTTGCCGCCACTCACGAGTTCCCGTTCCAATTTTCTATAATCTGCATCCAGTTTGTCAAGTTGGGACAGGGTGTCATCGACCAACTTTGCGGTTTCGGCGGTTTTTTCGTTTTTCAAGGCTTCAACCTGCTCTTCGATCAGGCTGGCAAAATAAAACTCGGTCTGCGACACCTCGGGTGCAATCTCTACCACTTGTTCTTTTATGTCATTCTCTTTGTTGATTTGAAACAAACCAATGCTCAGTAGGATCAAGACCGTAGCGGCAATGGACATTGGTTTTAACCAAGCATTCCTTTTTGTAAGGCCAACCACCTTGTTCTGGCCCTTAAGTTTGTGCAAAAACCGTTCTTGGTGTCCATTGTCTGGTTTCGCAAAGTCAAAATCGCCTTGCAGCCGTTCAAATAATTTTTCCAATTCGTCCTTTTTCATAACATTCAGGCATTAATCAATAATTTTTTTCTAAGGCTATCCTTTGCCCTTGAAATCATGGTCCTGCAATTGGCATAGCTAATGTTCATGATTTCACTTATTTCTTCATAGTCATAGCCTTCGACCAAATGTAAGGTCAAAGAAACTCTGTAATTGTCCTTTAGATGATTCATGGTCTCCATCACTTTTTGAGCCTTTAGTTCTGTTTGACCATTGTCCTCGGGTCCAACCGCATCATTATCTTCGACCTTGTACAATACCCCATCCAAGTTCACAGCGTTGTTCTTTTGCTGCTTCCTGTATTGGTAGATACTGTTGTTTACCACGATGCGTTTGAGCCAAGCCCCGAATGCGACCTCTCCTTTGTATGTGCAAAGTTTCGTAAACGCGTTCAAAAACGATTCTTGCATCACATCTTCTGCTTCAGCGGTATCTTTCACAATTCTCAAAGCGGTGTTGTACATGGCTTTGTAGTATCTGTTGTAAATTTCTACCTGTGCACTCGGTTTGCCCTCACGGCACCATTGTAACAATTGGTCAGTATGTTCTTTTTGGTGGCTCAAAAAGTAGATTGATTTGTTATAAAGAGTATGCCAAAATTAAAATGTTACAGTTTTAGTAAAAAAGTTGTCTTTCCTTGGCATAAGAATTGCCATTAAACCGTTGTATAGTGATTGTTCTGTTGCTGAATACCCTATTTTTAAGGGAATTGGAACTGTACAACGATGCAGAACCTTGTAAAGACCAAGGGTTTTGGTGACAGAATGACCGAAAACGATTTTATGAAAGAAGTAAAATTTACAGATTTTGACAGTTTGTCTTTTCAGGATATTGATCAGGATGCGGAATTGATTCCATTGCTGACCCCTGAGGATGAGGAACAGATGAATAAAGAAGATCTTCCAGAAACGCTGTCCATATTGCCTTTGAGAAATACGGTGTTGTTTCCCGGTGTTGTCATACCCATCACGGCGGGAAGGGACAAGTCCATCAACTTGATCAAGGAGGCCAACAATGGGAGCAAGGTAATAGGTGTTGTTGCCCAAAAGGATGAGAATGTAGAGAATCCAAGGGTAAAGGATATTCATTCTTTAGGGACGGTTGCCCGTATTTTAAGGGTCTTACAGATGCCCGATGGTAACACTACCGTAATCATCCAAGGGAAAAAACGGTTTGAGATAGCCGAGATGATCACCGAGGAACCCTATATGACCGCAACTATTAAAGAGGCCAATGAGATTCGCCCAGATAGTGAGGATGCCGAGTTTTTGGCCATCATAGACTCCATCAAGGAATTGGCCTACAAGATTATAAGGGATAACCCCAATATTCCGAGCGAGGCCACCTTTGCCATCAAGAACATCCAGAGCAATAGTTTCCTTATCAATTTTGTGTCGTCCAACTTGAACTTGGAGGTAGCCGAAAAGCAAAAGTTGCTCGAGATTCCAGATTTACAGGAAAGGGCACTGACTACCTTGAAGTACATGGATATGGAACTTCAGAAATTGGAACTGAAAAACGACATCCAATCCAAGGTTAGGAGCGATATGGACCAACAGCAACGGGAGTATTTCCTCCACCAACAGATGAAGACCATCCAAGAGGAACTGGGCGGAATATCATACGAGGAAGAAGTGGATGAGATGGCCCAAAAGGCCAAAAAGAAAAAATGGGACAAAAAAGTCAAGGCACATTTTGAAAAAGAGTTGGCCAAGATGCAGCGGATGAACCCGCAGGTAGCGGAATATTCCATCCAACGAAATTATCTGGATCTTTTTGTCGATTTGCCCTGGAACCACTATTCCAAGGATATTTTTGATTTAAAACGCGCCCAGAAGGTTTTGGACCGTGACCATTATGGTCTGGAAGATGTAAAGCGAAGGATCATAGAGTATTTGGCCGTTCTAAAGCTTCGCAACGATATGAAATCTCCTATTTTGTGCCTCTACGGCCCTCCCGGGGTAGGGAAGACCTCCTTGGGAAAATCTGTGGCAGAGGCCTTGGGCAGGGAATATGTGCGCATGTCGTTGGGCGGACTTAGGGATGAGGCCGAAATACGCGGGCACCGAAAAACCTATATTGGCGCCATGCCGGGAAGAATTGTGCAGAGCATCAAAAAGGCGGGTACTTCCAACCCTGTCTTTATTTTGGACGAGATAGACAAGTTGGGCAGTAGCCACCAAGGGGATCCATCTTCGGCCATGTTGGAGGTATTGGATCCAGAGCAGAACAGTGAGTTTTATGATAATTTCTTGGAGATGGGCTATGACCTCTCCAAGGTCATGTTCATTGCAACGGCCAATAATTTGGGCAGTATTCAGCCAGCGCTACTGGACCGGATGGAAATTATCAATGTAACAGGTTACACCATAGAGGAAAAAGTTGAAATAGCAAAAAAACACTTGTTACCCAAGCAGTTAAAGGAACATGGCCTGTCTGATAAGGATTTGAAAATAGGTAAACCCCAATTGGAAAAAATTGTTGAGGGCTATACCCGGGAATCTGGTGTGCGTACCTTGGAAAAACAGTTGGCCAAAATGGTGCGTTACGCCGCAAAAAACATTGCTATAGAGGAAACCTATGCGGTAAAAGTGTCAAATGCCATCATTGAAGAAGTGTTGGGGCCGCCACGATTGGAGCGTGACAAATATGAGAACAATGAAGTGGCAGGGGTGGTCACTGGTTTGGCCTGGACAAGGGTTGGGGGCGATATTCTCTTTATCGAATCCATCCTCTCCAAAGGAAAGGGAACCCTAAACATTACCGGTAACCTGGGCAAGGTAATGAAAGAGTCTGCTACCATTGCTATGGAGTACATCAAATCCAATGCGGAAACATTTGGGATAGACCCCGGAGTGTTTGAAAAATACAATGTCCACATTCATGTGCCAGAAGGAGCAACCCCAAAAGATGGGCCAAGTGCGGGGATTACGATGCTGACCTCATTGGTGTCATTGTTCACCCAACGCAAGGTTAAGAAGAGCCTGGCCATGACGGGCGAGATTACCCTGCGGGGCAAAGTACTCCCCGTGGGTGGAATCAAGGAAAAGATTTTGGCCGCCAAAAGGGCAAAGATCAAAGAGATTATTCTTTCCGCAGAAAACCAAAAGGACATCAAGGAAATCAAGGAAGAATACCTAAAGGGATTAAAGTTTCACTACGTGACCGATATGAGTGAGGTCATCACTATTGCCGTGACCCAACAAAAGGTCAAGAATGCCAAGAAACTTTAGGTAGCTTTAACCTCATATTTTCTCGGTATTTTTGGGACAATGAAAAAAATCATCATAGCCCTGGACGGGTTTTCATCCACAGGAAAAAGTACAGTGGCCAAGCAGTTGGCAGTGGCATTGGGCTACGTCTATGTAGATACCGGGGCCATGTACAGGGCGGTCACGCTCTATGCTTTGGATAGCGGGTACATTGGCAAGGCAGGGAGCCAAATGGAAGCATTGGTCCAAGACCTTCCCAAACTGCACTTGTCTTTTAAGTGCAATCCAGAAAACCAACAGTCGGAAATCCATTTAAATGGAGAAAATGTAGAAGGGAAAATCCGTAATCTAGCGGTCTCTGGTTGGGTGAGTAAGGTGGCCGCCATTCCGGAAGTCCGTGAAAAATTGGTGGAGCAACAGCAGCAAATGGGTAAGGAAAAAGGAATTGTCATGGATGGCCGTGATATTGGAACGGTGGTCTTCCCCGGGGCTGAGCTGAAAATTTTTATGACAGCTTCCGCAGAGAAAAGGGCCCAACGGCGCTATACAGAATTGCTTGCCCGGGGAGAGGACATTTCCTATGAGGCCGTTTTACAGAACGTTCAGGAGCGCGATCGTATAGATTCCAGCCGTAAAGTCTCCCCATTGCGAATGGCAGAAGATGCCCTAGAATTTGACAACAGCGATCTTACGTTGGAGGAGCAATTCAAATTAATTTACGACAAAGTCCAAGAACTCGTCAAAGCATAAAAAAGCACCCAATCACTGAGCAATCTCGAAGTGTGGGTGCCTTATTGTCTTTTTTTTTAAACGAATCCTTATAGGTTGGGAATTACCAAAACTTGGTCTGGGTGGATTAAATCAGGATTTTTTAACTGATCGGTATTGGCCTCAAAAATTTGTTGGTACTTCATGGCATCTCCATAATAGTGCTTGGCAATCTTGCTCAAGGATTCACCACTTTTTACGGTATGTCTATGGTAGACAGAATCATCGGTCACGGTAATGTTGGCCTTGATGTCAGAGGGGCTTTCACCGCCTATTTCCTTGATTTTGTCCCAAAGAATGTTTTTCTCGTAGGGAGTCCCCGCTTCCCCTTTTATTTTTAAGGTATCCCCCTCCATACTAACATTTCCATCTTTGATTCCCAATTCCTGTCCCAGGTCTAGAACAGCTTGATACTTGGCTTTTGCACTCATGGTACTTTATTGATTTTAAGATTAATAAATGTAAGACACAAGATATGGAATAATGTCACACCTAAGCTTAAGTTTTCATTATCATAAAGGAAAAAAGAGCAAGAGTTTGTTTAACAGTTGATTAATTGTATTTTTGCACTCCTTTTTTGGCGCAACCAAGAGAAAAAAGGGAAGATAAAAAAGTAAAACCACTTCTGCACCAGCGTCTTAACTCTTGTGGTCAGTGCAGAATACAAATAAATATCAGCACATGGCTGAAGAAAAAAAAGAAGTCGAGGTAAACGAAACTATCCCGGCTGCACAAGAAGCTAACGAAACAACTGCAGAAGTTAGCGAAACTGTTGAAGCTGTAGAAACAGTAAAAGAAGAAATCCCACAGCAAGACCCACAGGAATTTTTGGAAAGCTTTGATTGGGAAAAGTACGAAGAAGGTATTGAAAAAGTTGATGACAGCAAGTTGAGCGAGTTTGAAAAGCTTGTTGAGGAAAACTTTGTGGACACGGCCGATGAAGAGGTTGTGGAAGGTACCGTGATACACATGACGGACCGTGAGGCCATCATCGATATCAATGCAAAGTCTGAAGGGGTTATCTCATTGAACGAATTTCGTTACAACCCAGATCTAAAGGTTGGCGATAAGGTTGAGGTACTTATTGACATTCGTGAGGACAAGACGGGACAGTTGGTGCTTTCGCACAGAAAGGCGAGGACCATCAAGGCTTGGGACCGTGTAAATGAGGCCCACGATAAAGAAGAAATTGTACAAGGTTTTGTAAAATGTAGGACCAAGGGAGGTATGATTGTCGATGTATTCGGAATCGAAGCTTTCTTGCCAGGGTCGCAGATTGATGTAAAACCTATTCGTGACTACGATCAATACGTTAACAAGACCATGGAGTTCAAGGTGGTTAAGATCAACCATGAATTCAAAAACGTGGTGGTCTCGCACAAAGCCTTGATCGAAGCCGATATTGAAGAACAGAAGAAAGAGATCATCGGTCAATTGGAAAAAGGCCAAGTATTGGAAGGCGTTGTCAAAAACGTTACCTCTTACGGTGTCTTCATTGACCTTGGTGGTGTGGATGGACTGATCCATATTACCGATCTTTCGTGGAGCCGTATCAACCACCCGAACGAGGTTGTGGAGTTGGATCAGAAATTGAATGTGGTCATCCTTGATTTTGATGACAACAAGTCAAGAATCCAATTGGGTCTTAAACAGTTGGAGAAACACCCATGGGATGCCCTAGGTGATGAGATCAGTATAGGCGACAAAGTCAAAGGTAAAGTGGTCGTTATTGCCGATTATGGAGCCTTTATAGAAGTGGCAGAAGGTGTAGAAGGATTGATCCACGTGTCAGAAATGTCATGGTCAACCCACCTACGTTCTGCACAAGACTTTGTAAAAGTTGGTGATGAGGTAGAAGCCGTTGTGCTCACCTTGGATAGGGAAGAACGCAAAATGTCCTTGGGTATGAAACAAATGACCCCTGATCCATGGACCGATATTACCACAAAATACCCTGTAGGTTCCCGCCATAAGGGTATTGTTCGCAATTTCACCAATTTTGGGGTATTTGTGGAGCTGGAAGAAGGTATTGATGGTCTGATCTATATTTCTGACCTTTCATGGACCAAGAAAATCAAGCACCCATCAGAGTTTGTAAATGTTAGCGATACTTTGGAAGTTGAGGTATTGGAATTGGATGTTGATGGCAGAAAGTTGAGTTTGGGCCACAAACAGACCACAGAAAATCCTTGGGACAAGTACGAGACAGAGTTTGCAGAGGGCACCGTGCACAAGGCACCGGTAAGTGACATTGTAGACAAAGGCGCTACCGTGGTCTTCAACGAGGATATTACCGGTTTTGTACCATCTCGCCACATGGAAAAAGAAGATGGTGGCAAGATCAAGAAAGGTGAAGAAGTGGAATTCAGGATCATTGAGTTCAACAAAGACTTCAAACGAGTTGTAGCAAGCCACACCGCTATCTTTAGGGAGCAGGAAGAGCGTAACATCAAGGCAGCCAAGAAACGACAGGCTGCGCAGGCCGAAGAGTCTGCCCCAACCTTGGGTGATGCCAACGCACAATTGCAGGCCTTGAAAGATAAGATGGAGGCAGATGCCAAGAAATAATTCCTTTCGGAATGCAATAAAAACAGACCCTTGTCAATCGGCAAGGGTTTTTTGTTTGCGGGAATTTCATACTTTTGTAGACCAAACGATTTTTTTAGGGTACTGAATGAGCCAAAAAATTCTTCTCACGGCAAAGGAAATAAACATCATACTCCACCGTTTGGCCTGTCAATTACTTGAAAACCATACAGCTTTTGAAGACTCCGTGCTTATTGGCATTCAGCCAAGGGGGATTTTTTTGGCAAGACGATTGGAAAAGATTATAAGGGAAGACTTCAGTATAGAGGACATAAAGCTCGGTTCCTTGGATATCACCTTCTTTAGGGACGATTTTAGAAGAAGCGACAAACCCCTACAGGCCAATAAGACAAAGATTGATTTCTTGGTGGAAAACAAAAATGTGGTCTTTATAGACGATGTGTTGTATACCGGACGCAGCATTCGTGCGGCGCTTACGGCCATTCAATCGTTCGGGAGGCCTTCAGATATAGAATTATTAACACTTATCGATAGACGGTTCAGTAGGCATTTGCCCATTCAGCCTACCTATAAAGGAAGGCAAGTTGATGCCATTAACGAAGAAAAAGTTAAAGTGATGTGGCAAGAGAACGATGGTGAGGATGCGGTGTATTTGGTAAACAGATAGCATGTCAGAATTAAGTACGAATCACTTACTGGGAATAAAGTACCTCAATGAAAAGGACATAAATCTCATTTTTGAAACAGCAGACCACTTTAAGGAAGTCATAAACAGACCCATCAAAAAGGTGCCCACGCTGCGAGATATTACCATAGCGAACATTTTTTTTGAAAACAGTACACGAACCCGCCTGTCTTTTGAATTGGCGGAGAAAAGACTGTCTGCAGATGTCATCAACTTTTCGGCGGCACAGTCCTCGGTAAAGAAAGGGGAGACCTTGATCGATACTGTTAACAATATCCTCTCCATGAAGGTAGACATGGTGGTGATGCGCCATCCCAATCCCGGAGCCGGAATTTTTCTTTCAAAACACGTAGGGGCGGCAATTGTAAATGCGGGCGATGGGGCACATGAGCATCCTACCCAAGCCTTGTTGGATTCTTACTCCATAAGGGAAAAATTGGGCGATGTGGCTGGTAAGAATGTACTGATCGTGGGCGATATCCTGCACTCCCGTGTTGCACTCTCCAATATCTTTGCGCTAAGGTTGCAAGGGGCCAATGTAAAGCTGTGCGGGCCAAAGACCTTGATTCCAAAGCATATTGAATCCCTTGGGGTTGAGGTGGAACTGGACTTGGGAAAAGCTTTGGAATGGTGCGATGTGGCCAATATGCTGCGCGTTCAAAACGAACGGATGGATGTCAGTTATTTTCCTACAACCCGGGAATATGCGCAACAATATGGCCTCACCAAAGCCATTTTGGATAGTTTGGACAAAGAAATTGTGGTAATGCACCCTGGCCCCATAAATCGTGGTGTGGAAATCACCAGTGATGTGGCAGATTCAAAACAATCCATTATTTTAGGGCAAGTAGAAAATGGCGTGGCCATCCGTATGGCTGTCATTTATTTGTTGGCGTCTAAAATATAAGTATATGATTTTTGACAAAGTGGGCAATACCACTATAATCCTTCAAGAAAAGGCCTCGTTGAAAACCTTTATCAAAAAAATTCATGAGGCATATGAGACCATTCAACATGACCATATCATCGTTAATCTATTTTCTTTTTCAGATTTGACCCAGAACGATGTACTGGAGTTTTTGGAATTGTCCAATACCCATCGTAAGGCAAAAAAATCGTTTGTGTTGGTCACCGAAAAAGTGACCTATGATGAGGTGCCGGAAGCAATGGTCGTTGTGCCCACGCTCCAAGAGGCCAAGGATGTCATAGAAATGGAAGAAATAGAAAGGGATTTGGGGTTGTAATTGAAAATGGATGATGAAAAGTTAAAAATCAGTTTTGGGCAAGACAGAAAATATAATACAAGAAAAAACTTTTGATTTTGCCCTTAAAGTTATCAATTGGTCAAGTTTCTTGAAGAGGAAGAGAAAGAATTCACACTTTCCAAGCAATTGTTGAGGTCAGGAACATCAATTGGTGCTTTGGTGTGGGAAGCTGAACATGCAGAGAGTAAAAAAGATTTTATCCACAAAATGTCAATATCACTTAAAGAGGCAAATGAAACTAGATACTGGATTGATTTGTTGATTGAATCAAAACATATTCCTTCAAACAGATTTCAGACATTGCAGGATGATATGACTGAAATAGTTCGAATTTTGGCGTCTATTGTAAAATCCAGTAAGAGCAACCAATGATAAATTTCCTATTTTCAACTTTTAATTTTTCATTTTCGTGAAACTTTCTATCCTTGGTTGTTACAGCGCCACCCCACGTAGCTTGACGAATCCCACCTCACAGGTCCTAGAGCTAAAAAATCATGTTTTTTTGATTGATTGTGGCGAGGGAACACAGGTACAGCTCAGAAAAAGTAGGGTTAAGTTTTCCCGTATCAACCATATATTTATTTCGCATCTGCACGGGGACCATTTCTTTGGGCTTCCCGGATTGGTCTCTACCTTTCGCTTGTTGGGCAGGGAAAAGGAACTGCACATTTATGGCCCAAAGGGAATCAAGGAAGCCATTACGCTACTATTAAAATTGGGGGACTCCTGGACCAATTACCCACTCGTGTTTCATGAACTCACCGCTAAAGAAAGCGAGGTGGTTTTTGAGGATGACAAGGTGACGGTCTCTACCATTCCATTGCGACACAGGGTGTATACCAATGGCTTCCTGTTCAAAGGGAAACCTGCCCCAAGAACGCTCAATGTTGATGCCGTTGCCCAATATAAAATAGATAAAAGCCAGTTTAATAACATTAAGGCGGGTAAGGATGTGCTGCTCGATAACGGGGAGCTTGTAAAGAATGTGGTTCTTACCCTGGATCCACCGCCACCCAAAAGCTATGCTTTTTGTAGTGATACGGCCTACAAGGAAGATATTATTCCGCAAATTTCCGGGGTTGATGTTCTCTACCACGAATCCACCTTTTTGGAATCTGAAAAGAACTTGGTGGAAAAGACAAAGCACACTACGGCACTGGAAGCGGCCACTATTGCCCAAAAAGCCAAAGTGGGGCAATTGATCTTGGGCCATTACTCCACGCGTTATAAGAGCATTGAACTGTTTAGGGAAGAAGCGCAACAGGTATTTGAAAAAGTGACCTTGGCCGATGATGGAAAGGTATTTGAATTTTAACTGAATTCCCCAGTTATCTTAACCAAGAACATTTTATCACGTTCCAACGCTAGGGATAAACTTTTCCATTTCCCTACTTTTCCCGAATTTTGTGGTATCAGCCTTTATAGATGCAAAAAGACCTAAGCGATTACCGAAAATCATATGAAAAGAGTGAACTGAGCGAAGCTTCCATATCGGACAACCCCATGGAGGTCTTTCAAAAGTGGTTTTATGAGGTTGAAGCTTCTTCGGGAATGGACGAACCCAATGCCATGACCCTCTCAACAGTGGGGTTGGATGGTTTTCCCAAAAACAGGGTGGTGCTGCTCAAAAAGTTCACCTACGAGGGTTTTATCTTTTACACCAATTATGAAAGTGAAAAGGGCAAGGCCATGGCAGCAAATCCAAAGGTCTGCCTCTCCTTTTTTTGGAACACCATGGAGCGGCAGGTCATTATTAAAGGAAAGGCCGAAAAAATAGTAGCAAACCTGTCCGATGGGTATTTTGAATCACGTCCCAGGGGAAGTCAATTGGGGGCCATAGTTTCGGCGCAGAGCCAGCCCATTGCCTCAAGGGAAGAGCTTGAATTGCGTTTAAAGGCATTGGAAAGTAAAATGGAAGGCAAAGAACTACAGCGACCAGAGCATTGGGGCGGATATTTGGTGCGGCCAGAATCTATGGAATTTTGGCAGGGAAGGCCCAACCGTTTGCACGATCGTCTCCTGTTTACGTTGACCGAAGATTTTGATTGGAAAATAGAACGCTTGCAACCCTAGCGTATGAAACGAGTAGTTTTTATAAGACATGGCAAATCGTCTTGGGAGTATGATGTCCAGGATAAGGACAGACCCTTAAAAGAGCGGGGCATTAACGATGCCCATTTGGTAGGGGCCAAGTTAAAGTCCTTCAACCTTAAAATAGACCATGCCTATTCGAGTCCGGCAAACCGGGCCCTGCACACCGGCATCATAGTGCTCAGAAATCTAGATTTCGATTTTCAAAAGTTTCGGCTCACCGAGGAACTTTATGATTTCTCTGGGAATAGCGTGCTTCGGTTTTTAAAAAACCTGGACAATAAACTACAGACGGTGTTGATTTTTGGGCATAATTATGCCTTTACCACATTGGCAAACAATCTGGGAGATAAATATATAGATAATGTTCCCACGGCCGGGATGGTCATCATAACGTTTGATACGGATAATTGGCAGCATATTTCCGAAGGCAAGACCGAAGAATATATAGTTCCAAAAAAATTAAGAACATAAGTATGGCAAAAACCAAAAACGAATACATAAATAGGGAAATAAGTTGGCTGCAGTTTAATGAACGGGTGTTGCAGGAAAGTGCCGATTCCAATGTTCCCTTGATCGAAAGGCTTCGTTTTTTGGGAATCTTCAGCAATAATCTGGACGAGTTCTTTAAGGTGCGGTATGCCACCGTAAAACGGATTGTAGATGCGGGTAAGACTGGAAAAAGCGAACTGGGCGGCCAAAATGCCAAAGTGCTTCTGGAAGAGATTACCAAGATTGTGATACAACTCCAGGCCAAAAGCGGAGAGATTCTCAAGGGAATAGAAAAGGAACTGGCCACGGAAAATATTTATTTGATCGATGAGACCCAATTACAACCAAATCAAGAAGATTTTGTAATTGATTATTTTGAGCGCAAGGTAAACCCAGAGCTGATCGTCGTGATCCTGAACAACCTATCGGAGTTTCCTACCTTAAAGGATACGGCAGCTTACTTGGCGGTTAGAATGGTCTTAAAAAATGTAGCGGAAGTCCCCATAGACCAATTGGGCATTCAATATGGTTTGATCGAGATACCCCGTCGTTTGGATCGTTTTGTGGTCCTGCCCGAAGAAGAGGGCAAGAACTATATTATGATGGTTGATGACGTTATCCGGTTTTGTATGGGCCAAATCTTCAGTATGTTCGATTGTGCCGATATTTCGGCCCATATGATCAAGATTACCCGGGATGCCGAACTGGATATAGATAGTGATCTGAGCAAGAGTTTTATTGAAAAAATCTCCACAAGTGTGGAGCATCGTAAAATAAGCAACCCGGTCCGTTTTGTGTATGACAAGCGCATCAAGATAGATACCTTAAGGTTTCTTAAAGAAAAAATGCACATTCAGGAGACCGATAGCGTAATCCCAGGAGGGCGTTACCACAACCGAAGGGATTATATGGGTTTTCCCAGTTTGGATAGGCATGACTTGCAGTATAAAAAAATTACGCCCCTGCCGGTAAAAGGGGTGAGGTTGCAGGGAAGTCTTTTGGAGCAGATAGCCAAGAAGGACTTTATGATCTATACCCCGTACCAGACTTTTTCATATGTGGTCAAGTTTTTAAAGGAGGCAGCCCTTGATCCAAAGGTGAGGAAGATAAAGTTGACCATCTATAGATTGGCCAACAACTCCCAAGTGGCCGCCGCTTTGATCAATGCCGCAAGAAATGGAAAGGAGGTGACCGTACAAATTGAGCTACAGGCCCGTTTTGATGAGCAGGCCAATATTAAATATGCCAACATCTTCCAAGAAGAAGGGATTAAGTTGATCTTTGGAATACCCGGACTTAAAGTGCATACAAAGATTTGTATTGTGGAGCGGGAAGAAGGGGGCGATTTGAAACGATATGGTTTTGTGAGTACGGGAAATTTCAACGAGTCCACAGCAAAGATCTATACAGATTATACCTTGTTCACTGCCCATGAGGCCATTTTAAAGGAAACCAATAAGGTGTTCGATTTTTTTGAGGTTCCCTATAAAATAAATAAATACAAGCACTTGATCGTATCGCCGCATTATACCAAAAATGTGTTCAGTAAGCTTATTGATAATGAAATAGCCAATGCCATTGTGGGCAAGGAAGCCTACATAAAGATCAAGATGAACAGCTTTACCTCCTATAAAATGGTCGATAAACTGTATGAGGCTAGTAAGGCTGGGGTAAAAATAGAATTGATCATCAGGGGAATCTGTTGTTTGGTGCCCGGAGTGGAAGGAATGAGTGAGAATATTGAGGCCATTAGTGTGGTCGATAAGTTTTTGGAGCACCCAAGAATCTTTATTTTTGGCAATGACGGCCATCCAAAAGTCTATATCTCTTCTGCCGATTGGATGACTAGGAACATAGATTACAGGGTAGAAGTGGGGTGTCCCATCTATGATGAGGATGTAAAACAAGAATTGATCGATACCTTTGAAATCTCATGGAAGGACAATACAAAGGCCAGGGTGTTTTCCAAAGAACAGGACAATGCCTATCGTGATGACCACAACCCTAGGGTGCGGTCACAATTTGCCATGTACGATTATTATAAAAAGAAGTTGAAATCTTGAAGTTTTAGCTATTGAAAATAAGGAAGTTTGCGGCCATTGATATAGGGTCAAATGCAGTAAGGTTGTTGATCTACAACGTAATTGAGCAAGAGGGAAATCCTGTAAAATTCAAAAAGAGCTCGTTGATACGGGTTCCGGTTAGATTGGGGGAAGATGCCTTTGTTTTGGGCAAAATATCGGAACGGAACATAGAACGATTGTCAGAGTCCATGCAATCGTTTCAATTGTTGATGAAGGTTTTTGGTGTGGAAAAATACAGGGCTTGTGCAACATCGGCCTTGCGCGAGGCCAAGAACAGCGCAGAGGTCGTCTCCAAGGTGATTGAAAAATCGGGGATAACGATCAACATCATAGACGGGAAGGAAGAAGCCTCCATTATAGCGAATACAGACCTTAAAGAGGTCATGACCAAAGACAGGGCCTATCTGTATGTAGATGTTGGGGGCGGGAGTACCGAGTTTACCGTTTTTAAGAATGGTAAGGTGGTTGACTCAAAATCGTTTAGGATAGGTACGGTAAGGATTCTTAATGATTTAGTGAAAAAAGAGGTTTGGAAAGCACTGAAAGAGTGGATCAAGAACCATTTTGAATCTATTGAAAACGCAGAGATCATAGGCTCTGGAGGGAACATCAATAAGTTGCACAAGATGTCCGGCCGTAAGGTAGACCAACCTTTGTCCTTGATATGGCTCAATGCCCAATACCATTTTCTGGAAAGTATGAGTTATGAAGACCGGGTGGCAGAAATAGGCTTGAACCATGACAGGGCAGATGTGATTATTCCTGCCTCCAAAATATTTTTGTCTGCTGCCAAATGGAGTGGCGCCAAAAAAATACATGTCCCCAAAATTGGTCTGGCAGACGGGATGATCAAGACCATGTACTACCAAGAGGCCTAACCGTGCATTGTTTCCTTCTTGCCAAGGTCTTTCATGATCTCGGCTTCGTAATCCAACAGCTCTTGCCATTTTTGGTCCACTTCTTCCCGCTTGCCATAGGTTCTGGCAAATTTGAGGAACATGGTATAGTGGTTGGCTTCGCTGGCCATAAGTTTTCGGTAAAATTCAGATAGATCGGAATCCGATATTTCCTCGGATAGCAAGCGAAAACGTTCACAACTTCTTGCCTCGATCATGGCAGCGTACAGTAGTTTGTGGATCAAATGGGTCTCACGGCTTCCTCCTTTTGGGAAGAACTTCATCAATTTGATCACATATTCATCTTTGCGCTCACGGCCCAAGGTCCACCCTCGTTCCAAAATCTTTTCATGGACCATGTTAAAATGGCCCATTTCTTCCCGTGACAGAGCAATCATCTCCTTGACCAATTCAGACTTTTCTGGAAAACCGATGATCAATGAAATGGCCATACTGGCCGCTTTTTGCTCGCAATAGGCATGATCGGTCAATATCTCTTCAACGTTTTTCTCAACAATGTTGACCCATCTTGGGTCGGTGGGTAGTTTTAGGCCTAGCATATGGGTGTTTTTATAGGGCAAATATAATTTTTAGGAGAAAAGATTCTAAAAATCCAAATCGAATTCCTTTCTCAATATATCAATGGCCGGGTTTTTCTCCCTCAGTTTCTCATATTTCTCTTCGGGGGTAAAGGCATATTTTTTGGAGACTTCTTCATTAACGGTTATTGTTAATGTAAGGTAGTGGTTCTCCAGATTTTCCTTTAGAAAATTGAGCAAGGGTCCTTGTTCCCGTTCAATTTCCTTTTTCATGGTTTCGTTGGGGAGTTCTATCCAAATAGTGTATCCGTTTTTTAATCGGGGAACATCGGTTTGAAGATTGCTCGCCATTATTTTTTTGCCTTGGCTTTCCAGCTTATGGACATACTCGTTCCAGAATTTGAGCATATCTTCCTCACTGAAATCCTTTTTGGGCAACTGGTCTTCTGGCTTGGCCGTATTTTTAAGGGATTGATGCTCTTTTTTTGTTTTTAGGCTGGAGAGGGAAAGTCCAGAGACCCGATTTGGCAGGTTTTTTAGAACAACTTTTTCCTTAGGTATTTCTTTTTGGGGAGGCGTGGCTTGGACAACCTCTTGTGGTACAGATGTGGATGGGGTTGTTTTTTCCGTTATGGAATAGTCCTTTTGGGGAACCTTCACGTAGTCCTGTCTTCGGTACTGGGAAGCGGGGACTATGAAATCAGGCTTTTTTTTTTCACCGCCAAAAGTGAGGGATGCCAATTTCATTAAGGTGAGCTCTACCAAGAGCCTTTGGTTTTTACTGGTTTTGTAATCAAGGTCGCATTGGTTGGCCATGTCCAGGGCCTTTAATAAAAAGTCGCGATCGGTCTTTTGGGACTGCGTGGCATATTTTGCCTTGGCATCTTCCCCAACATCCATAAGAGGGATGGTTTCTGGGTGTTGGCAAACAACCAAATCCCTGAAATGGGAAGCCAGTCCAACAATAAAATGATGCCCATCAAAACCTAGGGAAAGGGTCTTGTTGAACAAGACCAACAATTCTGGAATCTTATTGTCCAGAATCAAATCTGTGGTGTTGAAATAAGTATCGTAATCAAGGACGTTCAAGTTTTCGGCCACGGCCTTTCTCGTCAGTTGATTGCCGGTAAAACTGACCACCCTGTCAAAAATGGAGAGGGCATCCCGCATGGCGCCATCGGCTTTCTGTGCAATAATGTGCAAAGCATCTTCCTCGGCGGTGATTCCCTGTTCCTGTGCTATATATTTTAAGTATTCCACCGCATCCTTGATGGTGATCCTTTTAAAATCGAAGATTTGGCAACGTGATAGGATGGTGGGGATAATCTTATGCTTTTCCGTGGTGGCCAATATAAATATGGCATGTTTGGGTGGCTCTTCCAAGGTCTTTAAAAATGCATTGAAGGCAGATTGGGAGAGCATATGTACCTCATCTATGATATAGACCTTGTACTTGCCCACTTGTGGCGGGATCCTGACTTGGTCGGTCAAACTACGAATGTCATCCACCGAGTTGTTGGAGGCGGCATCAAGCTCAAAAATATTGAAGGCAAAGTCTTCCCCTTCCCCTTCGGTGCCATCTTGGTTGATGCGCTTGGCCAAGATACGGGCACAGGTGGTCTTGCCAACGCCCCTTGGCCCACAGAATAATAGGGCCTGTGCCAAATGATCATGGGCAATGGCATTCTCCAAAGTATTGGTGATCACCTGTTGTCCTACCACATCCTTAAAGGTTTGTGGACGATATTTTCTAGCCGATACAATAAAGGGTTCCAAAACTATTTTGTTTGAGCCAATAACAAATATAAAAATAGCGGGGGGCATTGCATATAGCGATAAGGCCAGTCTTAAAATAGTTATTAACAATTGGGTTACCTTTGCCCCTGTAGGCCACCTTATCGACCCTGATTGTATATGAGGGGTAGGAAAGTCCGGACACCAAAGTGCAGCATAGCGGGTAACACCCGTCCGCCGAAAGGCGCGGACCAGTGCAACAGAAAGCAAGTACAGTTCGGCTGTAGTGAAATCAGGTAAACTCTATGCGGTGAAACGCCATGTATACCAGTGTTTGAGGGTAGCACGCCCAAGCTGGAGGGTAGGCGGATAGAGGTTTTGGGTAACCAAAATCCTAGATAAATGATAGGGAGGTCCCGAAATTGTTTCGGGATGCACAGAATCCGGCTTATGGCCTGCCTAACTAAAAAAGACCGAGTTTTTGCTCGGTCTTCTTGGTTTTTAAAGAGGATGTTGTTCTACTCTATTCGTTTCAAGATCATGGTAGCATCTACATCAAAGTCAAAGGGAATGCCTTCCTGTGTTATGGATGCTTCATATTTTTGGGTCATGACCAAATCACCATCACCATTAAAAGCAATATCCAGTGATTGGTCTAGGGATAATTCTTCTGTCTCCATGTCATTGATCTCAAATTCATATAATTGTCCTTCTATGGTAATGGCACCGTCCGAAAGTTCATAATTCCCAGATTCGGAAATTCCACTGATGGTTACCTTGTCCTCATCAATAGGCATACCGTTGATTGTCCCCGTGGTCACCAAATCGTATCCTCCTTCTACCGCATAAGTGGTTTCAGTAAAAGTAAGGATGTAATCAAAGTTTTCTCCGACACTTTTGCTCGTACTGGTAATGGAAATTCCAGAAAGATTTGTTTCAAGATCAATATCTGCCTCAAAAAAAGTGAGTGACCAACGGCCAATAAGTGAATCGATGTCAACAGCTGTCATGTTTTCATCGTCTTTGTCGCAAGATAGGAATAGTGAGAGTAAGGTTAGGGTGAAAAATAGTTTTAATGATTTCATTATTAAGTAATTAGTATTGTTTTGTATCTAACGAATAGGGTGCTGTGGATAGTACGTGCTTGTTCTATTTTAACACTAAAATTCGTTGTAAAACAGTAACGCATCATATAAATGATCCATAGGTTGAATTTTGTTGTCAAGAGAGTTCATTGGCCTCGATTGTTACTTGAAACCCTACCTGCATACCCGGCAGTCTAGTGCTTTAAAGGGCAAGACTTTCAGTTTCTATAGCCTTCTAAGGCGAATCACACAAATTTTTACGAAGCCTATGTGTCATTTCATGTAGCAGTCTTTGCGTCTGTGAATCAAACCTTTATTCTGAGATTTATAGTGGCTTAGTTTGAAAAAAAGCTGAAAACACAACTCCCGTATTTTCGTTTTTCGGTAAAGTGGGGGACGTTGTCAAGATTAGTATGCGGAGAATGTTCAACGATCAACAATCCTTCCTCGTTCAAGAGTTCCTTTTCAAAAACAAGTTGGGGAAATCGTAAGAATTGTTCCATCTCCATGTCATAGGGGGGGTCGGCAAAAATGACATCATAGGTTTCGTGAGTTCGTTCCAAGAACGTGAAGACATCATTTTTTAAGGCCGAAATATTCAAGTTTAGCGCATCTGAAGTCTTGTTGATGTACTGCACGCAACCATAATGCGAATCCACTGCGGTGATATCCCTAACGCCCCGTGAGGCAAATTCATAGCTTATGTTCCCGGTTCCGGCACATAGATCAAGAATTTTAATGTCTCCAAAATAAAACCGGTTGTTAAGGATGTTGAAAAGTCCTTCCTTGGCCATATCTGTGGTGGGCCTAACCGGTAGTTTTTTTGGGGCCATCAACCGCTTTCCCTTATGTGTTCCTGAAATGATACGCATTAGAGCGAGTTTAAGACCGTGAAATCAATGCTGTTTTCAGGTTCTTGGGCCAGATAAGAAGGGTGCGGGGGGCTAATTACCACAATGTGCTTAACGTAGCTGTAACAGATTTCATATAGGGGGTCTCCCTCTTCAATACCGCCAAAAAGTTTTAGTTTTACTTGTTCTGGATCCAGTCCCAATTGTTCCAATGTAAAAAGGATGTAGTACAGAAAATCTTCTTTGGTCTTGTACCTGAACTGGTTGTACAATTGCAATTTCTTTTGGGAAACCACCATAAGTTCCATGGCATCATGGTAAACATGTACCATGCAATGGGTGTCCAGATCAAACTTTTGCCCCAAAAGGGTTTGGAGGAAGACCGTGGCGTTGTGCTTAAATTCAAACTCCCCAAAAAGCTCAAAAATATAATTGTTGATGTTGGTGAACGGCACGTATACGTTCACCATATCCTGGTTGTCTATCTCGTCGTAGACAATATGGTCGTTGGCCAATATCTTGGTGTTGAACTTAAGGTAGTTGGCCAGTTCGTTTTCTTCAAACAAATCTTTGGGGACCAAACTAAAAAGGGTGTTCTGGTGTACTACGATCACCTCAGCGAACTGTTGGCCCACAAGCTTATGCTTTTCGAGCAGTTCTTTAAGGTGTTTTTGGAGCAGGTAGGGCGTTTGCTCTACTTTAAAGAAAGTACCGTCTGTAGCCACAATATGGTTGCCAACGGTATCCAGTACACAAAAAGAAAGTCCATTCAAACCAACTTGAATGGACAATTTCTTGAAGGATTCCGTAGAACCCTGTTCATATATTTCAGTCGTCTTTTTTGTCATATATGGGAGGCCAGTTACCATTGGTGCTCACATCTGTCATAGAGCCGACAGAGATAAAGGAGCCATTAACCTCTTCTACGCTGTTTCTGGCGTTTTCTTGGGCTCTTAAATCGTCTGGTTGGTCGTATAGCACAACATCTTTTTTCACTTTTACCTCATAAACGGGAGCCTTGTAACCACTTTTATCAATAATATCTGCGGCTATCTCAAAAGTTTCGCCGTTTTGGCCATAAGGTACATCCATCAACCTTTTGTAGCGGTCGTCATTTTTAAAGAGGGAATCATTTACCCTGACCATACCCAAGGTGTCTATGACCACGGTGTCTATCTGTAGTTCGATACCATATGCTTTATCTAACCTCATAAATGAAGAATCTTTTTGCATGGTAATGGTATAGCTGCCGGTATCTACAAATTGGATCAAGCTGTTAAAATTGGCGGCATATTTTCCATTGACCGTTTTATAGGCTTCCTGAGCGTCACGAATATCCTTAAGCTTGTTGATTACCGCTTGAAAACGCTCTTTTCGCACCTTTTTGAAATCAATGGGCCCGTTGATGGATTTGTAGATCATGAAGGCTAAAAGAAAGGATGCAAGCCAGAGTACAATTTGTAAGATGGTCTTCATTTTATAACGCTTTATATTAGTTTTAATGGTTATCAGCAAATCTACAATTTTTTTTTAATCGCAAAAGTTTTTAAGGCCATTTCACAGTACTATATTTGGAGCTTTAAGACTTCATGACCACAAACGAATTCCATAGTGTTCTAAACCAAAAATTTCCGCACAGGCCAACGGCCACACAGGAAGTGGCCCTCAAAAAGCTTGCCGAATTCGTGACCTCTGTAAAAAAGAACGAGGTTTTCCTGTTAAAGGGCTTTGCAGGTACCGGAAAGACGACCATTGTGGGCTGTTTGACCAAATACTTATGGCACGCCAAAAAGAAGTATGTGCTCATGGCACCCACGGGAAGGGCGGCAAAGGTGATGTCCAACTATAGTGGTAGCCAAGCCTTTACCATTCACAAAAAAATATATTTCCCCAAAAAAGAGAAGACAGGGGCCATGCGATTTGTTTTGGCGCCCAACAAGCACCGGGATACCATTTTTGTGGTTGATGAGGCATCCATGATTCCTGATGTTGCGGCCGACTCAAAGCTCTTTGAAAATGGATCGCTGTTGGACGATTTGATGCACTATGTCTATACAGGTCATCATTGTAAATTATTATTGATTGGCGATACGGCACAGTTGCCCCCGGTGAAATTGGATTTAAGTCCCGCCTTGGATGCCGATAAGATTGAACTCAACTACAATAAAGAAGTGGATAGGATAGAGTTGGATGAGGTAACACGGCAAACATCGGACTCTTCCATTCTTTTTAATGCCACCAATCTCAGGGAGCAAATGCAGGATGGCTTTTTTGAAGATTACCAGTTTGATCTATCCGTAGGTAAAGATTTGGTGCGGTTGGTGGACGGCAATGACATATTGGATGCCATAGATACGTCCTACCAGCAGAACGGACGGGAGGAAACGGCATTCATTGTCCGATCAAACAAAAGGGCCAATCTGTACAATCAGAATATACGGGAACGTATTCTCTTTTTGGAGAATGAAATAGCCGTGGGCGACCATATGATGGTTGTGAAGAACAACTACTTTTGGTTGCGACCAAATTCTGAGGCCGGCTTTATAGCCAATGGTGATATTATTGAAGTGCTGGAATTGTTTGCCATCAAAGAACTCTACGGATTCAAGTTTGCGGAGGTCAAGGTGCGTATGGTCGATTATCCCAACCAAAAGCCTTTTGAGACAGTTTTGATGTTGGATACAATAATGGCGGAAACCCCTTCCCTCCCATATGAGGAAGGGAATCGCCTCTACCAAGAAGTGCTTCAGGATTACGCCCATGAAAAATCTAAATACAAACAGTTTTTGGGCGTAAAGAACAACCGCTACTTTAACGCACTTCAGGTTAAATTTTCTTATGCCATGACCTGTCATAAATCACAGGGAGGGCAATGGGATACTGTTTTTGTGGAACAACCGTATCTGCCCTCTGGGTTGAACAAGGAGTATTTGAGATGGTTGTATACGGCCATTACCAGGGCAAAGAAAAAATTATATCTTATTGGATTCAAAGACAATTTTTTTGTTGAACCATAATATCACTACATTTAATAAAAACCGGATGTAATGGCACAAGAAACGATCATCAGTATTTTTTTGGGGGTAGGTTTGGCGGCATCAGTGGGCTTTCGGGTGTTTCTTCCACTTTTCGCCCTGAGCTTGGCCAGCTATTTTGGTGTTTGGGAGTTGAATGACAGTTGGCACTGGATCGGAAGTCTGGCAGCGGTATTAACTTTGGGCATTGCAACCTTGGTAGAGGTTTTTGCCTACTTTATTCCTTGGGTGGACAATGCCTTGGATAGTATAGCCATTCCTTTGGCAGGTATTGCGGGTACAGCGGTCATGGTGTCCACAATGGCAGATTTGGATCCGGTCATAACCTGGTCATTGGCCATTATAGCGGGAGGAGGTACTGCAGCAGCCATTAAGGGCGCCAATGCTACTGGTAGATTGGCTTCTACGGCCACCACGGGTGGTTTGGCCAACCCTGTGGTCTCAACAGTGGAGACCGGAACGGCGGTAGCGGTTTCAACAGCTTCCATTTTTGCCCCTATATTTGCCGTATTCTTGGTCATCATCATTTTGGCCATCGTTTTTAGAGTATATAGAAAGTTAAGACCCAAAAGAAAATAGTAGTGCAAATAATTTCAATGATTCCGGCACGTTACCAGGCTTCAAGATTTCCCGCAAAATTGATGCAGGATCTCCATGGGAAACCGGTAATTGTGCGTACCTATGAGGCAGTAGAGAACACCAATCTTTTTGATGGGGTCTATGTGGTAACGGACAGTGATGTCATCCAAGAAGCCATTGAGGCAATTGGCGGTAAAGTCATTCGAAGTAAAGCGGAACACCAAAGTGGCAGTGACCGAATCGCCGAAGCTGTGGCCGATATGGATGTGGATGTGGTGATCAACGTACAGGGCGATGAGCCTTTTATTGAAAAGGAGAGCTTGGAAAAAGTGATCAAGGTTTTTTACAATGACCCGGAAAAAGAAATCGATTTGGCCTCATTGATGACCCCGATTACCGATTGGGATGAAATTTCCAACCCTAATACTGTGAAAGTTATCGTGGATCATCGTAATTTTGCGCTCTACTTTTCGCGTTCCCCAATCCCTTACCCAAGGGATGAAAATGTAGCAGCAAACTATTATAAGCACAAAGGAATTTATGCTTTTAGAAAACGGGCATTGGAAGATTTCCAACTGTTGCCTATGCTTCCGTTGGAAGCCAAGGAAAAAATTGAAGCCATCCGTTTTTTGGAGTACGGACGAAAAATAAAAATGGTGGAAACACAGGTAACGGGTATAGAGATTGATACTCCAGAAGATTTAGAACGCGCCATTAAAGCATGGAGATAGACTATAGCAAGATAACCGTAATCGGGTTTGATGCCGATGATACCCTGTGGGTCAACGAAACCTATTTTCGTGATACCGAGGAAAAGTTTGCGGCCCTTTTGGAAGGTTATGAGACCAAGAACAAGATAGACCAAGAGCTTTTTAAGGTAGAGATGCGCAACTTGGCGCTGTACGGGTATGGCATCAAGGGTTTTATGCTCTCCATGGTAGAATCTGCCCTTGAACTTTCCAACAACAAGGTATCACAGCACACCATTGCCCAGATATTGGATTTGGGAAAGCGAATGATTGACCACCCTGTAGAAGTGTTGGATGGGGTAGAGGAAGTACTGCAGCGGTTGCAATCAAAATATCGCCTTATTGTTATGACCAAGGGTGATCTTCTAGATCAAGAACGAAAATTGGAGCGCTCTGGTTTGTCAAGGTATTTCCACCACGTGGAAGTGTTGAGTGATAAAAAGGAAGCAAATTACAAGGCACTTCTGGATCATCTGGAAATTGATGTCAATGAGTTTTTAATGGTAGGGAATTCCCTTAAGTCAGATGTTATTCCTATATTGAATATCGGAGCCAAGGCCATTCATGTGCCGTTCCATACCACTTGGGCCCATGAAATGGTATCCGACGAAGTGGCCCAAAAGAACGGACACCTCAAATTGAACCAAATAAAAGACGTACTGAACTATCTTAACTGATTATGAGGGTAGACGAATTGAAAGAACAAATACTAAAAACGAACCAGAAGACAACCTATAGGAACTTCCCCATGGTACCCAGGGTTATATTTGGGCGGGGTAGTTTTGACCAGTTGGCCGATATATTATTGCCAAGACGAAAAAACTCTGAGGCTCCATTTATCTATTTGGTCGATGATTATTTTGAGGGAAAACAGTTGGAAAATAGGATTCCATGTTTCTTCAATGACCAGATTATCTTCATTTCCGCAGAAGAAGAACCCAAAACGGACCAAGTGGACGCTTTGGTACAAAAGATCAGTGATGATTATGATGAATTGCCTTCTGGGATTGTGGGCATAGGCGGGGGCAGTCTGTTGGATCTGTCCAAAGCTGTGGCGGTAATGGTGGCCAATCCGGGAAAATCAAAGGAGTACCAAGGCTGGGATTTGGTCAAAAAACCATCCGTGTACCATGTTGGGGTGCCTACCATAAGCGGTACAGGGGCAGAGGTATCCAGAACAGCGGTACTTTCCGGTCCATCAAAAAAATTGGGCATCAATTCCGATCATACCACTTTTGACCAAGTAGTCCTAGATCCAGATTTGGTGGCCACCGTACCCAAGGAACAATGGTTTTACACCGGTATGGATTGTTATATCCACTGTGTGGAATCCCTTATGGGAACCTATTTGAATGCTTTTAGCCAGAGCTACGGAGAAAAGGCTTTCGACCTTTGCCATGAAGTTTTTTTGGGTAATCTACCACAGGCAGAAGCCGAAGAAAAACTGATGATGGCTTCTTGGCATGGCGGTATGAGCATTGCCTATTCGCAGGTTGGCGTGGCCCATGCCCTTAGTTATGGGCTATCGCATGTTCTAGGTACCAAGCATGGACTGGGAAATTGTCTAATTTTTATACATCTGTCCAGCTATTATCCAAAAGGAGTGGAACTTTTTAGAACGATGATGGACAAACATGGCATAAGCCTACCTAATTTAGGTTGCCAACAACTTTCCGAAGCAAATTTGGATGAAATGGTTCGGGTCGCTTTCTCAATGAAGCCGTTATGGGAAAATGCCCTGGGCAAGGATTGGCGGTCCAAGATTTCTGAAGAAGAGGTCAAAGCCATCTATAGAAAGATTTAATGTTTAAGGCCCTATCCCAATTCATTTTTTTTAAGCTCATCCGATGGAAGTTAAAAGGAGAATTTCCAGAAGTGGATCAATGTGTGGTCATTGTCATTCCCCATACCCATTGGTTGGATTTTCCCCTGGGACTCATTGTTCGGAAAATTGTTGGAAAGGAAATCAACTACATTGGTAAAAAGAGTCTCTTTAAACCGCCTTTTGGGTGGTTTTTTCGTTGGACCGGAGGGACACCCGTGGATCGTTCCAAAAACCAAAATATGGTCGATGCCATTGTGCAGATTTATAAGGAACGTAAGGTGTTCCGTTTTGCCCTTGCCCCGGAGGGTACACGAAAAAAAGTAACAGAACTACGAACGGGATTTTATTACATAGCCCAAAAAGCCCAAGTGCCTATTGTTATGGTGGCCTTTGATTTTGGAAAAAGGGAAGTGAAGATCTCGGAACCTTTTTATACCACAGATGATATTACTAATGACCTTCAGAAAGTTGGCACATTTTATAAGGGTATAAAGGGTAAGATACCTGCCTATAGCTATACCCAAGGATAACACTGTAAACATATTGTTAAGGGGAGCGATTTACCCGCTGGTATTGAGGATGCTAGAATTCAAGGAATGAACGTGCATTTTACCTGATTTTTTGTACCATTCAAACATTTTTTTAACAAAATATTCTGTTAAGGAAGTACATTAGTCATAGTTTCCCCAAACGTTTTGCGTGGGATTATCTCAATGTTAAGCTTTTTTTGAAGTTTCATTTTTGAGTTAGATAATCTTAACGTTTTCAATAAATTTTTACGGTATCCCCACACCGTTTGAACCTACCCTTTTATGTAAGGTAAACCGAACACTAACCGAGCATGAAAAAATATTACCTTATTGAAGCTTTTAAGGCTTCAACTTTAATACGGAACAAACTCCTTAAGTCCCTATTAAGGGATTCTTTTTTGCAATTTCTTAGGGAAAACGATTTTCAACATTTATACCGCTCCAATTCAAAATCCATGATTTTTATGAAAAAAATTACACTTATTTTACTTGTTTTATTGCCTCTTTGTACAACCTATATGGTTGGTCAGACCACTACTTTACTGTCCGAATCTTTTGAGACTGATGGTAATGGTTCTCGATATACTACATCTGTACCTGAATTTACCGATGGCGACTCTGATTTTTTTACGAGAACAGATGGAGCCAATATTTCAAATACGTATGCTATAACAGGAATAGAGGGTAATTTCTATTTCGCTGCCCAAGATTTGGATGGGGAGGGGGCTACCCTTCCGCTTACTTTTATCATAGAAGGCATAGACATTGCAAATTTTGAAAACCTAAACTTTAGTATTCTTTTGGCCGAGGATGATGCTTCGGACGGTAATCAAGATTGGGATGACACGGATACCTTCTTAATAGAATATCAAGTTGATGGTGGAGGGTTTCAAAACCTCATAGCCGTAGCCGAAATAGATAATGGGGATTCTTTCAATCAAGAACCCGGAATAGATTCCGATTTTGATGGAGTGGCAGATGGCTCATCCATAACCAATTCTTTTCAGGAGTTTACCAATTCAATAGCAGATACAGGAGACCTATTGGACCTTAGAATTACATTTGGCCTTAATGCTGGGGATGAGGATATAGCCATAGATTTAATTGAGGTTACAGGTGATGCGATAAGTGATACCACCCCACCAAGTATTGTTGGTTTAACTCCAACAAACAATGCTTCGGATATTCCTGTAGATTCAAATTTCATCATTGAATTGAACGAACCTATACAGTTGGGTACTGGAACCATACAATTATTACTGGACGGTGTATCTATTGAAGACTTTGATGTAACAACTAGTTCTCGGTTGACTCTTGATGGAAATTCTTTAACGATAGATCCGACCAATGATTTGGACAACAATGGTAATTATTATGTATTTGTTCCAACAGGTGCAATTCAGGATTTGTCAGCTAATGATTTTGTTGGAATTTTTAATGATACAGACTGGAACTTTACCACTGTTTCAGCCACACAACGCCCTTTTATCACCACATGGAAAACGGATAACCCAGGTATATCCAACGATAACCAGATTACCATACATACTCGAATAAATCACACATATGACTTTTCAGTGGACTGGGGGGATGGAACATCTTCTAGTAATGTGACAAGTGACATTACCCACACGTATAGTGAGCCGGGAACTTACCAAATTTCCATTACAGGTGTTTTTCCGGCAATCATGTTTGGAATAATCAATGGGGAAACAAGGGATGAATTGAAGTTGTTGGAAGTCAATCAGTGGGGTACCCAGCCCTGGGAAATTTTAGGAGCCGCTTTTGACGGATGCGAGAATCTTGATGTGGTGGCGACGGACATTCCTGATCTAACCAATGTAACAGACATAGGTTTCATGTTCAGAGGTTGTGATACCTTGGTTTTCAATAGCTCTATTGGCGATTGGGATGTAAGTAATGTAACTATTATGTGGTCAATGTTCAATGACGCCCCTGCCTTTAATCAAGATATAGGCAGTTGGAACGTTTCCAATGTTACCCTGATGTCTGGCATGTTTGTTTTCTCCGGTTTCAACCAAGATATTGGTAGTTGGGATGTTTCCAAGGTTATTACCATGAATCAAATGTTTTTTGATTCACCATTTAATCAAGATATAAGCAATTGGGATGTTTCCAATGTCACGGATATGAGTGGCATGTTCCGACAAACACCTTTCAATCAAGACATCGGCAACTGGAACGTGAGTCAAGTTACGGATATGTCTGGAATGTTCACTTCCTCTCCATTCAATCAAGATCTTTCGGATTGGGACATAGGTAATGTCTCAATAATGAATCAAATGTTTGAAGGTGCAAGGCTCTCCAATGAAAACTATGATAAAATTTTGATTGGTTGGAGCCAATTGCCCACTTTACAAAATGGGGTACAGTTTGATGCACCACAAAACCAATATTGTGAGGCAGGGGAAGCTAGGCAAAGTATTATTGATACTTATGGCTGGACCATTAATGATGGCGGGTTAAATTGTCCTGATACCACAGCTCCAGAAATTACTTTGATTGGGGATAATCCATTGTATTTAGAAATTGGTGAGGTATACATTGAACCTGGTGTAAAAGCAGAGGATGATGTTGATGGAGACATAACGGCAAATATTATTATCGGTGGTGATATGGTAGATGTCAATACTCCGGGAACCTATGAAGTTACCTATAATGCGTCTGATGCGTCAGGAAATGCAGCTGAGCAGCTTATAAGAACGGTAATAGTGAAGCCTTTAACACCTACAGAATTGGCAGTGCTCAGTTTTACCTTGGTGGATGCTGATAACGGTATTAATATCATGAGTCTATATGACGGTGTTGTCATAGATGTTGCAACCCTTCCCACGGAGAGCTTGAATATCAGGGCGAATGCCACGGATGATGTGGGGAGTGTTTATTTTGATCTATCCGGGGCAGAGGATCATACCGGAACGGAGAATGTTGAGCCCTATGCCTTGTTCAGTGACTGGTGGGGCTATTACAACGGCCATGTATTTGGTATGGGCGTTTACCAATTGAGGGCCATACCCTATTCGGAAGACAATCGGGGGGGAAATGAGGGTACACCGTTCACCATCAATTTTGAGTTCGGTGATGGAGCCCCACAATGTACAGGGTTTGATTTTTATATGGATGAGGTGATAGCCCCATCTACATGCGATGGCGAAGATGGCAGCATAACCGTTAATGGCGCGGGCACGGGTACAATCAGCTATGAATGGAGTCATGATACCAGTATTGATTCGGCGACTGTTTCAGGTTTGACAGTGGGATCTTACTTTGTGACCGCCACCGATGCCAACGGTTGTTCGGAGACCTTGAATATATCCTTGTCCGGCCCAGAGCCCCCAGTGGTTACACTTGCTGCCTTTGCCAATGTAGAGGTTGCCGATGGGGCCATTGAATTGACAGGGGGCATTCCCTCAGGAGGGGAATACAGTGGGGAAGGCGTATTTAATGGAAAGTTTGACCCGTCCATAGGAGTAGGTGTTTATGAGATTACCTATTCGTACCAGGATCCTGTTTCAATGTGCACATCCAGTGCTTCTCAATCCATGACAGTATTGTCGACAAACGGGGTACTTTCTGTAACGGGCTTCACCCTTGTGGATGCTGATAACGGTATGGATATCATGAGTCTATATGACGGTGTTGTCATAGATGTTGCAACCCTTCCCACGGAGAGCTTGAATATCAGGGCGAATGCCACGGATGATGTGGGGAGTGTTTATTTTGATCTATCCGGGGCAGAGGATCATACCGGAACGGAGAATGTTGAGCCCTATGCCTTGTTCAGTGACTGGTGGGGCTATTACAACGGCCATGTATTTGGTATGGGCGTTTACCAATTGAGGGCCATACCCTATTCGGAAGACAATCGGGGAGGAAATGAGGGTACGCCGTTCACCATCAATTTTGAGTTCGGTGATGGAGCCCCACAATGTACAGGATTTGATTTTTATATGGATGAGGTGATAGCCCCATCTACATGTGATGGCGAAGATGGCAGCATAACCGTTAATGGCAAGGGCACGGGTACAATCAGCTATGAATGGAGTCATGATACCAGTATTGATTCGGCGACTGTTTCAGGTTTGACAGTGGGATCTTACTTTGTGACCGCCACCGATGCCAACGGTTGTTCAGAGACCTTGAATATATCCTTGTCCGGCCCAGAGCCCCCAGTGGTTACACTTGCTGCCTTTGCCAATGTAGAGGTTGCCGATGGGGCCATTGAATTGACAGGGGGCATTCCCTCAGGAGGGGAATACAGTGGGGAAGGCGTATTTAATGGAAAGTTTGACCCGTCCATAGGAGTAGGTGTTTATGAGATTACCTATTCGTACCAGGATCCTGTTTCAATGTGCACATCCAGTGCTTCTCAATCCATGACAGTATTGTCGACAAACGGGGTACTTTCTGTAACGGGCTTCACCCTTGTGGATGCTGATAACGGTATGGATATCATGAGTCTATATGACGGTGTTGTCATAGATGTTGCAACCCTTCCCACGGAGAGCTTGAATATCAGGGCGAATGCCACGGATGATGTGGGGAGTGTTTATTTTGATCTATCCGGGGCAGAGGATCATACCGGAACGGAGAATGTTGAGCCCTATGCCTTGTTCAGTGACTGGTGGGGCTATTACAACGGCCATAATTTTATGATGGGTAGCTATAACTTAAAGGCAACCCCTTATTCTGGAAGTGGGTTGTCTGGGATTATGGGCTCAGTGCTATCTATTAATTTTGAAGTGGTTGATAAGTTGGGTTCAGTTTCTATGAAGACTGATACTAATAATGGTATGAATATTTACCCAAATCCGGCTACAGATCAAGTAACGGTTAGTTTTGAGAAGGAGACTGAAGTTGTAGAATATCAGATATATGACTTTTTGGGTAGATTAGTGCAAAAAATGAAGGCAACGCCCCAATCTGCAAATGAGCAAATAAAAGTAATGGATCTGCCTGTAGGCACCTATTTTGTAAAGACACGTACAAAGCAAGGAGAAGAGTTTGTCGAACAAATAATCATCAAACGATAGTTTAAATCATTACTATTCCACTAAAAAGAAACCCCGCTCATTAAACGAGTGGGGTTTATAATTTTGTGAAAAAGTTTAGAAGGTTACTCCTTCATCGTATGATATACGTTCTGTACATCGTCATCCTCTTCAATCTTTTCCAGTAATTTTTCCACATCGGCCATATGTTCTTCGGAGAGTTCCTTGGTCACTTGGGGAATGCGTTCAAATCCAGAGGAGAGGATTTCTAGCTCTCGGGATTCCAGTTCTTTCTGTATATCACCAAAGTTTTCAAAAGGGGCATAGATAAGAATGCCGTCCTCATCAACAAATACCTCTTCGGCACCAAAGTCGATCATCTCCAATTCCAATTCCTCGGGATCGATCCCTTCTCCATTAATCCTAAAATTGCAGCTGTGGTCAAACATGAACTCGACTGATCCAGAAGTGCCCAAACTGCCATTACACTTGTTAAAATAGCTCCGGATATTGGCCACGGTACGGGTATTGTTATCGGTTGCCGTTTCAATGAGAACGGCAATGCCGTGCGGGGCGTACCCTTCAAAAAGTACTTCTTTGTATTCGCCCTGATTTTTGTCTGAGGCTCTTTTAATGGCCCTTTCAATATTGTCCTTGGGCATGTTGACCGACTTCGCGTTCTGTATCACCGCACGGAGCCTGGAGTTGGCATCGGGGTCGGGGCCGCCTTCCTTTACGGCCATGACAATATCTTTTCCTATTCTGGTAAACGCTTTGGACATGGCTGCCCAACGTTTCATTTTTCTGGCTTTCCTAAACTCAAAAGCTCTTCCCATAACTAGAGGTCTTAAATGCTATTGTAGGCAAATTTAGCAAAAGGGGAATCAGATACGCAAATGGAAAGGCTAAGAGGTGAGGATATGCTCAATGGTATGGGCCAAATGAAAATCTTTTTCGGTCACCCCACCTGCATCATGGGTGTTCAATTGAATATGGAGGGTGTTGTAAACGTTTTTCCAATCAGGATGGTGGTTTTGGGCTTCTGCCTCAAAGGCTATTCGAGACATGGTGGCGAAAGCTTCCTTAAAGTCCTTGAAAGTGAAGGTTTTGGAAAGGTGGTTTTCCTGTAGCTCCCAACCATCCAAATCTTGAAGGCGGGAAATGATTTCTGTTTTGCTAAGCTTGTCCATCCCTCTAAAATAAAAAATTCACTCCACAGTTAGGTGATGGTCAATAATTTCTTGGTAGGAGATCTGAAGGTTCTCTGGCAATGGATTTTCTTTGGGCAAAACGGCCAAATACCGGTCTTCGTTGGTGGTGTAGACCTTTTTGTAAACCGGCTTATGGTTGCCCAGACGTTTGATCACTTCGTGTATAAATTCTTCATGGTGCACCAAATCCTGGCTCCCCAGATGAAAGATGCCATAGTTGTCTTGGTTGATCAGGTAGTGGATTTGCTGCGTAAGCTTGTCATGGTGGGTTACATTGATGATGAGGTTCGGGAATACTTCCACAGGTTCTTTGGACATTAGGTTCTGTTTGATTTCCTTTATTCTGGGAGAGGTGTTCCCAAAAACCATGGGCACCCTCAAAATGGCCATTTTTTTGACTGGCAACCGCATCAGCATATTTTCTATACGAATTTTTAAACGGCCATAGATGCTTTCGGAAAGTGTCTTGTCCGTTTCGTAGGAAGGGAATTTGCTATAGGCATCAAATACGTTGGCAGAAGAAATGAAATACAATTTACAGGGGTTGATGGCTACATATTCCATAAGGTGTTGGTGCATTTGTATTTGGGCACCAAAATCGCCCCTAAGGGAAGATATAATAAAATCTGGTCTTACTTTGTGCAGTATTTGAAAAACATCATCTTCCTGCATGTCATAACAGAAAAATTGCTTGTTCCCGTTATAGGTCTTCTTGGAAAAGTAGGTGCCGTAGGTGTCAAAATAGTTGCAGAGTTCTTTATAGAGCGCATTGCCTATAAACCCACTGGCTCCTAGGATTAAAATTTTTTTGCTTTTCTTTTCCAAATCAGGGATTCCTATTTTTTATAGAAAGGAAGTTTGATCACTTTGGCCGGGATTGTTTTTTTTCGGATCTGGATGTAAATGGTTTCATCCAATCGGGAGTGGGGTTTTGATACATAGCCCAGACCAATGCCCGTGCCCATGGATGGTGACATGGTACCGGAAGTAACATTCCCTATGGAATTTCCTTCGGCATCATTTATGCCATACCCCTGTCTGGGAATGGCTTTTTCTTCCATCATCTCAAAGGCAATCAGTTTTCGGGAAACCCCTTCTTCCTTTTGTTTGGCCAATGCTTCGGAATTGACAAAATCCTTGCTGAATTTGGTAATCCAACCCAGACCGGCTTCCAATGGCGATGTGGTATCGTCAATATCGTTTCCGTAGAGGCAATACCCCATCTCTAGCCTAAGCGTATCACGGGCAGCCAAACCAATGGGCTTTATGCCAAAATCGGCACCTGCCTCAAAGACCTTGTCCCAGATTTGTTCCACTTCGGAATTCTTGCAATAAATTTCAAATCCGCCAGATCCGGTATACCCCGTGGCCGAGATGATGACATGTTCAATCCCGGCAAAATCGCCAACAATGAAATTATAGAACGATATTGCTGATAAATCATGGGAAGACAGTGTTTGCATGGCTTCCACGGCCTTTGGCCCCTGAATGGCCAAGAGGGAATAATCGTCGGAAATATTACGCATATCCGCGCCAAAGGCTTCATTGTATTGGGCAATATGGGCCCAATCTTTTTCAATATTTGACGCATTGACGACCAAAAGGTAGGTTTCCTCCTTTATTTTGTATACAATCAAATCATCAACAATCCCACCAGTTTCGTTGGGCATACAACTGTATTGTGCTTTGCCCAAGGTTAATTTTGAAGCATCGTTGGTGGTCACCTTTTGGATCAAATCCAAGGCTTTTGGTCCTTCAATCAAGAATTCACCCATGTGGGACACATCAAAAACGCCAACACCATTGCGGACAGTTTCATGTTCTATGTTCACTCCCTCATAGGATACCGGCATATTAAATCCGGCAAAGGGAACCATTTTGGCCCCAAGGGCCATATGTTTTTCAGTTAGTGCGGTATTCTGCATGAATCAAACTATTTGCCGCAAAATTATTGAAATAAGCGGGGAAAGCAGTTTTTTGAACAATTTATGTTTTGAACGAAACTTGTTGAAAGATTTTTGGATGATTCTATTTTTCTGTCAGATAAGATTTTAGCTCTCCGTATTCCGAAATGCGGATGGAAACCTTTTCCTTGCTCATGACCTTTTGTATCTGTGGTGGAATCTCTGGAGTGACCGATAAGGTTGCTTCCACGACCGGAAGGAACTTTACCGGATGCGCGGTCTCCAAAAAGATTCCATAGGGAGTATGAGTATGTTGTTCTTGATATTTTTTTAATCCCAGATACCCAACGGCCCCATGGGGGTCGGCTAGATATTCGGTTTGCGCGTGTAAACGTTTCATGGCCTCTTTGGTCTGTTCATCGGTAAAGGCATAAGAGGACAGGTTTTCCCTTAACAACCCAAGGTCATTGTTGTACAATTGTTGTATACGGACAAAATTGCTGGGGTCGCCCACATCCATGGCATTGGAAATGGTTGCTTTTGAGGGTTTTGGGTCATAAGTCCCACTTTGCATGAACTGGGGCACCACATCATTTACATTGGTGGCGGCCACAAAGTGCTTAACGGGCATACCCAATTTTTGGGCGACCATTCCCGCACAGATATTCCCGAAATTGCCGGAGGGGATGGAGAAGACGATTTCCTTTCCTTTTGATTTGGCCTGTTTGTAGGCAAACAAGTAGTAGAACAACTGGGGCAACCATCGTGCTACGTTAATGCTGTTGGCGGAAGTGAGGGTTCTTACCGTGGTGATTTCTTCATCCAAAAAGGCAGTTTTTACCATACGCTGACAATCGTCAAAAGTGCCATTTACCTCTAGGGCGGTGATGTTCTGCCCAAGGGTGGTCAATTGCTTTTCTTGGATTTCACTCACCTTTCCGCTAGGGTAGAGGATAACCACTTTTACGCCTTCCACACCAAGGAAACCATTGGCCACGGCACCGCCGGTATCACCCGAAGTGGCCACCAAAACGGTAACCTCTTGTGGTTGCCCTTCGGAAAAATAACCCAGGCAATTGGCCATAAAACGGGCGCCAACATCTTTAAAGGCCATGGTGGGGCCATGAAAGAGCTCGAGGGTCGCTACATTTTCTTCCAGTTCCACCACGGGAAAATCAAAATCGAGCACGGTGGATAAAATTTGTCGCAATCGTTCTTCAGGAATCTCATCGCCCACAAATTGTTGAATGGCCTGAAAAGCGATTTCAATATGTGATAGCGTTTCGATGGTTTCAAAAAAGGATGCAGGCAATGGGTTAATTTCCTCTGGGAAATACAAACCCCGGTCTGGGGCTATCCCATTGACGACCGCTTCTTGAAATGAGGCGGTGATTTTGTTGTTGCTTAAACTGAAATATATCATTTAACTGTTAAATTGACCGGTGATGGTAGACACATGAAACGTTTATTTTATGTTTTTTCTGAAAGTACTCATCATATCTTTTTACATCCTTCTTGGTTGACTTTGGACACGTGCACATCAAAATCGATCCCGATTTTCTCATATACTTTGGCCATGGCTTCGCCCACCTTTCTTGCTGTGGTTTCCCCTTTTGAGAGGGCAAAAATGGAAGGGCCTGATCCTGAAATACCAGAACCCAGTGCCCCTGCCTCTTGGCATCCTTTTTTTACGTCATCAAAACCGGGAATCAAAATGGAACGTATGGGTTCTACAATATGGTCTTGTAGCGAACGGCTTATGAGACCGTAGTCTTCGGTGAAAAGTCCGGCAATCAATCCACCTAGGTTGCCCCATTGGCGAATACCGTCCTTTAGGGTGATGTTGGTCCGTAATACTTTTCTGGAATCGGCGGTCTTTACCTCAATCTGTGGGTGGATTACCGTGGCATACAAGGCTTTTGGGGTGTGTACGGAAATCACATCCAGCGGCTCGTAACTACGAACAAGGGCAAAACCCCCAAATAGGGCAGGGGCCACATTATCTGCATGGGCCACGCTACTCGCCAGTTTTTCGCCCTGCATGGCAAATTGCACCAGTTCCAAATTTGAGAACGGCTTTCCCAAGAGTTCGTTCATGCCCCAAACAGCCCCGGCAGAGCTGGCAGCACTACTACCAATACCGCTTCCGGGTTTTATGTTCTTATGGATTTCTAGTTCAAAACCACCCTCATAATCTGAAGCACTGAGCAGCGAGAACCCTGCCACACCGGCCACATTTTTTTCAGCCTCAAGGGGTAAATCCTGACCTATGATGTTGGTGATTTTAATCCCTTTTTTTGATGTCTTCCGAACAATCATCTCATCGCCCACAGCATCCAGGGCAAGGCCCAATACATCAAATCCGCAGGATACGTTGGCAATGGTCGCCGGACAAAAAACCTTTATTTCTTCCATGCTTAGAAATTTCCAATTCTAATGATATCGGCAAAGATACCTGAAGCGGTGACATCGGCACCAGCGCCCGCACCTTTTACGATCAGAGGTTGTTCTGGGTAACGATTGGTGTAGAACAGCACAATGTTGTCACTCCCCTCCAGATGATAAAAATCATGTCCCTCAGGAATTTCCTGTAACCCTACGGCTGCCTTGCCATTTTCAAATCGGGCCACATACTTGAGCTTACAACCCTTTGAGGCTGCTTTTCCGTACAATTCTTGAAAACTGTTTTCATGCTTTGTAAGGGAATCAAAAAAAGCTTCGTTTGTGGTGGTGTCCAAACTTTCCTGGGGCAGGAACGATTCGTTTTCAATAGCATCAATATCCAAACGATGTCCACTTTCGCGGGCAAGGATAAGAATCTTTCGCATGACATCGATACCGCTGAGGTCTATTTTTGGGTCAGGTTCGGTATAGCCCTGTTCCATGGCGGCTTTTACAACGTCATGAAAAGTGGTGGTGTCGTTGAAATTGTTGAAGACAAAATTTAAACTGCCAGAAAGTACCGCTTCAATCTTGTTTACTTTGTCACCGGAAACAATCAAATGCTTGAGGGTGTCAATTATGGGAAGACCAGCCCCAACATTGGTTTCAAAAAGGAAAGGTGCGTTGTATTTTTTGGCCAGTTCCTTCAACTCTTTGTAGAGTTCATAATCTGAGGAACAGGCAATTTTATTGCAGGTGACCACAGAGATGCTATTTTTCAAATACTCGCGATAGCTTTGTGCGACAGCTTCGTTGGCGGTATTGTCCACAAAGATGCTGTTGCGGAGGTTGAGATTTTTGATAGCCTCAAAAAAATGTTGATGATTGGCTTCTTGACCGCCCTTCAATGTTTCCATCCAGCCATTTAAGGAAATTCCGTCCTCATCAAACACCATTTTTCTTGAATTGGCCATGCCGATGACCCTTAGGTTGAGCTTGAGTTCTTTTTTTAGATAGTCTTTTTGCTGCTCAATTTGCTCCAAGAACTTTGAGCCCACATTGCCGACACCCATTACAAAAAGGTTCAACTGTTTGATGTTCTCCTCAAAAAATGCTTCGTGCAAGGTATTGAGGGCCTTTTTTACATCCTTAGCATCAATGACGGCAGAAATATTCCGTTCAGAAGCCCCTTGGGCTATGGCCCGGATATTGACATTGTTTTTTCCCAAGGTACTGAACATTTTTCCGCTCAATCCTTGATGACTTTTCATATTGTCGCCCACAAGGGCAATGATGGCCAGACCGCTTTCTACAATAACGGGTTTTATTTTTTTGGTGGCAATTTCATAGGTAAAGGTCTCGTTTACCGCTGTCTTGACTTTTTCGGCATCGTCATCAGAAATGCCAACACAGATGGAATGCTCGGAAGAGGCTTGGGTAATCAACACCACACTAATGCCTTGCTGGGACAGAGTTTCAAAAAAACGTTTGGACGTGCCGGGAATACCCACCATTCCAGAGCCTTCCAAAGACAATAAGGTAATGTTGCCCACATGGCTTATGCCACGAACGGTCTTGCCTCCCCCATTTTGAGTTAGGGTAATGGCTGTACCGGCATCATTGGGGGCAAAAGTGTTTTTTATCTGGATGGGGATACCCTTGCTCAATACGGGCTGTATGGTTGGGGGATAGAGTACTTTGGCGCCAAAATGCGAAAGTTCCATAGCTTCTTGATAAGAAATGAGGGGCACACACTTGGCCTGTTTTACCATTCTTGGGTTGGCGGTGTACATACCGCTCACATCTGTCCAGATTTGTAATTCCGAAGCATCTATGGCCGCCGCAATAATGGCAGCGGTATAATCTGAGCCGCCCCTGCCCAGAGTTGTCCCATTTTTGGCGTGTGATGAGGCCACAAACCCAGGCACTACGGCAATTTTTTCGCTGAGGTCGGAAAAGAATTCCTGACAATTGGCGTTGGTAGCCGCAAAGTCTACATGGGCTTTTCCGTGGTTTTCATCGGTGATCATCAATTCACGGCCATCCTTTAGGGTTGCACTCAACCCTTCACTCTTAAAGTATTCTGAAATGATGTACGAAGAGAGCAATTCGCCATAACTGACCACCTTATCAGAAAGTTTTGGGGTATTTTCCCCAATCAAAAAGGTGCCTTCCAACAAGGTGTGCAAATTGTTAAGTTCGCTTTTCACCTTGCTTAAAATGGCACTTTGGGATGTTATGGGAAAAAGGGCCTTGATCGTGCTCAAATGCCTTTGCTCTATTTCATCCAGTAGGTTTTGGTATTCCAGATTCTTTTCAGCGGCCAACCGAAGGGATTTTAGGATCAGATCGGTAACCCCACCAAGGGCAGATACCACAACGGCCATTTGGGGAGTGGCTTCGTTGGCCACAATGTCTTTTACCTTTTTAATATTGTCTGCGTTGGCAACCGAAGTGCCTCCAAATTTTAAAACGTTCATTTGTAAATGTTAAGGAAATGGAAAATAGATGATATGTGCTGATATATAATAAAGTAACTACCCCAAAGGGGTCGTGGTGGTAGTAATGGTGGTGTTACCTGTAACGATTATATATGTTAGCTGTTTCTGCATACAATAAAAGATGCGTAAATGTAGTACTTTCGAATACCTTGACAAATAAAAGGACGTTTTTTTTTGTGTTATGCAACTACAATGCTAATTCCCAGATAGATGAAGATACTGACCGCCCAGCAAATCTACGAGGCTGATAAATTGACGATTGCCAAGCAAGGCATAGACAGTGATGCATTGATGGAACGGGCCGCCTTGGCCGTTTTTAATTGGATGCACACTAGGTTAAAAGAAGCTAAATTAAAGATCCATCTGTTCTGTGGTATAGGGAACAATGGAGGGGATGGGCTAGCCTTGGCGCGTCATTTGTTGGAGCATGACTATGAAATATCCGTCTATGTAGTCAATTACAGTGAGAAGCGCTCAAAGGACTTTTTGGGCAATTTGGACCGATTAAAGGAACGCAAGTTTTGGCCCAGTATATTGGATGCAGATAGTGTCTTGCCACAAATTGCCTCCAACGAGGTTGTTGTCGATGCCATTTTTGGTATTGGCCTTAACAGGGAACCCGATGGCTGGGTGGGGGAACTGATTAAGCATTTAAATTCCACAGAGGCTTTTACCTTGTCCATAGACATGCCGTCGGGTTTGTTTACCCATAAGGTTTGCGAAAATCCGCAAGCGGTGGTCAAGGCACAATACACATTGAGCTTTCAGGTACCCAAATTGGTTTTTTTCCTCCCCCAGACGGCAAATTTTGTTGGGCAATGGAAACTGTTGGATATTGGTTTGGATGCCGACTATATTCACAGTGCCAACGCTGCGTATGAATTTATGGGTAAGTATGAGCTATTGCCACTGTATAAACCTCGAGATAAATTTTCACACAAGGGAAGTTTTGGGCATTCACTTTTAATTGGAGGTTCTTACGGAAAGATCGGGGCCATGCTTTTGGCCTCCTCAGCCTGTTTGAACAGTGGGGCAGGACTGGTAACCACCTATCTTCCCCAATGTGGGTATATACCCATGCAGACCGCCAACCCAGAAGTTATGGTGTTGACTGATGGGGAAGAACGGTCAATTTCCGCTATTGAGGTTCCTTTTACACCCACTGTGGTGGCTATGGGAATGGGAATGGGAACTGGGGAACAAACCATTCGGGCGTTTGAAACTTTTTTGCAGCAGAACGAGCGTCCCTTGGTTTTGGATGCCGATGCATTGAACATCCTTTCCCACCGTCCCGATCTTTTGGAACTATTGCCCAAGGAAACCATTCTTACCCCTCATCCGGGAGAGCTAAAGCGATTGATTGGGGAATGGAACGATGATTTTGATAAACTTGAAAAAGTGAAACAGTTTTCACAGAAATACCAACTCATTGTTGTGGTCAAGGGAGCACATACTATGGTAATGGCTGGAGATAAAGGTTATGTGAATTCCACTGGAAATCCAGGGATGGCCACTGCGGGTAGCGGGGATGTGTTGGCGGGAATGATCACGGGGCTTCGATCTCAGGGCTACACAGCTCTGGATGCTGCCATTTTTGCGGTATACCTACATGGTTTGGCAGGAGATTTGGTGGCCACAAAAGAAGGCTATGAGGCGGTAACGGCCAAAAAGATAATCCATGCTATTGGTGCTGCTTTTGTGGAACTGTTCAAAAGACCTGCAACGGGGCAAAAAGAAGAAAGGGATTAAGCACTGGCTCTATTTTTTTTGAGCCTTTTTACGCGTTTTTTTATCCAATTCACCGCATTGCCATACTCAATAAAGAACTCCATGTTTTTTTTGTAAAACAGTTTTTCAATACTGAAATTGTGCATGTCTATTTCTTTTTTAGAGACAATGGCAAAGGCTTTAAGGTTTTCCAAACCGCGCAGATACGTATAGATGGTGGGGTCAATGGCATAGGAGTTGTTGCGAAGACTTATATAGCCAAAGTTTCTTTCCCTAAAATGGATTTCAGAAATTCCAATTAATTGATAGGCTCTTTCCAAGGTTACCGTGGATCCTTCGTCAAAGATGGAGACCATGAAATCTTCATAGACCCTCACCGTGCCTATATCAAGTAAATATTCTTTGACCACAGAGGGCTCTTTTCCAGCATCATACTTCATTCCAAATAATTATAGTGTTCTCGATAACGAAACTATGAAGGTTGTGAAGCGAACTGAAAATTTTTAGATTAAACGCAAAAAAATCACATTAAATGTTAACTGGTTGCATAAAGCCCAAATTTTATTACCCTTGTCGTGGAATACCCATAAAAAAGGCCGTGGCATCATCCACGGCCTTTTGTTCCATTAAAATGGGGAAATACTTATTTAGCCTCGGATGACTGCTCGGCTTTTTCGATTTTTATGGTCAAGGCATCCTTTTTCTCATCCAAATCCATAAAAATGCTATCGCCATCGGTTAAATTGGAGTTTACAATTTCTTCAGCAAGGGCATCTTCAATGTACTTCTGAATGGCTCTTTTAAGAGGTCTGGCACCGTATTGTTTGTCAAAACCTTTGTCGGCTATATAATCCCTAGCCTTTTCAGAGAGGGTCAAATCATAGCCAATTTCTTTGATGCGCTTAAAGAGCTTGTCCAATTCAATTTCAATAATCTTGTGGATATCTTCCCGCTCAAGGGGGTTGAACATGATCACATCATCTATCCTGTTCAAGAACTCGGGGGCAAACGCTTTTTTTAGGGCATTTTCAATAACACTGCGTTGGTGGCTATCGGCCTGGGCTTTTTTGGCAGCTGTTCCGAAGCCGACCCCTTGTCCAAAATCTTTCAATTGGCGTGCACCTATATTGGAAGTCATAATGATTATGGTGTTCCTAAAATCAACTTTACGACCTAGGCTATCGGTCAAGAAGCCATCATCCAAAACTTGGAGGAGCATGTTAAAGACATCTGGGTGCGCTTTTTCCACTTCGTCCAGCAATATGACGGAATAGGGTTTTCTTCTTACCTTTTCGGTCAATTGTCCGCCTTCTTCATAACCTACATACCCTGGAGGGGCACCAACCAATCTAGAGATGGCGAACTTTTCCATGTATTCGCTCATATCTATTCGGATAAGGGCATCTTCAGAATCGAACAATTCTTTGGCAAGCACTTTGGCCAACTGTGTTTTACCAACCCCAGTCTGCCCTAAAAAGATAAAGGAACCAATGGGTTTGTTGGGGTCTTTTAAACCAGCACGGTTTCTTTGGATGGCCTTGGCCACTTTCTGCACTGCCTCGTCCTGACCAATGACAAAGCCTTTGATCAATTGGGGCAGCTCTGCCAATTTGTTGCTTTCTGTCTGTGCTATTCTGTTCACCGGAATGCCACTCATCATGGACACAACGTCGGCCACACTTTCCTCATCTACAGTAACCCTGTTCAATTTACTTTCCTCCTCCCACATTTCTTGGGCCGAGTTCAACTCCTTTTCGAGTCGTTTTTCATCATCCCGAAGTTTTGCTGCTTCTTCGTATTTCTGTTTTTTGACCACAGAATTTTTGAGTTCCTTAACATCTTCCAATTGCTGCTCCAACTCTAGAATTTGTTTGGGAACATCTAGATTGATGATGTGTACACGGGAACCCGCTTCATCCAAAGCATCTATCGCCTTGTCTGGTAAGAACCTATCCGTCATGTAACGGTTGGTCAGTTTTACACAGGCCACAATGGCTTCATCGGTATAGGAAACATTGTGATGGTCTTCGTATTTGCTCTTGATGTTCATCAATATTTCTATGGTCTCCTCTACCGAGGTAGGCTCTACCATGACCTTTTGGAACCTACGCTCCAGTGCACCATCTTTTTCAATATACTGCCGATATTCATCCAATGTGGTGGCACCAATGCATTGGATTTCACCCCTGGCAAGCGCAGGTTTAAACATGTTGGAAGCATCCAAACTGCCCGTTGCTCCACCAGCACCGACTATGGTGTGGATCTCATCAATGAACAAAATAATGTCGTCGTTCTTTTCCAATTCGTTCATGACCGCCTTCATGCGTTCTTCAAATTGGCCACGATACTTGGTCCCGGCGACAAGGGAGGCCAAGTCTAAGGTGACCACTCGCTTGTTGTAGAGGATACGGGATACTTTTTTATTGATGATCCTCAAGGCCAAGCCCTCGGCTATGGCACTTTTGCCAACACCGGGTTCACCGATCAACAACGGATTGTTCTTTTTTCTTCTACTAAGGATTTGGGATACCCGTTCAATTTCTTTTTCACGTCCTACCACGGGATCCAACTTGTCTTCCTCGGCCAATTTGGTCAGGTCCCGGCCAAAGTTGTCCAAAACTGGGGTCTTGGATTTTTTATTGGTCTTCTGGGGCCCTTGGGAGCCAAATGTACTTTCTTTGGAATCATCAGTATCTTCGGGGTCACTGGGGAACGACTCCGATCTTGGAGAATCCACATAATCATCATCGCTGGTGATCATGGATTTAAATTGCTCCTTCACATTGTCATAATCTACTTTTAGTTTATGTAACAACTTAGTGGTAGGGTCGTTCTCATTCCTAAGAATGCACAATAATAGATGTGCCGTGTTGATTGAAGAACTTTGAAAAAGCTTCGCTTCCAAAAAAGTGGTCTTCAAGGCACGTTCGGCCTGGCGGGTAAGATGCAGGTTCTTTTTATCTTTTTGTGCCGTTGTGGTACTGGGATTAGCCGGACTCAAGATCTCGACCTTTCTTCTTAAATAATCAAGGTCAACATCCAAGGCATCCAAAATGCTGATCGCCTTCCCATTGCCTTCTCTCAACAATCCAAGCATTAGGTGTTCGGTACCTATAAAATCGTGTCCGAGCCGCAATGCTTCTTCCTTACTAAAGGCAATCACATCTTTTACCTTTGGAGAAAAATTATCATCCATAAATTTCTTTTTCTGCAACTAAAATTAATAAAAGTAAGTTATCATCCTTCAAATACTGTTCCCTTATTCGATAAAGTCTGAATAAATGTCGAAAAATGAACAGATTTTCCTAATATTTAACGAATTGTACGTGTTAAAATTTCAACGGATCGTGTTAATAAATATTTGAATAAAGTCTAGGGCAATTCCCCCTATAGCATCGTTTTTAAGTATATTGCCACGATATTTTAATCCCAAAATCGATATAAGTTTTTAACTATGGCGGATGGAGAAAAATTGATTCCAATCAACATTGAGGATGAAATGAAATCGGCCTACATCGACTACTCGATGTCGGTCATTGTGTCACGTGCACTGCCAGATGTGCGCGATGGTCTAAAACCTGTTCATAGAAGGGTGTTGTACGGTATGCACGAGTTGGGGGTTCGCTCCACCAGCGCACATAAAAAATCTGCGCGTATTGTGGGTGAAGTTTTAGGTAAGTACCACCCCCATGGAGATACGTCGGTTTATGACACCATGGTACGTATGGCCCAGGAATGGAGCCTGCGCTATATGCTCATAGATGGTCAGGGTAACTTTGGTTCCGTGGATGGGGATAGCCCAGCGGCCATGCGTTATACCGAGGCACGAATGCGAAAGATTGCCGACGAAATGTTGGCAGATATAGACAAGGATACGGTTGACCACCAACTGAATTTTGATGACTCGCTGAAAGAACCAACAGTTTTACCGGCCCGTGTTCCCAATTTGTTGGTCAACGGGGCATCCGGTATTGCCGTGGGGATGGCCACCAATATGCCGCCCCATAACCTCGCAGAGGTTGTGGACGGAACCATTGCCTATATAGACAATAATGATATTGAGGTGGAAGAGCTCATAGGGTACATTAAGGCACCCGATTTCCCCACTGGAGGCATTATCTATGGCTATGATGGGGTAAAGGAAGCTTTTTTGACCGGTCGCGGCCGTGTTGTCATGAGGGCCAAGGCCACTATTGAAGAGGTTCAGGGAAAGGAATGCATCATTGTCACGGAAATACCGTATCAGGTCAATAAGGCGGATATGATCAAAAAGACCGCTGATTTGGTCAATGACAAAAAAATTGAGGGAATCTCTACCATACGGGATGAATCTGACCGAAAGGGGATGCGTATTGTCTATGTGTTAAAACGAGATGCCATTCCAAACATCGTTCTCAATACCCTTTATAAATACACGGCCCTACAATCATCGTTCAGTGTAAATAATATAGCCTTGGTCAACGGTAGGCCAAAGTTGTTGAACCTTAAGGATATTATCCAACACTATGTGGAGCACAGGCATGAAGTGGTGGTCAGAAGAACCCAGTATGAGCTTAAAAAGGCAGAGGAAAGGGCCCACATACTTGAAGGGCTCATTATTGCTTCGGATAATATAGATGAGGTCATTGCCATTATCAGGGGGTCGGCCAATGTAGATGACGCCCGTACCAAGTTGATGGAGCGCTTTAAGCTTACTGAGATTCAGGCCAAGGCCATTGTAGAAATGCGTCTGCGCCAATTGACGGGACTTGAGCAGGATAAGCTCCGCGAGGAATATGAGGAGCTTCTAAAAACAATTGAGGACCTTAAGGACATTCTAGACCGGAAGGAACGCCGAATGCAGATCATCAAGGATGAACTGGAGGAGATCAAGGAAAAGTACGGTGATCAGCGACGTTCCGAAATAAACTTTGCTGGTGGGGACCTGAGCATTGAAGACATGATTCCTGATGAGCAAGTGGTCATTACCATATCCCATGCCGGGTATATCAAACGTACACCTTTGACCGAATATAAGACCCAAAACAGGGGAGGAGTGGGGCAAAAGGCCTCTTCTACCAGGAATGAGGATTTTCTTGAGCATTTGTTTGTGGGTACTAACCATCAATACATGCTCTTCTTTACCCAAAAGGGAAAATGTTTCTGGATGCGAGTCTATGAGATTCCAGAAGGCAGTAGAACCTCAAAGGGGAGGGCCATCCAAAACCTGATCAACATAGACCAAGAGGATAAGGTAAAAGCCTTTATTTGTACCCAAGACCTAAAAGATTCTGATTACGTCAACAGTCATTATGTGATCATGGCCACCAAAAGGGGCGTGGTAAAGAAAACATCCTTGGAACAATATTCACGACCTCGCCAAAACGGAATCAATGCCATTACCATAAGGGAAGATGACGAGCTTTTGGAAGCAAAACTAACAACGGGGACCAGTCAGATTTTCTTGGCCCTTAAATCGGGTAAGGCCATTCGGTTTGAAGAAAGTAAAACAAGGCCCATGGGTAGAAATGCTTCTGGTGTCCGTGGAATTACCTTAGCAAATGACCAAGATGTGGTCATTGGTATGATTTCTGTACATAACTTTGAAGAGGATATTCTGGTCGTTTCGGAAAACGGCTATGGCAAAAGATCCAATCTGGACGATTACCGCGTAACTAATAGGGGTGGAAAAGGGGTTAAAACCATTTCCATCACAGAAAAAACCGGTGGTTTGGTCGCCATTAAAAATGTTTCCGATACGGATGATTTGATGATAATCAATAAGTCGGGCATTGCTATACGCATGAGTGTAGAAGATCTGCGTGTCATGGGTCGTGCCACCCAAGGGGTAAGATTGATCAACCTTAAGGGGAACGATTCCATAGCAGCGGTGGCCAAAGTGATGAAGGAAGATGATGCTGTGGGTGATGAAGACATCATGGATATCGATGTAAAGGAATAATTGGCACAGCAATTGTTGTAAAGCTATTCGAAGTTGAAAAATTCAATAAATAAACACATAAATACTAATTAGATTAAATCGTTACAATGAGAACAAGAATTTTAATCGTGTTCGCCATGGCATTTTCAGTGGCGGCATTTTCGCAGAAAGATGAACTAAAGGCAGCTCAAAAGGCTCTTAAAGCTGGTGATGCTGCTTCTGCAAAGGCTACTTTGGAAGGTGCTGCGTCCTTGATTGAGGGGGCAGATGCCAAAATCCAGGCCCAGTACTATTCAAACTTGGCAAACGCATACCATAAACTGTCAGAATTTAGCAATGCCATCGAAGCTTTCAAAAAGGTGGTTTCCGTTGAGGAGGCCAGTGGCAAGAAAAAATATACTGATGATGCCCAACAGAAAATGACCCAAATGTCTGCCGATTTGGTCAATTCGGCCATTGATGACAACAATAATGGCAAGTATGCAGAAGGGGCAGAAAAGCTTTATATGGCCTACTCCTTGAGTGAAAAGGATACCGTTTATCTATATTATGCGGCCAGTAGTGCCGTAAACGGTAAGGATTATGTAAAGGCGCTGGAACATTACAACAAACTTAAAGAGTTGAACTATGATGGAAGTGGGGTAAAATATACAGCCGTTAATGTAGCTACCGGCGAGGCTGAGGAAATGGACAAAAACACCCGTGACCTATATGTTAAGGCAGGTACCCATAAGGATCCCAAAGAAGAGCGTACCCCTTCAAAACGTCCAGAGATCATCAAGAACATTGCGTTGATCTACCAACAGGAAGGTGAAAACGAAAAAGCCTTGGCAGCTTATGATGACGCCATTGCAGCAAACCCCGGTGATGTGAATCTGGTTTTGAACAAAGCCAATTTGTATTACACCATGGGGGATAAGGATAAGTTTAAGGAGTTGATGAGCGAGGCGGCCAATATGGCTCCAGACAATGCAGACCTTCATTACAACATTGGGGTGATCAGTATGGAGCAAGGAAATTTGGAAGAAGCACGTGCCTCATACAAAAAGGCATTGGAGATCGATCCCAGCTATGTAAATGCACAGCTTAACCTATCCACTTCTTATGTAAACGAAGGTAATGCTTACATAGATGAGATGAATGATCTGGCCTTGTCCAACAAAAGGGCGGATATTGCAAAATATGACGAGCTTAAAGCAAAAAAGGACGATTTGTTTAGGGAAGGGGCCACAATCTTGGAAGAAGCCCTTAAACAAAATCCGGACAATGAAAGTATTTTGACCCAACTAAAAAACATCTACGGTGCACTTGGGGATACAGAAAACTTTATGCGCATCAAAAAATTGATTGGGGAATAATCGGGAAAATCCAAAAAAAAGACCAAAGACCCTGCCCATTGGGCGGGGTTTTTTATACCATTTTCTTAATGACTCTTAGCTGGTGGGAGTATCGCTTTTCCTCGGCATTGAAAATACCGGTATGGTCAATACGGTCTATGCGTACCTTGCCATGGGCATGCACAATATAGTTGTCTTTTAAAATGATCCCCACATGGTCTATCTCCCCTTCTTTGTTGTCAAAAAAAGCTAGGTCGCCGGGTTCACTTTCTTCAATAAAACTAAGGGCGGTGCCCTGGGTGGCCTGTTCGGCCACAATCCGTTTTAAGGAAAAACCGTTGAGTCTGTAGACCATTTGGGTCAAACCACTATTGTCTATGCCAAAGGGAGTCCTTCCTCCTTCCAGATACGGACTGTTTAGATAGAGCAAGGCATTGTGGACCAACTCATTTTTATCCTTCTTTAGGATGGAATCATGGCCTTCAAAGGTATGCTCAAAGAACGAACAGTGGGTAGTCTCCGCCCCAAAGGGAATGGAGATCAAGCCTCCGGAACAGGTGTCGGACAAAAAGGCCACCAAATCGGCATTAAAGGAAACTTGCGCTGTATCGTTGATTTTTTGGAAGCTATCTTCGGATAATTGTTGGATCTGGATATTCAAGACCCAACCTTCAAAGTTATCGTGCAAGGTTTGGATACGGCTCCAGAATTTCCGTTCTTCCTTAATTTTGAACACATCTCCATAAAGAAGCTGGTTGACCATGGAAGATGTCCTGTCTGCAGTCTCTCTTACGGGTATGGCACTTAAGTGACAAATTCCATGTTGCATTCCGGGAAAAGGATTAAAGGGCTTCAACAACCATTGCAGAGGCTCCACCACCACCATTACAGATGGCAGCAGCCCCAATGTTACCGTTTTGCTGTTTGAGGATGTGTAGCAGTGTGACCAAAATCCTGGTCCCAGAACAACCCAAGGGATGCCCCAAGGAAACAGCACCGCCGTTTATGTTCACCTTATCATCGGTCAACCCCAGAAGCTTCATATTGGCCAACCCCACTACGGAAAATGCCTCGTTAAACTCAAAATAATCCACATCCTTCAACGCTATGTTTGCCTTGGCCAGGGCTTTTGGCAGAGCCTTGGCTGGGGCTGTGGTAAACCATTTGGGTTCATGGGCGGCATCTGCATAGCTGACAATTTTGGCTATGGGGTCTAGCTTTAGTTCCGCCGCTTTTTTTGCGCTCATGAGCACCAAGGCCGCTGCTCCGTCATTAATGGTAGAGGCATTGGCCGCGGTTACCGTGCCGTCTTTGGTGAAAACGGCCCGCAATTGGGGAATTTTCTCCATGCGCACATTCTTATATTCCTCATCCTCGGAAAAAAGTATTGGATCACCTTTTCTTTGGGGGACTTCTACGGGGATGATCTCCTTGGTAAATTTTCCTTCTTGCCATGCTTTGGCTGAACGTTCGTAGGACTGTATGGCAAAGGCATCTTGATCTTCGCGGGAGAATTCATGTTCAACGGCGCAGGCGTCTGCACAGACCCCCATGGCATTTTGGTCGTAAGCATCGACCAAACCGTCTTTTTGCATCCCGTCCATTAGTTGGGTGGGGCCAAATTTTACACCGTTTCGCATATGCACATAGTGTGGGATCATGCTCATGTTTTCCATGCCTCCGGCAACAACGATTTCATTATCGCCCAAGGCAATGGATTGTGCCGCTTGCATCACAGATTTCATTCCAGAAGCGCAGACCTTGTTTACCGTGGTGCAGGGAACCGTGTCCGGTATACCGGCATAAATGGCAGCTTGGCGTGCTGGGGCCTGACCGGTTCCGGCCTGGACCACATTGCCCATTAATACCTCGTTGACCATTTCTGGCCCTATACCCGCTTTTTCCAAAGCGCCCTTAATGGCGGTTGCCCCAAGTTTGGGGGCTGGGATATTGGATAATGTTCCCATAAAACTGCCGATAGGGGTGCGTACTGCTGAAACAATGACGACTTCATTCATGGTGAAGAAAGATTTATTCTTGCGAAAATACTAATTATTGGTGGTTTTAAGATTGAAGCGTACTTTGGGATGTAGATATCTATTATTTTCTATTTTTGGACATCTACCTGTAGCCCATGTCAGACCATATCGACAATTTTTACAAGAACCAATCGGTCATATATAAGTATTTCCTCTATATACTTTCCATAGCCCTTATCGTTTATTTTTTTCCAAAGGGAGGGAAATTCAAATATGAGTTTCAAAAAGGAAGGCCATGGCAGTATGAAAACTTGGCGGCCCCCTTTTCCTTTTCCATAAAGAAAACAGCCGAGGAGCTAGAGGAAGAACGCCAAGAACTCATTCGTCATAAGTTGCCTTACTACATTATTGACAACAATGCCCATGAACAGGCCAAATTGTCCTTTGAAACCAATTTTGGCGGTTCGGCCCCTTTTTCTGGATGGTCCAACAGACGGAAGAACTCCATTAAGGAATGGGGAGGCCAAGCCTTGGATTCCCTTTACTTGATTGGCATCTCTTCAGAGAAGATCAAAGAGGCCAGGATAAAGCTGGTACGGAACAACAGGTCGGAAGAGGTGGCGGGTTCCACAATCGTATCGATGAACCAAGTGGGGCCATGGTTGGAGAACCATTTGACAGGATCAAGGTTTGAGGCATATAAAAACGATCTGGGCAAGTTGATTCTCGCTTCGGTACGGCCCAATGTGTCCTTTGACCAGGATTTGACCGAGAAAGCCTTGACGGATGAATTGTCGCAAATTTCGTTGACCCGGGGCAACGTGGCAGAAAACGAACTCATTATTGTGAACGGAGAGGTGGTTGAGGGCGATAAACTAAAAAAGCTCAACTCTTTAAAGGAAGAATTCGAATCCGAACTATGGCAAGGGGCCAATTATTATGTTATCCTTTTTGGCTATACGATCCTTGTGGCCTTGGTCCTTATGATGTTGTTCCTGTTCCTAAAAAATTACCGGCAGGAAATCTTTGCGGACAACAATAAGGTCACCTTTATCTTTGTCAATATTCTTTTAATGGTCTTTATCACCACTTTGGTGGTGAAGACCAATGAGCGTTATGTGTACGCGGTTCCGCTTTGTATATTGCCGCTGATCCTCAAAAATTTTTTTGATGCCCGTTTGGGCCTTTTTGTGCACGTGCTCACCATTTTGGTGTTGGGCTTTGTGGTGCCCAATAGCTTTGAGTATATCTTTTTACAGATCATGGCTGGCATCATCACCATTTTAACGGTTTCCGAGCTTTACAAAAGGGCCAACCTTTTTATCTCTGTGGGGCAGATCACCCTCATTTACATTATTGGGTATTTTGCCTTTCACATTATCCACGAAGGCGATTTGAGCAATATAGAATGGATCACCTTTGGTATTTTTCTCTTGAATGGAATGATCACGCTCTTTGCCCAACCCTTGATCTACCTATATGAAAAGATTTTTGGTTTGGTTTCTGATGTGTCGCTACTGGAACTATCGGACACCAATTCCAAACTGCTCAAGGAATTGTCGGATAAGGCACCGGGAACGTTTCACCATTCCATGCAAGTGGCCAATTTGGCAGAGGCGGCAGCCAACCAGATTGGGGCCAACGCCATGTTGACCAGGGTAGGGGCACTCTACCACGATATAGGCAAGATGGAAAACCCCACGTACTTTTCAGAAAACCAAGTGACCAATGTGAATCCGCATGATGATATCCCGCCAAAGGAAAGTGCCAAGATCATTATAGACCATGTGATAAAGGGAATAGAGATTGCCCGTAAAAACAATCTTCCCGATCGGGTCATCGATTTTTTACGGACCCATCACGGCACCACGGTTGTATATTATTTTTTTAAAAAACAACAAGAATTGGATGCTGCGGTCAAAGAGGAGGATTTTAGATATCCCGGGCCCATTCCCTTTTCTAGGGAGACCGCTATTCTAATGATGTCCGATGCCGTTGAGGCAGCATCAAAGAGTCTGTCCTCCCCAACCTATGCCGTAATCAATGATTTTGTCGAAAAAATTGTGGGGTCGCAAATGAAGGCACATCAATTTAACAATGCCAATATTACCTTAAAGGAGATAGAGGAAGTGAAAAAGGTGTTGAAAAAGAAGCTTACCAATATCTATCACCTTCGGGTGGAATACCCAGAATAAGGTGAAGACGCATTGTGTTGGAAAAAAATATGGAAATAGTTGCTTACTACTTTTTGAAAAGGTATTTTTGCATCCGCATTTTTGCAGAGGTTCTGACAAAATAGAGGAGAGGTGCCGGAGTGGTAACGGAGCAGATTGCTAATCTGTCAGCGCGTAAGTGCTGCCTGGGTTCGAGTCCCAGTCTCTCCGCCTTCGTCGGCCGGAGCCATAGAAGGCAAAGGCCGACTTTAATTTAGAAGGCCACTATGCGGATGTATCCGCTTTTTGGTTTTCGAGCTTTGAATATTGAATTTCTTCTTTTTGCAAGAACACCATCGGGGTGTAGCGTAGCCCGGTTATCGCGCCTGCTTTGGGAGCAGGAGGTCGCAGGTTCGAATCCTGCCACCCCGACGAACCACTTTTCAAGTGGTATTAAACCCTGCTAATTTGTTGATTAGCAGGGTTTTTCATTTTCCTTGCATTCAATTGATATCATCTGAAATCACCCTTTTGGTGTGCAATTCGGTGTGCAAAGCGGTACGCAATTTGTGTTAATTTTAAATAACATTTAGAGCATTTTAGATGTAGTCTTTAAACAAAAAATGTTTAATTCAAAAGACTAACAACATGCGTACAGACAGCACTTTAGGAGTGATTTTCTTCACCAGGAAAAAACGTAAAAATCCTGAAAGGTTGGACATTTATGTCCGGATTACCGTCAATAAGGAACGGGCGGAACTCAGTATTAAACGGGACATTGCAATAAGCAATTGGGATATTTTTAGATGCCGGGCCAAAGAGTCATCTGAAAACCTGATTCTGCTAAACACCTATTTGGATGATGTTTATGCCGAAGTCCTGAATGCGCATAAGCAACTGCATTCCGAAAGAAAACTAATCACGGCAAAAGCGATTAAGTTGAGGTATCTTGGAGAGGATGAACAAAAAATGACTTTAATGCAAGCCGTAGCCTTTCATAATAGCAATATCAATAACGAACTAAAGGCCGGTACTTTAAAGAACTACTTTTCAACGGAAAGGTACTTGAAAGAGTTTCTTCGTGACAGATTAAAAACAGATGACCTTTATTTGGTGCAGCTCAACTATAGGTTCATCATTGACTTTGAGAATTTCGTAAGAACGTACAAGCCCAAGAAGGAAAGAAAGATATGTTCAAATAACGGGGTGATGAAACATATGTCCCGACTTATGAAAATAACCAACATGGCAATTCGAATGGAGTGGCTGGAGAAGAACCCGTTCAAAAACTATAGGTTACGTTTCATTAAAAACGAGCGGGACTTTCTTACGGAAAGGGAACTAAATCTTTTGGAAGAAACCAATTTCATGACCCTTGGCCTGAAAAGGGTCAAGGATATTTTCCTTTTCAGTTGTTACACTGGGTTATCCTACATCGATATCAAGGACTTAAGACCCGATCAAATACTTATTGGGGTGGACGGGAACCGATGGATACACACTAAGAGGGCAAAAACCAACGAACCGCTCAAGATTCCGCTTTTACCAAGAGCTAGGGAAATATTGGACAAGTATGAAGAAGAATCAAAGCATACCGAGAAAGTTCTACCAGTATACAGTAACCAAAAGACCAATAAATACTTGAAGGAGATTGCAAGGGCTTCCCGTATCCATAAGAATATTACCTTTCATGTTGCTAGGCATACTTTTGCTACCACGATTACCTTATCCAACGGAGTGCCAATTGAAACCGTATCAAAGCTTTTGGGCCATACCAAATTATCCACTACCCAGATTTACGCAAGAGTTTTACAGAAGAAGGTAGGGGAGGACATGCAAAACCTAATGAACCTTTTTGAAACAAAAAAGAAATTGGGAAGCTAACCCCCAAATCCTTACCCTTAAACTTTGCGCGTGGATCCTGTTTCGATTTTATAGTGTTCCGAAAGATAAGCGTCAAATAAAATCGAAATAGGGCGCACCTACTATATCTCAAATAATTTTTCCCCATCAAAAAAATGAACTTTCAAACTACCCCAAACAATGTCAAATTTGATTTGGCGAAAATAGTCTCCCAAACGGCTGCAAATCGAGGTAAACAATATTTTTTACTGTAAAAAATTCCAATGTTTACTGGGCCTACCAAGGTTTTTACAGCAAAAACTTTTTTTGGCCAAAATTCAATTCTGCATAATTTACTGAAAATCAATTAACTAAGAAACGTAACATCGCGTTAGCGTGTTACCCTCTTGCTTTACCATCATTCCTCGTCCTGCTGGCAGGACAAAAAATGTAAACACTAAGTGCCTTTGACATCAATCATATTTAGCAAAAAGACTCTAAATTTTATTGAATCTTAAAATTTAAGAAAACGAAGACTTTTAAAATATCATCTGAAGCGATTTAAGAGTAATTGAAATCAATATACAATAAGAAACAGAATATGAGAATCGAACGGCCCCATAAAAGGTGAATTAATGAAACTACTAAAAGAGGTGGTAAATAGGACACTTTCTAAAAATGATCATCTATTCAAGAAATGGTTTCACAAATGACCGTTAAATGTGACGCGATTATAGAATAAATAACAGTAAGCAAAATTTACACAATTCCTATAGTTGGTGAAGTCATCAATTAAGACTTCGATATTGCGTTGGTGTTAACCCGGTTTTTGATTTGAACAGCCTATTGAAACTTTGAGGGTACTCAAACCCAAAATCGTAGGCGATTTCGCTTATTGATTTATTAGTCGAAAGTATTCTTGTTTTCGCCTTTTCCACCAAGAAATTCTGAATATGCGCTTTAGCACTAATTCCTGTTTCATTTTTAAGTAAATCCCCTAAATAATTAGCGGACATATTGATTTCTTTAGCGCAATGGCCCACTGTTAAAACTCCCAATTCTCTTGATTTTTCGGAATTGAAATAATCAAGCATTGTATTTTCAAATCTTGTAATAAGGTCTTTATTTAGATTTGTTCTGGTAAAGAATTGCCTGTCATAATACCGTTTGCAATATTTAAGCAGCAAATCAATGTTGGAAATTATTAATTCTTGACTGTGCTTATCAATATTCTGATTGTATTCTTTTTCGATTTTGGCAACAAGTTCTGTTAGCGCCTTTTTTTCGTCATCCGATAGGTGCAGAGCTTCATTGGTGTCATAACTAAAGAATGAATAGGAACTGATTAGTTTTCCTAATTCAGATCTTCTGATCAAATCTGGATGAAACAGCAGTGTCCAACCAGACGCTCCTTGATATTCTTGATTATTCTCAATTTTAATAGCTTGATTTGGTTTCATAAAAACCATTGTTCCTTCTTGAAAATCATAAGAGTTTCTTCCGTAAGACAATGAACCTGAAATCCCAGATTTTAAACTTATTTGATAAAACCCAAAGACATAGGAATAATCACCATAATCATAATTAGTCATTTCATCGGTAATTGGCAAGACCGAAACCAAAGGATGTCGAGGTTTTGGTAATTGAAAAAAGTCGTGAACTTGACTTATAGAATCTATTTTTATTATCTCTTTCATAAACAACTAATTTAAAGATTCCACACGTTTCTTCATAGCTTGGTTCAGTCTGCCATAAGCTTCTTCTACGGGATTTGGATTCCAAAAATTGACGCCAATCCCCCTGTAATCCTCATGTATGATTAGTTTAGTTGCGTTACCAGATGGCTCCAAAATATATTTATGGTCAAAAGTCAGTAACATGGGCATGCCTCCTCCCTGATTAAGCAGCTTATTTGGTATTACCTTTTTTATCTTTGAAGCAATTTGGCTTACATTATCGGCGTCCTGTGTAAATTGATACTTGACTTTATTCCCTTCTTTTATTTCTCCTTCCAATAACCTCATTACAGGATTCCAAGTATCATAGTCAGCTGTATTGGTTAATACAGTCCATGCTTTTTCAGGACTAGCATTTATGGTAATTTCATGATGTACCGATTTATTCCCTGTAAAATATAACATTACAAGAATGATAATTACGACTAATACGATAATTAAAAGTTTTGAGTTAAGCATATTCTTGTTTTATTTGTATTTCAACCACCATTTATGTTTTATATTACTAGTAGAATTAAACATTTCCCCTATTTGAGGAAGAAGATAGTTTAATTTATTGTCTATGGAGAAAGTTACAAAATCCTCGGCAGGCTCTTGCCACGTATGTTGATATGATAAGGCAAATCCAGCCCAATGTACTGGCATTGCTTTTTTTGCTCTAGCATCCAAAGCAGCTTGTACAGCTTCCTCTGGGAATAGATGTATTGATTTCCAATCTTCATTATATTGCCCACATTCCATAAAAGCCAGATCAAAAGGACCTAACTTTTCACCTATTTCCTTGAAATGTTGGCCATAACCACCATCGCCACTGAACCATATATTTTCCTTAGATGATTTAATAGCCCAACCTCCCCATAGGGTTTTGGCTCTATCTTTAATACCTCTTCCCGAGAAATGACGGGTTGGTGTAAATGTAATCTTTATTGTATCTATCTTATTTGAATCCCACCAATCAAATTCAGTTATTATATCTGCTGAAATGCCCCAACTTACCAGATGCCTTTTAACACCTATGGCTACATAATACTGTTTGGTTTTATGTTTTAGCTTTTCAATACTGGCATAATCCAAATGATCATAATGATCGTGTGTCATCAACAATAAATCAATCTCCGGAAAATCATCAATTACATCCAAGGTATTTTCTGAAAACCGTTTAGTGGCTATTGGCGCAATAGGCGTTGTATTTGGCCCTAACATGGGGTCGATGAGAATGTTCTTATTATCTATTCTCATTAATAAGGCCGAATGCCCATACCAAATGAATTTTGCTTTTTCTGAAGGCTCTAAAAAAGCAGTTTTATCAAAACGTTCTACCGGAAGCGGCCGTTGCGGAACGCGCACACTACGATTGGATAACTGTTTATAAATAACTCTTGGGAAATCCAGTAAATTTCCATCCAATGTGGTGTACTCCAAATTCTGAAAACTACCATTACGCCAATTATCAGATTGTTTGTAACACAATTCCATTTCCTTGGTCACTTTCCCTCCAAACTGCTTTAAATAACTACTCATAAAAAAATTTACGTTCACGCAACAAAGTTGGCATTTGTTTTATCTGCAGCTTCTAAAAGCCAAATTGTTGTTTAACAGCAGCAAAGTACTCCTCGTCGTTTGAATTTTCTCTAACACTTAAAAACACATCGGCATCTTTACCCGCAGTGTAACGCAAAGTGTTGGTTCCGTCAGTTGCTGCTCGATAAATTACTTCTGCCACCGCTGAAGGCGGAGACACTCTGTTTTCATCGGTTGTTACGTCTCCAATACCAGCTAACATTGTATTTATCATTTGCTGATATTCTGGAATAGTGTTTTCATTTTGAAAATCGAAAGAACGTCCTGCAAAATCTGTTGCAATTGTGCCTGGTTCAATAATTTTGGTTCTTACGCCTATTTGTTCCATTTCAAAAGTTAAGGATTCTGTAATACCCTCAACTGCAAATTTTGTTCCGTGGTATAAAGATCCCAATGGGAAAGTAGCTTTTCCTCCAACTGATGAAACATTGATGATAACACCATCTTTATTTGCTCTAAAATGAGGAATTAATGCCCTTGTTACATCCAAAAGTCCAATGACATTGGTATTGAATTGACGTATAATGTTTTCACGGGGAAAATCCTCTAATGGTCCATATGCCCCATATCCCGCATTGTTTACCAATACATCTATTTTCCCAAACTTCTCAATACCTTTGCTTACTGTTTCCTCAATAGTATCAATTTTAGTAACATCTATTTTCGTTACCCAAATATTATCCAATTTGGTTAATTCTTCTTCTTTTTCGGGAGTTCTCATGGTAGCAATTACATTCCATCCTTTTTCCTGAAAATAAATAGTTGTAGCACGACCAATGCCGGTGCTTGCTCCTGTTATTAATACTGTTTTATTCATTTTAATATTTTCAAAATCCTATTTTTTTGGATAGATGTTTTCTACCTTTTCTTTAAGTTCTTGATTGAATTTTTTTTAATTATTTTTCATTCAGTTTTTTGAAATGAAATTCATAAACGTACTGTGGGAACTGTGTTCACTATGAAAACCATCCTCTTGTCTGAAAATGGTAATTCCATTTTTAGTATTTTCTAAAGTGTATATATGATGATCTTTTATTGATCCTACAACATTCCCGGACCATCCAAACTGCTTCCCTTCTACATATTCGGTAATTTTATGTTCAAATCCAATGTTTTTTCCAGTCATAGGATTTTTGAAATATGCGGTAGAGATTTCTCCTTTCTTCAATTCTGTTGGATAAATTCCTTGAAGCGAAGAGCTCCACTCGGGTATTTTTTTCCAATCAGTAAGTACAGACCATACCTGCTCACAAGTAGCCTTGATTTCTGTTTCTATAAATACTGTATTTGTGTCATCTATCATTATTTGTCTGTTTTAAAATCTTTATTCAAACGCCATAAGGCATACGCACTATAAGGCAAGATTGTCCATAAGGCTACAAGTATCATAGAGCCAAACATATCTTTAGACCACCATTCGTGACCTTCTATAGATGTCATCAATACATTATCACGCCATAGGTATGCGGTAATAACTTCTAACATTGATGAGAAGTACATGATTATAGGCAATAACCAATACCATTTGTATTTTGTGATTTCTGGAGCTGGTTTGTCATTATTTCTCCATCTGTTGTAAAAAGCAAACAGCGTATAAAACACAAATACAACAAAAAACCAACCTAAAAAATTTGAAATAGGCACGCCAAAGTAAGAACCTCCTTCTTCCCAAACCCACATTGGACGAAAAGTTGAGTTTATAGGGTCTGTGAATAAATCCCATGCAGACATAAAAAATGATGCAATTAATGGAATAGTGATCCACTCCCAACCTCTGATGCTATTATCTCTTTTTCCTATCATTACATCTGCCAAAACCCAAGAAATATAACCAAAAGAAAAATACCCTGGCATTACACTTATGGGTACTTGTCCCAACTTATACCCTAATACATCTGTGTAATAGTAGTTACCAAAGGGGAACCCAGTAGCAACGCTCAAACTTTCAAATATCCATCCAACGGAAAAAATCAGTATAAAAAAGATGATCATATCTCGCCAACCATAGCGTAAGATTCCGTGCCAAAAAGAAAATGGTGCAACAATTAAGGGATACCCCAATGCAAGAATCCAATGTTCATTATAACCTCTAAAAAAGGCTTGTATGATCTGAATTGCAACTAGCACAATTCCTCCTACTAAAAATATACGATGTGATGATTTCATTTTTTTGCTTTTAATAGTTGTTGCTAATGCTTGTTAAACCAATCTACCATCCTTTCTGGATGTTCAGAAAAATAGGTATATCCTTTAAAACGCCATGATGTGTCTTCTACCCAAATAATGTCTTTATCTTCTACATTTGTATTATCGTACATCCATTGTACATCTGCCTCATTTGAATTCATATCGTTACGTACCTGCAAGTACAATGTTGGTAAGTTAATGTGCTTAATCTTTTTTGTGATGTCATGATCTTCTATCGAAAGCCCTGTAATTTCTTTATAAATAGGCTCAAAAGCTTCAACTCCTTCTTCTACGGGTATTCCAAAGTTTCCACATTGTTTTTGGATTGTAGTTAACCCTTTAAGAGGCTGCACCAAGATTAAAGAATGAATGTCTTTAAAAGCTTCTGGTTGTTTTTCCATAGCATTAATCGTTGCATTTGCCCCCATACACATAGACATTACTGAAATTTCACTGTCTTTGATTTTATTTTTTGCAAACTTTAATGAGGCTAATACTTCTTGCCATTCATAATAACCTACTCCTGAAATTTTTCCTTCGCCATCACCGCTTTCGCCATGACTACGAAGATCATAAGTCAATACATTATATCCAGCATCATGTAAGGCTTTATATCTTGGAATAAAATTAACCTCAAATCCACCAGCAAAGTCCATTCCATCTAAATGGCCAGCAAAGCCGTAACGGTTTCCAGGAGAAAAATGGTTACTAATTATAATTTTATTTGAATTTGCCGGAATAAACCAACCTTTGATTTTTACATTATCTACTGTAGTAAATTCCACTTCTTCAAATTTCATTCCCATATCTTCCGGTGTACGCAAAATTGGAGTGCGTGGCGGCGTTGACAAACCTTGAGCTAACATTGTCAAGGCACCCACTTGCTGTTCATTTAATGCAATTTTGTCCATTTCTTTTGTGTTTTCTGTTTTAGATTGTTCTTTGTTTTCCTTTTTTGTTGAATTACAACTTGTAAGACCCAAGCCTGTAACAACTATTAAAAGAATAACTATGATATTAATTGATTTCATTTATCAGAATATTTAGTTGTTAAAGATATTTATTGTACCACTCTAAAATCGGTTTCGGGTTTTTTCCTAACCAATCATAAGCGGCTCCTCGTTTCTTTTCTAAATCCAACCACAGCATTTCTTTTTCAACTTGTAAATCGTTATAATACTGCTTTACCATTTCCATATTGGTCATTGGATCATTGGTATTTTGAATTACCATGGTCGGCACATAAATATCTTTCACATAAGGCATAAATGCCTCACCAGTAAGATCAGTATTTCTATGTTTCTTATTATACTTATTTCCAGCATTAATTAAGAAATTTGGTAAGCCCATGGCTTTTACAAATTTATCATAGGTCAAGGGTTGTATGGAAATCATTGTTTTTAGGTTCTTGTATTTTTTTAACTCTTCTTCCATTCCAAAAGCAAAAGTGCTTGCTCCTTGTCCCATACAAATAGATAGCAAACCAATATTTGCCTTTTGATAATCTTGATGATCTGATACGTATTTTACAGCAGCCACAACATCTTTTCTTTCTGTCAAACCCCAAGAAACCCAATCTTTCTGTTCACTATTTCCATGATTACGCATGTCATACATTAATACCGAATAGTCAGCTTCAACCAAATATTTTGCTTGTTCTAGAAAATGAATATCACTCGTCCATAAAGCATTTTTCATCATTCCTTTACCTTCTTGAGTAAAGCCGCAACGTGAACATTGTACTCCAAAGTGAGACTGGATTATTACTTTGTCTGTACCACCTTTTACGAGCCATCCCGAAAGTGTTACGCCATCTGATGCATGAAAAGTCACGTCTTCATAATCAAGCCCATAAGAATTAGGCGTTTCAAAAACAGGTGATTTCCCTGGCTTAATCATTAAATTGGATATTGCCTTGCCGAACATAATTTTGGTTTTAAGTTTTCTTACAAACCTATAATACAGTCGTTTAACCAAATAAACCTTATTACTTAATAAATAAACCGTTTTACTTTTTTAAATATGTTACAATGTATTTTCAACGAAGAGCGGAATTGAAACTTTAATATATACAAGACTAATAATTTGCAAAGTTTCATGAAATGAACGTTTTACAGGACTGGAAAAAAGAAATACACTGATTTAACTGGTTTTGATTTTAAAACTTTGTTTTCTTATTTTTATACAATAAAGAGTTACATCGTTTTAAAGATGTAACTCTTTTTTATTTGCATACTTGCTGCGTGTTTTTTTAAACCGCCCCACAACTTTTCAGCTTGATCTGTTATTTAGTCACCTTTCCTGTATAGCCGATAAAAGGTTCATAATATTTTTTGGTGCAGATACACCTTTCATAGATAAAAACATATCGCTTCATCCTATTTTAATACAATTTCACTTAGTAAGGCACAAATTGTTTGTTGTTTTGGTAAAAATCATCAATCATGAAAAAAACAATCAAACACTATGCATACATGCCCATTTTCCTAGTGTGGTCAATGGCTGTATCACAAGGACAGGGCGAAGAATTGACCAGCTTCCGGCAATCATTTTCCAAATTCGTCCCAAAGAAAATGAAAAAGCACAACGTGGTCGGGGCAAGTGTGGCCATACTCGTGGATGGTGAAGTTGTGGTGAACGACGGATTCGGTTTTTCTGATTTGGAAAACGGATCAAGGACTAATTTGAACACCCCATATCCCATAGGATCGGTGTCCAAGGTGATTGCCGCAACGGCGGTACTCAAGCTCTATTCAAATGGTGAGATCGACATTGATAGGCCCTATACCGATTATGTACCCGATTTTGTAATGAAGAGACACTTTCCCGGCCCCATAGATTTCACGGTAAGGCACTTATTGGCCCATTATGCAGGTCTGCCCAGGCTTAGGGTCAAGGGTTTTTTAAAGAAGCAACCATTGCACTTGGACAGTCTTTTGGTCCATAGTCGCAACGAATACCTGATAGCCCCAGCGGGAAAGGTATACCAATATTCGGATTGGGGTGTAGATTTACTTGCCTTGTTGGTGCAACAGGTAACAAAGATACCTTACGAAGAGTTTGTGGTAAAGCACATTTTTACACCTTTGAGAATGCTTCATTCAGGTTTTGGTCCCGTAGACACCAAAGGTTATGTAAATGGGAAGAAAACCCCAACATACGAATACAGTTGGCCGGGATCGGACGGGGTATATTCTACAGCTTCTGATTTGGCCAAATTATGTCAGGCCTATTTTATCAAAAAAGATAGCAAGGGCAATGCTTTTTTGAAACCTGAGGTCGTGGAACAAGTCCATACCCTGCACTATGTGGATGCCCCAATGGCCTATAACACCCAGATTGGTCTAATGTGGGAAATACAACCGTACCAGAGGTTCAAAAGGGTTAAAAAAGGAGGAATCCACGAACCGTTCTACAGCTATGTCTTTTACATTCCAGAGAAACGGGCTGCGGTGGTCGTATGCAGCAATTCCAATGGCTCAAGCCGTTTGCACTGGGATGTCTGGTCAAAAACATTTGATTTTCTATCCAAAAGACATGGATTAAAAGGGGAGATGCCTAAAATAAAAAGAAAGTCGGGCAAGACAACCTTGACCGACAGCCAAATGAAAGAATTGGGAGGCACGTATAGCACCGATCTTGGCATCTTGAACCTGCAACCCGATGGTAAAAAGTTTAATGTGACCCTTGGTCTGGACAAGCAAAAAGGAATCGCTACGGTCCATGAAGATAATTTGCTTAAATTATGGGTAAAGAAGATTGGGGTTAAATTTCATGCCATGGACATATTTTGGGATAGGGTCGGAACAGAACTTGTGGTCGGAGAGCAATACGGTAGTGGAAAGCGGAACATTGGTGGGGCAAAGATCAGCCATGCCAAAATCCCACAATCATGGAAAGAAGCCGTTGGGACCTATGAAGTGGTCAATTATGAGACCATTGATTACCGAACCATTGAAGAAGCGGAATTGTTGGTGAACGAATTTGGTGTTTTGGAACTAAGGTACCGTGCGTCCTACCCTGCCACAACCAATTTTCAATTGGGGCTTTCTCCCTTGTCGGAGACCTTGGCCATCATCCCAGGGTATAATTTTGAATTTTTTGGTGGAGAAACGGTTGAACTCATCAAGGTTAAGGATGGTTTTGAACTGAAATCTTCGGGCTATAGATTCAAAAGGGTCAAGAAATAGTAACGGTAACCATGGGGCTGACCTTCTTTAAACAAAGAAAGCAAGAGGTATTGGAAGCACAGGATTTGCTTTTTAAATGGCCTTATGTAGGGCTTATCACCTTTTCCATTACCACACTCAATTTTCTGATCACCTATAACCTTAGGCATGCAACTTCCTATTATATATATTTCTACATCGTTGATTTGCTGACGACCTACCTGATCATTCGATTCTATGCCTATGGGATTAAAGTGTTGAATAAAAAGGCACCTTTACATGGTGATTTTGTGAAAAGGGTCACCTATCAATTTACCCTGCATACCTTGGGTGTTGTCATTTTTAGCATCTTGATCAATGAGTTTTTGGACCACCTATTTTTTAAGGGGGAGCGACTTTCACTTTCTTTTCAGTTTTATACACAGGATACGGTATTGGCCCTGGTGTTCACCTTACTTTTTCATTGTCTGTATTTCGGTTTGTACTTGTTATCGATTAAAAAACCTCCTTTAGCAGATGAACCACGGAAAATAAAAGTGATTCAGGGAATGGCTCACAAACTAATAGACCTGAACAATGTTATTTGTATTTACACGGCCTTGGGCAACACCTATATCGTGGATGGCAATTACAACAGGTATGTGTCCGAAAAGACTTTGGGCGAGTTTGAGGAACTGGTTTCCCAACGTTTTTTTAGGGCCAATAGGCAGTTTTTGGTCACCATGGCCATTATTGATTCCTACAAGAGTGCTGGAAATGGTAAGGTGGAAATTTTTTTAACGGCCAATCGTATCGACGATTTACATGAAAGCATTTATGTAAGTCGGAGCAAGGCATCTTCTTTTAGGTCTTGGTTGAAGAAGGGTTGAGCATAAAAAAGAGGTTATAGTGTTGAAATAGTATTATTTTTCAAGAACATTTGTCATTGAATAGATTTCCTCGATCAAGGGCGATGTACTATTGGAATTCTCTTCCCCAGCGGTCACAGAGGTGATAACAGCCTCCCCTATGATATGCCTGCCGTGTATGATTCCCTTGTCATCCTCATGAAGTCCTTCTATGGGGTAGCTTTTAAGATGTTCGGCCAGTTGTACGTTTGAATAGGATGTTTTTAATCCCCAAATGGCGTGGAGGATCAGTGGTTTTCCTTCAGGGTTGGTTCCCACATATAGCATATTATGGCCCTTCTTTCTCAATATCGTTAGGAAAGGAATTCCTTTTTCCTTAATCAGTTGTATCTTTTCTTCCGCACTACCCGTTAATTCATATTGCTTCCCTATTTCAATCTGATCTTTGGAATCCCGCGGTAACCCTATTTTATAGGTGCCCAACAGATCGCGGATCATGGACGAACAGTCCCTGTTTTCCAGATATCCGCCCCATCCATACGGTTTTCCCATCAAATTGGCGGTTAATCTTTTAAGGCTACGCCCATTGAACTTAAAATTATCCAACGCTAGGGCATTTTTGGCCACTTCAGTTGTTAAAACCGTAGCATTTTGGTTTTCATCGGCATTGGCAAAGTAAACGGTTACTGTATCGGGGTCATTTAAATTTTCATCGTAGGGCAGCAGCATCCCCATCTTTGCATTTATGGCATAATGGGAACCATCACTTAGCAGCGTAAGCTCGTCTGATAGGGGCAGGGCATAATTGCCCGTAGCCCATTGCCCAATAAAATCCTCATCCACAAGGGCAACATCGTGCATGGAAACCCAACCTTTGTAGTAAGAGCAGATGACATAGCACCATTGTTTGTCCTTTGTGGTATGGGCGATCAATAGGGGGGTGTTGGCCCAGAGTGCCGTTTCCTGAAAATAATCAAACGGATAACCCTCACCGGCCTTTGGATATACGTCAAAGCCCGGTTTATGGGTTGGGATCCTTCTCAGGTCGGTATGGGCAACGACGATACCCTTTTTAAGAAAATTGGGAAAATCCTTCGCGGCCGCATTATTCACAATGGCTTCCCGTTGCCACTTTTTATGGGGTTTCTTGTTCTCCCCATACCATTCGTCATCATTCAAATATTTTTCTAAATAAGACAACTTTTTTCCGGGAAGGGCATCAAGGGTGCCCAATAGATCTTCGGGGGCTGATTGCCAGGGAACAAAGAAATTGTCCACAAATTCTTTTTGTATGGAATCGGGAATCTCGATATCCCCACTGGGGTAATCTGGATGATCATTGGTATAGGTTGTGATGGGGATGGGGATGGTTATGGCATTGGTGTTTGCCCTTCTACATCCGATGATTCCACAACAACATATTCCCAAAATTAAAAAGATGCGCATGATCGATAAAGGGTTAGCTACGGTTAATGTTCTGCATAGTTATAAGGATTTATGGTGTGCCAAATTAGAACAACAAGTTTGGCACACCCCATCAAAAAAACCATGATCAGTTATTTTTCTTCCCAACCGAAATTTGGGGAATGTTCTTGGTTCCTTGATTTATTTTTTCGATATCTGAAGCGATAAGTTGATGCAGTGCTTTTTGTGCTGTATTGACCTCGCCCTTTAACTGTTCCAACCTTGCCATCTGGGGCTGGGTAGGTAGGGCAGTGGCACCGTTGATGGTACGCATCAATGACCGTATCTCTTCCCGTAATCTTGGCCTTTGGCGGTAGGTCATGGCAGGTGGTGGCCTTTTCAGGATATCATCCTGTAAAGCTGAAATTTGCTTTATGGCCCTTTCAATATCCTCAAACAATGCCTTGTCTAGGTCTTGGGTGTTGGTTTGCTCTAGTTTCTTCTTCAACTCCTTTAATTGGGTGCTATAGGCGTTGGTATTGTTGATCATGGTATGCGTTTGCGATAGGAGTTCCCGAAGCTCAAGTACCGCTTTTGTCTTGGCGTCATATACGTCTTGTCCCAAACTCATTCTGGGATCGGAACGAACCGTTATCGGTGTTTCCTGTACGTCCCCATTTACTTTTAATCTAGCGGTATAGGTGCCCGGCGATACATAGGGGTATATAGATCCAGAGAAGAATCCACCTCCTTTGTCACTTTCCATTTTGGTGGCGGCATCATGCCCCAGATTCCAGACTATTCGGTTTACGCCCGCTGTGACCGTAGAGTCTTTCAATGTCCTGATGACGTCTCCAGAAGCGTCAACAATTTCCACAACCGCCGTTGTTTTTTCCCCATCGGCAAGGTAGAAGTTGATATTGGCCCCGTAATCTGGATTTTTGGCGCGATAGTGACGATCTCCCAGGTTTTCAATTCTCCAAAACATATGCCACAGGGTGGCTTTTCGAACCGGGAAAAGATGGGTGACCTTCCCTTTGGTGGCTTCCATTTCTTGCAGGGGCCGTATGTCATCCAAAATCCAGGCGCCCCTACCATGGGTACCCACGATCAAATCCCGGTCCCTGGGTTGAATACGAAGATCCCGCACCGAGACATTGGGGAGGTTGTTATTGATCTTGGTCCATGACCCTCCTTTATCCCAGCTTGCAAAAATCCCATGCTCCATACCGGCATACAAGAGGTTTGGATTGATGGGATCCTGCCTTACCACTTTCACATAATCATCCTGTGGAAGCCCATCGCTTATCGTGGTCCAGGTACGTCCATAGTCCGTGGTCATAAAGGCATGGGGCCCAAAGTCATCCATTCTATGCTGGTCCACGGTCACAAAGGCGGTACCGGCATCATGCTCAGAGGCATGTATTTTTGAGACCCAGGCATATTCTGGAAGCCCCTTGATCCGGTCATTGAGTTTGGTCCATGTGGCTCCGCCGTCCCGCGTCAGTTGTACATTGCCATCATCGGTCCCGACCCAAATGACCCCTTTTTCTACCGGGGATTCATCAATATAGAGAATGGAGCAATGGAACTCCGCGGCGGTATTGTCTTGATAGATTTCCCCTCCCGAGGTCTTCTGTTTGGATTTATCGTTGGTGGTAAGGTCCCCGCTGATCTCTTCCCATGTATGGCCACGATCTGTTGATCTAAAGACCACATTGGCACCAAAATAAACGGTATTGGGGTCGTGCGGTGACACCAGAATGGGAGAATCCCAATTAAAGCGATAGTTGTGATTTTCAATGGCATCGCCTGCAGAACCGATGATTTTAGGATAGGGATGGATGTTGCGGACATTGCCATATCTGGAATCCACATGAAAAATAACACCCCCTTGAAGGTTGGCGTATACTTCGTGTTCGCTCCCGGGAATGGGCACTGCATAATAGCCATCACCATAGGCCAAACCTTTCCAATGCCGTTTAAGGATTCCGGCCGTGTATAAAGAATTGCTCGGCCCCACCCAAGTGCCGTTGTCCTGCAAGCCCCCATAGATGTTATAGGGATCTTTGTTGTCGATAAAGATTTGATAGAACTGTGACAGTTCCACATTGTTGATGATCTCCCAACTGTCACCCCCGTCGTAGGATACCTGATAGCCCCCATCGCTTCCGTTCAAAATGCGGTTGGCGTTGCTGGGGTCGATCCAAAGGGCCTGATGGTCCCCATGTACCGTGGCTGCGATCTGTTCCCAGGTTTTGCCCCCATCCTTGGATCGGCTCAGCTTACCGGAAATTGAAAAAAGAATATCCGGATTGTTGGGGTCCACCCTAACATCGCTGTAATAAAAGGGGCGAAAGTTGATATCGGGGTCGTCATTCACCATTGTCCAAGTATCCCCACGATCCTCGGAACGGAATGCCGTACCCCCTCCTTGGAACTCGGTCATCAAGTAGATGATGTTCGGTTGGCTTTTTGCAATGTGTATGCCAGGCCTGGCCATGGGTTTGTTGGGCAGGCCGTTCATGATTTTCTCCCAAGTTTCCCCACCATCCATGGTGCGGTATATGGCGGTTTCTTTTCCGCCGTCATCAAAACGCCAAGGTTTTCTTCTAAAGGTCCACATACCCGCATACATGATGCGGGGATTGCTCATTTCCATGGCAATATCGGCACAACCCGTGTCCTCATCAATGTATAATATTTTTTTCCAATGTTTGCCGCCGTCCGTGGTTTTAAAAACCCCTCTTTCTTCATTTGCGCCCCATTCCTTGCCCAAGGCACAGACACAGGCAATATCTGGGTTATTGGGATCCACAACGATCCGCTTTATTCTTTCGGTTTCTTTAAGACCGAGATGTGTCCAATTTTTTCCGGCATCTACCGATCGGTATACGCCCCATCCATAACCAACGCTGTTCCTTGGGTCGCCCTCTCCGGTACCCACCCAAAGTACGTTTGGGTCAGAAGGGGCTATGGTAAGCGCGCCAATGGAGTATGCCCGTTGTCCTTCGAAAATGGGTGTAAAGTTTACCCCACCATTGGTGGTCTTAAAGATGCCACCATCTGCCCCCGATACGTAGAACGTGCTGGGATCCCCGGGAATGCCATCAATATCCGTTACCCGTCCGCCCATATTGGCAGGGCCAATGGCGCGCCATTCATACGATTTCAGCGCATCGGCATAGTTGTTGTTTTGAGAGAACCCTAGACTGCTTGATAGCAATACGCCTATGAGAGGGAGTAGATTGAAACGTTTCATAGTAGAAAATGCTTGGTTGTTAAGGAATATGGTGAACAAAATAACCAAAATCCATTAGATATGGAAGAAATGACCCTGGGTTGACCGTATGGAATTGAATACCGACTTAGAGCGGTTTGTGGTTTTATCCCTTACCATACTGAAACTAAAAATTGGTTATTTTTAGAGTTCGCTAACAACTAAACCTTATGAGATCACTTATTTTATCCCTTTTTCTTATCCTGTTTTTAGTGCCTTCAAGCGTTGTGACGGCCCAACGTAAGAAACGTGCAAAAGCAACTGTGCAAACCTATTCCGAAGATTTATACAATTCCATCCAATGGCGCTTGGTAGGGCCGTTCAGGGGAGGCCGTGCCGGGACCGTATCGGGAGTTTTGAACAATCCCAACCTTTATTATATGGGAACCGCCGGGGGCGGGGTCTGGAAAACCACCGATGCGGGGAACACTTGGAGTTGTATTTCCGATGGGTACTTTGGGGGATCCATTGGTGCCGTTGCCGTTTCGGAATCCGATCCCAATGTGATCTACGTAGGGGAAGGGGAGCAAACCCTCAGGGGCAATGTGTCTTCTGGGAACGGCATCTGGAAAAGTCTGGATGCAGGGGAAACCTGGGAGTTCATCGGACTGGAGGGATCGGAACATATTGCAAGGATTCGGATACACCCTACAAATCCTGATCTTGTTTATGTAGCCGCCATTGGCAATCTCTGGAAACCCAATGAGACCCGCGGGGTCTATCGTTCCAAAAATGGAGGGCAAACCTGGGAAAAGATACTATACGAAAGTGATAAGGCCGGTGCCGGAGATTTGATACTGGATCCAAACAATCCAAGAATTTTATATGCGGCAACTTGGGAGATGAAGCGAAACGGTTACCGAATGGACAGCGGGGGACCGGATAGTAAAATGTATAAAAGTACCGATGGAGGGGATACTTGGATGGATATTTCAAAATACAAGGGCTTGCCCAAGGGTCCGTGGGGCATTGTCGGTATTGCGGTATCCCCTGTGGATTCGAATAGGGTCTGGGCCATTATCGAAGCCCAAGATGGCGGGGTCTTTAGGTCGGAAGACGCAGGCAAGACTTGGAAAAAAATAAATGAGAATAGGGCGTTGCGGCAACGGGCATGGTACTATAGCCGTATTTACGCCGATACCCAAAATAAGGACAAGGTGTATGTAATGAACGTAAGCTATGGGGTATCTACTGATGGAGGAAAAACGTTTAAATTAAAAAATGCCCCTCATGGAGACCATCACGATCTATGGATCGATCCCAACAACAATACCAGAATGGTCATAGCCGATGATGGAGGTGCCCAAGTATCAAACGATGGTGGGGAAAATTGGACTACCTATCATAATCAACCCACAGCACAATTTTATCGCGTAACAACTGATAATTCCTTTCCATATCGAATTTATGGGGCACAGCAGGACAATAGTACGGTGAGAATATATCATCGCTCTTTTGGATCAAGTATAACAGAAAGAGATTGGGAGCGCACCACTGGTGGTGAAAGTGCTCATTTGGCGCCAGATCCAAAGAACAATGATATTGTGTATGGGGGAACCTATAAGGGATATATGATGAGGACAGACCATTCTACAAACCAAACACGTTCCGTTAATATTTGGCCTGACAATCCCGCGGGTTCAGGTGCTGAGGTCATGAAATATCGATTTAATTGGAATTTCCCTGTTAAATTCAGTATTCATGATGACAGCAAATTATACGCTGGATCTAATTTTTTGCATCTTACTACCAACGGAGGGCAAACTTGGAAGACTATTTCACCCGACCTCACCCGTGGATTACCAGAAACCATAAAATCTTCCGGGGGGCCAATTACCCAGGACAATACCGGAGCCGAATTCTATTCCAACCTCTTTGCCATTAACGAGTCTCCTTTGGAAGAAGGCGTAATTTGGGTGGGTAGTGACGACGGTTTGATCCATATTTCCAAGGACAATGGTGAAAATTGGGAGAATATCACTCCCCCATCAAGTATGAGCCCAAAATTAAACATGATCAATTGCATTGAACCAAGTCCATTCAAGAAAGGAACAGCATATATCGCCGCCACTTCCTATAAATTTGGGGATTATACGCCTTACTTATACAAAACCTCGGACTATGGTAAAACCTGGAAGTTGATTACCAAAGGGATTAAAAACAACCACTACACGAGGGCCATCCGTTCCGATAAAGTTCGGGAAGGACTGCTCTATGCCGGAACCGAATGGGGCATGTATGTCTCTTTTGATGACGGTGCCAGTTGGTCGCGCTTCCAATTGAACTTGCCCATCACTTCAATTCGTGATTTGCATGTGCGTGATAATGATTTGATTGCTGCCACGCATGGCCGTAGTTTTTGGATGATCGATGACCTTACCCCCTTGCATCAACTATCGCAAGATGTTGCCAAATCTGATTTTTATTTGTACCAACCAGATAAGGCCTATCGTATGCAACAATCTGGCAGGTGGGGAAAACCAAATATGAAACTGGCCGGAGAAAACCACCCTTATGGTGCTATCATCAATTACTATGTAATGGACCTTCAAGAAACCGATACGGTATCCATCGATATTCTAGAAATGCACGGCTCCTTGATCCAGCGTTTTTCCAATGTGGCAAAAGAGGATAAATTGGATCCAAGCGCCGATAAACCCCTAAAAGTAAAAACGGGGGGCAACCGACTGATCTGGAATATGCGCTACCCCGGTTACAAAACCTTTAAGGGTATGGTTTTTTATTCATCCCCCAATGCCGGACCCAAGGTGGTGCCGGGCGATTATAAGGTTCGGTTGAACTATAACGGACAAACTTCTGAGCAGTTGCTGACCATCGTAAAGGATCCCAGACTACCCAATTCCAATGACGATTATCAAAAACAATTCGACTTCTTACTGGAAGTACGCGATCAGGTGAGTCGGGCCAACTCGGCAATTGTAGCTATTAGAACCATCAAGGAAGATCTAGGTTATCTAAAAGGCAAATCTGAGTTGAAAAAGGGGTTGAAAGATTTGATTGCTGAATTTGAATCGAAATTGGAAGTTGTTGAAAACAACATCCACATGACCAAAAACCAGAGTTATCAAGATCCGTTAAACTATGGTATCCGCATTAACAACCGTTTGGCATTTTTAATGGCAGACTCCCAACGCGGGGATTATCCGCCAACAGATCAGGCAAAGGAATTTTTTGTTGAGGTCACCAAGGAATTGGATGCCGAAATCTTAGCGTTGGATAAGTTGATGGATGAATATGTTTCAAAAATCAACGGGCAGGTGTCGGAAAGCAACATGCAAATGATTTCGGTAAAGAAATAGGATAGGGGACGTTTGTTGTTCATCAACCTTTTATCGTTAAGAACAACAAACCGACTTGTTCACTATAGGCCATTGTTGTAGCCAATTTGAACAACATTAAACATCAAATTTGAAATGTCCAAATATTCAATAGTCTGGAAATACAAAATAAAACCTGAATACAAAGAAAAGTTTGAGTTTGAGTATGGTGTGAATGGAACTTGGAATTCTTTATTTAACAAATCAAAGAATTATACAGGCTCATATTTGCATATTAGTGAAATTGAGTCCAACACCTATTTACTCATCGATACGTGGAGAAGCAGAGAGTTGTACGAAGGATTTATAAAGTCTTATAGTGATGAATATCAAAAATTAAGTTCAAAGTTTGAATATCTCTATGAATCAGAAGAGAAAATAGGGACGTTTAAAACTGTTGAATAAACACTAAATAAAAAAACTGGCTACAACATTGGTTGTAACCAATTAAAAACATACTGAACTATTTAAATGTATATAAGCAAAGAAACACCAGAAGAAACGGAACAGAGATTATTGAAAGTACTCAAAAATGCTACTTTAAAAATTTTTGAAGAACCTTATTTTTATAAGGAAAGTGAAATTGCTGATTTCAATTTTGACCCCAAAGCGTTAGCAATTGTTAGGGACAATGAGGTATGGAGTTATTTAATTCCATCGGAAAGTGATAAAACCGAAAATTTCAAAATATTTAGTTTTCATTTCAAAGATGGGTTGGACAATAGTGGTTTTGTTGGTTGGCTTGCAAGTAAAATAAAAAAAGAGTTAGGCTCTGGTTTATTTGTTGTCTGTGGACAAAATTCGAAAAGAGGTGGAATTTTTGACTATTGGGGTTGTCCAATTGAGATAGCAGATGATGTTTTACTGTATATAAAAAAGTTAATCTGATAAAAACGTGCTACAACAATTTGTATAACGCTAAGGATTTCAGAGATTTTCGAGCGGCATCACCCGCATCAACTTTGGTTTCTAACTGGATAGTTTTCAAGCCCCGTAATCCCTTACGAAATCATACACTCAACGTAAGTAACACAGTAACTTAATGGGAGCCGTTCAACTTTCAAACATCAAAATGATACCCTTCTTGTTTTTGAGCATCTGGTCTATGTCTGCCGTGGACAAGAATTGATTGTCGCCATGCTCCCCATCCCCTCTGGTGGAGGAGGTGGGGTCCAGGTTTTTTATTTTCTGTAATAAAGAAATGCAGACATCCCTATTGTTTCCGGGGATGGATACTTTGAGAATATCATTGTTCTGCTTCTTTAAATTACGGGCTAAAAAATTGGGTTGATAATCCAAACTGGTGGCAGCACGTCTTATGATCTTTTTTGTATGGGTACTGATTTCGTGGCTATCGTTAAGTGCCTTGGAGATGGTAGATTGGGAATAACCAAGCAATTCTGCCAACACCTTAAGGGTTACTTTCTGGTTCATTTTTTTTACGTTCTTTAGTGGTCATTCACTGGAGGATAAGGTGTGGAACCTACATTTGGTTATTGAACAGATGGTAGTACACTTCACTCCATCTAAGTTCCTGTTTAAATTCCCGTAAGCGGGTATCATCATCGATTACCACGCATTCCATTCCGGCAATTTCGGCTAAATCCTCTATCATTTCCGTGTTCAAGTTATCGCTGTAGGCCGTGTGGTGCGCCCCGCCTGCCAAGATCCATGCCGTGGCCGCAACGGATAGGTCAGGTTTGGGTTTCCAGAGCACCCGGGCTACGGGAAGTTTGGGTAAGTCTTGATCTGGTACCACGGTGTCCACTTCGTTGACCAAGAACCGAAACCTGTTGCCCATATCAATCAAGGAAGCATTTAATGCTGGACCAGAATTGCCATGGAATACCAGTCTGGCAGGGTCTTCCTTACCTCCAATGGACAGGGGATGCACCTGACATTTGGGTTTGGATGCGGTTATTGATGGGCATATTTCCAACATGTGGGCACCAAGTACCCTAGATTGACCGCCCGGTCTAAAGTCATAAGTGTAATCCTCCATAAAGGAAGTTCCTCCTTTTAATCCAATGGACATGGCTTTTAACACCCGTACCAAGGCAGCCGTTTTCCAGTCTCCCTCACCACCATAACCATAGCCGTCTGCCATAAGACGTTGGGTGGCAATACCGGGAAGTTGTTTCATGCCGTGCAGATCTTCAAAGGTGTTGGTGAATGCCGCAAAACCACCTTCGGTCAAAAAACTGCGTAAACCCAATTCTATTGTAGCAGCATCCCTTAAAGCTTTGGAATTACGTACCTCTTGGGTCATTTCGTAACTTTCGGCATAAACATCCAATAGTTCGTCCTGTTTTTCCTTAGGTATACTGTTAATGAATGCTACCAAATCGCCTACACCATAGCCATTGACTTTTATTCCCAAGCGCATTTGTGCATCTACCTTGTCACCTTCGGTAACGGCCACTTCCCGCATATTATCACCAATACGGGCGACTTTTAAATGCTGGAACTCGTTCCATCCTATGGCTACCCTGCACCAATTTTCCAGTTGTTGCAGCACTTCCTTATCTTGCCAATGCCCAACAACAATCTTTCTGTTCTTGCGTAATCTACTGACCATGAATCCGTATTCCCGTCCGCCGTGAGCAGATTGGTTAAGGTTCATAAAATCCATATCAATGTCCTCCCACGGAATTTCAGAATTATACTGGGTGTGAAAATGCAACAAGGGTTTGTGCAATATCTTCAACCCCTGTATCCACATTTTTGCAGGGGAAAAGGTATGCATCCATGTAATAAGACCAATACATTTTTTTTGGTGGTTGGCCTCAAGGCATAGATTCAAAATTTCCTCTGGGGTGGTCAGGATTTCCTTATGGACAATCTTTAAAGGAACCTTTAAGTTCTGTCCTATATAATCGGAAATTTCACTGGAGTGTTTGGCGACTTGTTTTAAGGTTTCATTACCGTAAAGATGTTGACTTCCGGTTGCAAACCATATTTCAAGATTTTGTATATCGTTCATTATTAAATTATTTGCCGTTAAATGTTATCATTACCCATGCTACCAAGACCACAATGACCACAGAAACCACGATGTCCCAGACATTGTAGCTCTTCTTACTTTTTGTTTTATCCTCTTTGCTTAAAGTGCCCATGGCCAAGCCCTGTATTTTTTGGTAATCTGGCTTTGGTGTAAGAAGGCTAACGGCAATGAGGACAAGTACACATGCAAAGAAGAACAGCGAACTAAACTTTAAGAAGTTCAGTGTCGCTATTTGATAGAGAATGCCATCTGGGGCCAGACTGTTTTGGCAAAGCTCCAGAACAAGTCTAATGGCAGCAACCACCAAACCAAAAATGAGTGTGGCCATGGCTCCTTTGCCATTGATCCTTTTATAGAGGATACCCAAGACAAATACTGCGGTGATGGGAGGGGCAATATAGGATTGTACAGATTGAAGATATTCATAGAGCACCCCGGAAATGTTTGCCATGATCGGAATCCAAAGCATGCCTAGAATAACAACGATCACCGTGGCGATCCTACCTATCCTCAAGAGTTTCTTCTGTTCTGTTTTGGGGCGTAATTTTTGATAGATGTCCACAGTGAACAGGGTGGAACAGGAATTGAAAACCGAAGCCAATGAACTCATTAGTGCAGCCAGCAAACCTGCTGCCACAAGACCTCTAAGGCCGGCGGGGAGCATATTGCTCATGAGCACGGGAAAGGCTTGGTCCGGAGTATCCCATTGCAGCACCCCTTTTTGCTTTAATGCCAAGGCGATGATTCCGGGAATCAAGAAAAGAAAAACGGGCAACAATTTTAAAAGTCCACCAAAAATGGAACCCCTTCTGGCTTGTGTCAAGTTTTTGGCGGTCAATACCCGTTGTACAATGTATTGGTCGGTACACCAATACCAAACACCAACAATGGTACTTGCCATAAGCAAGCTGGGCCAAGGAAAATCTGGGTCGGTCGCTGGGCGCCACATATTAAAGTATTCAGGGCCCAAGGTAGATTTCATACCATCCCAACCGCCCACGGCATCCAATCCCAAAAAGGTAAGTGCCGCTGCACCAATGATCAGGATAATGGTCTGAAGGGTCTCTGTGTATACTACGGCACGCATTCCTCCCAATACGGTATAGATTCCCGTCAGGATTACAGTACTGATGGCTCCCACGTAAAAATCAATGCCCAAAAGTGTGGAGATGACCACACCACCGGCATAAATGGTGACGGAGACTTTGGTGAGTACGTAGGCCACCAAGGAGAAGATGGATAAAAACCATCTAGCCTTTGCATTAAAGCGCTTTTCCAAAAATTCGGGCATGGTAAAGACATCGGCCCGTTTGTAAAAGGGAAGAAACACCCAACCCAGCAGCAATACAATCCATGCCTGTATCTCATAAATGAGCATGGGGAGTTTATCACCAGCCCCGGCACCGGCTAGGCCCACAACGTGTTCCGATCCAATATTCGAGGCGAATATGGAGGCACCCACAACAAACCAGCCTACATTGCGACCGGCCAAAAAGTAATCCTCCGTGTTTTTTTGCTTTTGTAAGATTACCCAGGCGGCAAGACCCAAGAGAATAACAAAATAGATAACGATCACTATCCAATCCAACGACTCCAATGCTTTCATAATAGATATAGTTTAGTAGGTTTTACGATTGCCCATAGTACGAATTTGTTCCGTGCTTACGTTCGTAATGTTTTTGTTTTAAGGTTTCCTTCAGTTCTGGTGAATTTGGGTTGATTCCCAAGGCGAGATATGCCATTTTGGCCAATTCCTCAAGTACGGCACTATTGTACACGGCCTTTTGGCCGGTACTTCCCCAGGTAAAAGGAGCATGGTTGGATACAAGGACCATTTCCACTTCTTTATGGGAAAGTTTACGCTCCTTAAAGGTGTTCATGACCTGGAAACCGGTTTCATGCTCGTAATCCCCTTTGATCATGTCATCATCCATGACCGGGGCACAGGGAACGTTTGTGGTTAGGTGGTCGGCATGGGTAGTGCCCAAAATAGGAATATCCATTTGTGCCTGCGCCCATGCGGTAGCATAGGTGGAATGCGTATGCACAATGCCACCAATATCCTTCCAATGGTTGTACAGCACTGCATGGGTCTTGGTATCTGACGAGGGTCTCATAGTACCCTCTACTGTGGTGTTGTCCACGTCCAACACGACCATATCTTCGGGTCTAAGTTTGGCGTAGGGTACCCCACTTGGCTTTATGGCAAATACACCTTTGTCCTTATCAAAGACACTGGCATTGCCAAAAGTGAACAGTACTAATCCCAATGAAGGCAACTGCATGTTGCATTCGTAGGCCTCTTCTTTTAAACTTTTATAGGGATTGGTCATGAATCTGATGTTTGGTTTCTATATGATCGGCCAAAGCGTTGTAGCGTTCGTATATTTTGGCGTAGGTCTTTACCATGTTTTCTTCTGGTTGATAAATACGGTCAAAGCCACGGCCCATCCCTGCCATTGCCGCTTGGACATCGGGATAGATCTTGGCAACAACAGCAGCGAACATGGCCGCACCCAAGGCACAGGTCTGTTCTTCTTTGGCCACCTTTATGGGCCTATCCAATATATTGGCGAGGGTTTGCATCACAAAGGGCGATTTTTTGGACACCCCTCCAAGTGCAATGACACTATCTATACGAATACCTTCCTCAACAAAGCGGTCGATGATTTTTTTGGCCCCAAAGCAAGTGGACTCTACCAGTGCCTTGAAGATGTGGGGGGCATCGGAGCCAAGATGCAGTCCCATGACGCCTCCTTTGAGCAATTGGTTGGCATCTGGGGTCCTTCGTCCATTAAACCAATCCAAGGCTATGGGTCCGGTCACTTTTGTGGGTAATTGTTCCGCGGCTTTGGAAAGTGTTGGAATCACATGGGAGCGTAAGCTTTCTGAAAACTTGGACTTTTCATCCGGGGTAAATTCAGGGTTGTCCTCTATCCACTGTTCCACGGGCCAAGTGAGTATTTTTTTAAACCAAGCATACACATCTCCAAATGCCGATTGACCAGCTTCCAATCCCATCATGTTTGGGATTACGGATCCCATTACCTGTCCGCAGATACCTTTAACGGTCTTTGCGCCCAGCTCTTCTTGTGGGACCACCATGATGTCACATGTAGAGGTGCCAATGACCTTGCTTATGGCATAGGGTTCTATCTCACCCCCAACAGCCCCCATATGGGCATCAAAAGCACCAACGCCAATGACCACTTTATCGGTAAGCCCCAACCTTTGCGCCCATTCTTTGCTCAATGTCCCTGCAGGTTCATTGGAGGTATAGGTCGTATCGCTGGCAAGTCGCTCACGTAACCCAACTAAAAGCGGATCAAGGGCCGTAAAGAAACTTTCGGGGGGTAAGCCTTCAAAATTCTCATTCCACATGGCTTTATGTCCAGCAGCACAACGACTGCGTTTCAGTTTGGAGAGGTCATTCTGTCCGGTAAGCATGTATGGAATCCAGTCACAGTGTTCCATCCATCCATAGGCTTCATTCCTTACCTGTTCATCTTCTCGAAGAATATGAAGGATTTTGGCCCAAAACCATTCCGAAGAATAAATCCCCCCAACATATTTGGTATAATCAACATCCCCCTTTTTGGCCAATGCATTGATCTCTGCCGCCTCTTTAATGGCTGTATGGTCCTTCCAAAGAACAAACATGGCATTGGGGTTTTCCTCAAAGCCTTCGGTAAGGGCCAGGGGAATCCCTTGTTTATTCACGGCAACGGGTGTGGAACCTGTTGTGTCCACAGAAATGGCAACCACTTCTTCTGGGGCAACAGCAACGGCATTTTGCATCACATCCCTCACCGTATGCTCAACACCTTGGATGTAATCCAAGGGATGTTGCCGAAACCTATTTTTATCGGGGTCACAATAATAACCCTTACTCCATCTTTCATAATAATATACGGAAGAACCGATGTGTTTACCACTGTAGGCTTCCACGAGAATGGATCGCACAGAATCGGAACCAAAATCCAGACCTATCACATAAGCTTTCTTTGTACTCATACGCTCAATTGCAGTTTTGATCACAGCGTAAATATAGGGATTATTATTATAAATGTAATTATTACAATTAAAAAAAATTGTATATTTGAGCATTCCCGATGGCATCTAGTAGGCGTGTCCGAATGTGGTGTCCATAGATGACATAAAAGGATGGAAGATGAAGAGGGATATTCTGAGAGGCCTATTTTGAAGGCAAATGGATGATGCAGGAAAGACATGACCGTATAAAGAAACCAGAAGGAAGAGGAGGAGGTGTAATGCCCAAGGGTTTGGGGTAAAATAATAACATTGGATACTAATACATGAAATATATGAGAAAGATAGTTGTGGCAATTACAATTATTGCCACGGTTTTTTTGAACGCACAAACAGAACAGGAATTTTTTGATGCCAAGGATTTAATGAACGTGGGTGTTTATTATTATCCAGAGCATTGGCCAGAGGAACAATGGAACAGGGATTTAAAAAACATGGCCAATAAGGGTTTTGAGTTTACCCATTACGGAGAGTTTGCGTGGGCCTTTATGGAGCCGGAAGAAGGGGTCTATGATTTTACATGGCTGGATAAAGCCGTGGCGCTGGCCCATAAAAATGGACTCAAGGTCATTATGTGTACACCAACACCTACGCCCCCGGCATGGATGTCTACCAAGTATCCAGATATTTTAATGGAGAATGCAGAGGGCAGGATAGTACAGCATGGGTCTAGACAGCATATTTCATGGTCCAGTGAAACCTACCGTGGGTTTGTGGAAAAAATAGTGACAAAATTGGCGGAGCGTTATGGTAACGATCCACGGATTTGGGGTTGGCAATTGGACAATGAACCCAGTCATTATGGGTTGCAATATGATTATGGTAAAGCTGCCCAAAAACGCTTTAAGGAATGGTTAAAAAGGAAGTACCAAACCTTGGACGAACTCAACACCCAATGGGGCAATGCATTTTGGAGTGAAGTTTATACCGATTGGGAGCAGATTCGGATTCCGAACGAAAAAGAACAGGTCCTGTTCATAAACCCACATGCCATTTTGGATTTTAAACGGTTCAATGCAGAGGAGGCAGCAGATTTTCTGCGTTTTCAGGCCAAGGTATTGCGTACCAAAATAGCCCCAGAGCAATGGATCACCACTAATTTTATGGTTGATCATTCAGCGGTAGACCCCAGTAGGAACAGTGATTTGGATGTTATTTCCTGGACTTCCTATCCTGTAGCGGGAAGCCAGGGGATAGGTGATGAGGGGTTCCGAAGGGGGGCGCCCAATTCCATTGGCCATGCCAATGATATGTTTAGGCCCATCAACGGACTTTCTGGATGTATGGAGTTGCAGATAAGCCAGGTGTGCTGGGGAGACTACAATCCCCGGATGTATCCTGGATCCAGAAAAATGCTTTTGTACCATGTCCTGGCCGGTGGGAACAAGTTTGTGTGTTCATACAGGTATAGACAGCCCACCTTTAATTTTGAACAGGATATTTTGGGTATTGTGGGAACGGATGGTGTGACCCTTACCGATGGGGGTGAGGAATTTGTGGAATTTATCAAGGAATTAAAAAAGTTACGTAAGGTAAATACTGCTAAGTCAAGGATTCCCAAACAAATTTTAAAGGGAAAAACGGCCATTTTGGACAAAAGGGACAATCAATGGTTGTCCAATTATCGGAAGCAGACAAGCCAATGGAACCATGTGGCGCACCAAGGTAAATACTACGATATTTTAAAACAACTGGGCATAAGTGTTGCGTATATACGGGAAGATGCAGACTTTTCTGAATATCCTTTTTTGATTGCCCCAGCCTACGAAATGGTAGACACCGTATTGGTAGACAAATGGAAGAACTATGTGCAGCAGGGCGGTAATCTTGTGCTGACCGTCAGGAGTGGAATTAAGACCAATAGTGGGCTATATCCAGAAACCAAACGTGCGGCCATAATCTCGGATTTGATTGGGGCAGAAGTTGAGTTTTATGACAACCTGCCAAAGAATAAGCCCGGTCATGTCAAGTTTGCATCAGAGCCCTATTCTTGGAGTACATGGGCAGATGTGCTAAAGCCCAACAAATCAACAGAGACACTTGCGGTATTTGATGATCAGTTTTATAAGGGAAAAACAGCGATCACAAGGGTCAAGCATGGAAAAGGAACGGTTACCTATATTGGCGTGGATGCCTCTGATGGGGAATTGGAAAAGCGCGTCCTTGAAAAATTGTATACAGATGCTGGTGTTGGGGTAAAAGATTATCCTAAGGGACTTGTCGTGGAATGGCGACATGGTTTGTGGTTTGCCATCAATTATGGCCCAGAAGAGGTTACCGTTGCTATTCCTTCAGACGCAGAACTGTTGGTGGGGGAACGCAAAATTCCTTCTGCGGGAGTGGCCGTATGGAAAGATGATAAGTGATTTTACATGGGGAAAGTCTTGAATACGAGGTTAAAAATTCTTATAATTGTATACCGAACATTATATTTTTTTCTGAAGAATAATTGTAGGTACTAATTTGTAAATCAGGCTTAAAACGATAACCTTCCAATTTTCATCAATGGGTTTTGAATACAATATAGATAAAATGGCAGTTGCTGTAGACTGTGTTATTTTTGGTTTTGACAAGGGAAAGCTAAAACTTTTATTGATCCATAGGGGGTTTGAACCCGTAATGGGACTATGGTCACTTATGGGGGGCTTTGTAAAGCTGGAGGAAGATGTAGATGCTGCCGCTGCCAGAATCTTAAAGGAACTTACGGGACTTACCAGTGTTTATATGGACCTGCTGTCTGTATTTGGCAATGTACATAGAGATCCCGGCGGCCGGGTTATTTCTGTCCTCTATAGTGCCCTGATCAAGATAGATGATCAAAATGAGGAATTGGTAAAGAAGAACAACGCTGTTTGGATCGATATTGATAAAGTCCCCGATTTGATCTTTGACCACGGCAAAATGGTTCAATTAGCGCTCAAACGATTACGTACCTACGCCAAGGTAAAACCTTTAGGATTTGAGTTGTTGCCCAAAAAGTTCACATTGCCAGAACTGCAATCCCTCTACGAGGCCATTTACGATCAAGAATTGGATAGTAGAAATTTTAGAAAGAAACTACTTTCCATGAATATTTTGGTAAAGCTGGATGAAAAGGACATGAGTTCATCCAAAAAAGGGGCGTTTTACTATATGTTCGACGAGGATAGCTATAAACAGCAAATAACCAATGGTGTGGGCTTTGACCTCTATAAAAGCTTATCCTAAGGAGCAGTCTGCACGCTTATCCCTGTATTCTTCCTGATTAAAGGAATGACAAGCCAGAGTTATGATTACCTGCCTATACGTTATGCATTCAATGTGAATTGATAAATGTCAGGTTATTAAATGTTTTTAAAACGGTTAAAGCTGTAGGTTAAATCACTTGTTATTCAATTTAAGCAGGGTTATTTTAGTAAAATGTCAGTAATCAATAATTTTTTTATTTTTTAATTAAAAACATTCAACTTTATAAATGTATTTTGTACATTTGTTAGGTAAGCTAATGAAGAGGATACCTATAGCGCTATACCTGAAATTGTTTATGATGGCAGGATGAAGGATTCGGGTGTGATGGTCGGGATTTGACGATGACATCTGATGGAAAGAAAAACGATTAGGGTATAGCCATGTCAACTACTGGGAATCTAATTTGATGTTGCAGTATTGTTTGAGTTTTTTTAGTTAATTATTTTAGTTTGACCTGATTTCTCAGTTAGTTGATGAAAGAACCAGATTTAGGTGGAAGCCAAATCTGGTTTTCTTTTTTGTGGTCACGATGAACAAAGCGATTCATCATGGCTTTTATGTTTCTGTGGGGCATTAAGTCCAGAAATTTCTTTCCTTTTATTGTTTGCTAGTTAGGGTAGTGGTGGCTAGACAGCAATGGATTTGATTCCTTAAGATGTCTTGAACAAAAAAAACAATATAGGTTTTATCCTGGTCTGGATATCTTTCCGAAGAAGACGGAATCCCCTGGTAATTTGTGCTTCTACGGCTTTAACCGAGATGTTAAGGTGTTCGGAGATTTCAATATTGGTAAGTCCTTCCGTTTTGCTGAGTTCAAAGACCTCCTTGCACTTGGGAGGGAGTTCCAATATGGCCGATTTGACCATAGAGATAAGATGGTTATGGTGTTCGGTATCCTTTTCAAGGACCAGGGAATCCAAATATTCAATATACTTCTTTTCAATTTTCAAGACCGATTGCTTTTTTCGGTATTGATCAATAAACTCATTATAGACAGATTTGTACAAAAAACTTTTTAGGGCATACTCTGCATTGAGTTTTTCCCGCTTTTCCCATACTTGGATGAATACATTCTGGACAATGTCACTGGCCTGCATATTGTTGCCCAGTAAACTATTGGCATAAATGCACAGCGGATGATGGTAGGTGTCTACCATATATGAGAAAGCCATTGGCTCCCCATTTCTAAGACCGTTGATCAAAACCCTGTCGTCATTGTAATCCATCACTTAACCAAAATGTAACCTAAAGTTAGCGTCAATATTAAAAAAAAAATAAATAAGACGTGGGGTTGCTCCTTTGGGCATCGTTATCAATGGGAATTGTTTGGCTAAAATGAAGGACAAAAATAAAGAGGAACTTATCATTAAGTTCATTGCTAAATCCATTACAGAACGGGAATTGGACGCCTTATCCAGATGGATGGAAAAGGCTGAAAATGAGCAGTTTTTTAAGGAGTATGTTCATATAAACTATGCCTTGGACTACAACCTGCTAAATTTTGATGCAGAGAAGACAAAGCTTATGCTGTTTGATCGGATCAAGGAAGCCGAGGTAAAGGAAGGAAAAATAAGGTATCTGGCTTTGTACAGATATGCAGCTGTGGCAGCTGTGGTTATCTTGGTCGTTTCCACCGTTTTGTTGTTTACGGGGAAAAGTGATGTGGTTGCCCCACCAATGGTCCAAACGGAAAGTCCCATTTTGCCGGGAACGGACAAGGCCATTCTTACGCTGGAAGATGGTACCCAGGTGACCTTGGAAAAGGGAAAGCAGTTTCAAACGGATAAATTAAAGAGCGAGGGAGAGCAGATTGTATATAACGATACGCCCAAAGAGGATGCCGAGTTGGTGTATAACTACCTTACCATACCAAGGGGAGGACAATTTTTTGTTCAGCTTTCCGATAGCACAAAGGTTTGGCTCAATTCCGAATCCAAGCTAAAATATCCAGTGGAGTTCCCAGAGAATCAGGATAGGGTAGTGGAACTGGTCTATGGGGAGGCCTATTTTGATGTTTCCTCCAGTTCTGGGCAAAAAAAATCCAAATTCAGTGTTGTAAATCAAGGACAGACTGTTGAGGTTTTGGGCACGCATTTCAATATTAAGGCGTACCCAGACGAGGATTTTATTTATACCACCTTGGTAGAAGGAAAAGTGCAGGTCTCCAATGATGTGCATATTTTAACTTTGGTACCCAATCAACAGTCTGTAATAGACATCCGCAACAAGAATATTGAAGTGCAGCAGGTTAAAGTTAAGGATGAGATTGCATGGATCAATGGTGATTTTGTCTTTAAAAAACTACCACTTATAGACATCATTAAAACACTGTCCCGATGGTATGATGTAGAATTCATCTTGATGAACAAAGCAGCTGAAAACGAAAAATTCACAGGGGAACTCAGTAAATATCAATCCATAGAGGAAATCCTTAAACTAATAAAAAACACCAAAATTATAGATGATTATGAAATAAAAGACAAGACCATAGTAATAAAATAAAAAAGAGGGAAAGAAAAATTAACATCTCACCGGAAATATTTCCTCCCTCAATTCTAAGTATTAATCGATTATTCAATAACCAATTAACATCCGCAAATTTATGGAAATTACACTAACTAAATTTCAATTCTTCCCGCGAAATGAATTGATGCTAAACCTCATGAGATCATTTATTTTCCTCTTATGTACTTCAGTATTTGGGTTGTCGTCAGGGCCTATGATTTCTCAAGACTCCAAAGTTTTTGTGAATAGAGACAAGGAACTCTCTGTTGAAGAAGTATTTGACCTGATCAGTGACCAAACAGATTACAAGTTTATCTATCATGAGAAAATGTTCACTAACTATCCTAGGTTATATTTGGTGAAAGGTACGATAAAGACTAAGGATTTATTGGATAAGGCGCTTGTTTTTAGTGATTTAATGCATGTTTTGGTCAATAATAATACCATAGAGCTCCGACCCAATACCAGCAAGCCTTCCTTTCAAATAGTACTACAGGGAACTGTAATGGATTCTGAGGGGATTCCCTTACTGGACGCTACTGTAATTGTTACCGATGCCGATGGCAATATTCTGACTGGGACTTCAACTGACAATGATGGAAGATTCTCGGTAGGAGCGTCTAAGGGGAATATTGTAAAGATTTCCTACATTGGCTACATTACCAAAGAAATAGTTGTTGGGGACGAAACCGAAATCACCGTGGTTATGGAAGAGAGCCTCAACACATTGGAAGGGGTAGTTCTAAGTACGGGTTACCAAAAAATCTCCGAGGAACGGGTCACAGGATCTTTTGAGCAAATAAAGACCAAGGATCTGGATACCAAAATTGCCCAAAGCATATTGACCAAGATAGAAGGGGAGGCATCGGGAATATTATTCGATAATGAAGATGGTCCTATAATACGTGGGTTAAGTACCATAAATGCCAACAATGATCCCTTGGTCGTGGTCGATGGTTTTCCCATTACCCAAGGGTTAAATTCCATCAACCCCAATGACATTGAGGATATTACCATATTAAAAGATGCTGCGGCGGCCTCCATTTGGGGTATTCGGGCAGCTAATGGTGTGATTGTCATTGTGACCAAAAAGGGAGGTAAGAACAAAAAATTGAGTGTTGAAATGTCCACCAATTTTGCAATTACCGCAAAAGATAACCTTTTTGACCTTGATTATGCCTCAACAAGCAGTTTCTTGGAATACGAAAAACATAGGGCCGACAATGAATGGAACGAACTTCCTGCAGGGAACAGTCAACCCGCTTATGGCGCCGGTTTGTTGGCGTACCTACAATTAAACGACGGACAGATTACCCAAGCCCAGGCAGATGCCATCATTAACTCGTTGGTAAACATTGATAGTCGGGAAGAATTCTCCGATTTGTTCATGAGAGACCAATACTGGTCACAGTATAACTTGGCATTGAGCGGAGGGGGCAACAGTAATACCTATAGGGCTTCCATAACGTACAACAAAAACGAGAACAATGGTTCTTTTGCCGGGAATGAAACGGATGAATTGTTGGCCAGTATTCGAAATATTTTTGAATTCAACGATAAGCTGTCCTTGTTTACGGATGTCAACTTCATTTCAACCAAGAACCAATCCAATGGCATGAACAGCAATGACTATTCAACCTTGTTCCAATATCAGCAAATTTTGGATCAAAATGGCAATTACATTGCACAGCCCAGGAGTTTGTCCCAAGCGTTTAAGGAGCAAAAGGTCCTAGAAGGATATCCATACAACTGGGATTATAACCTAAAGCAGGAATTTGATAACAAAGACAATGAGACCAGGAACACCGCTATTAGAATCCAAACCTCATTGGATTATAAGATCTTGGACTATTTGAGCCTGAAAGGCTTCTATCAATTTGAATGGAGCAATGCGAACACCACCCAATTGTTCAATGAGAATACCTACGCCGTCAGGGATTTGGCAAACACCTTTACCGCATTGAACGGTGACACCAATGAATTGGAAAGCTTCATTGGAAAAGGAAGCCAATTGAGAAAACGGAACAGTATCAACAGGGCACACCAAGGAAGACTTCAGCTTAATTTTGACAAGTCTTTTGATGGGGGAAAACACCAAGTAACGGCTTTGGCGGGTTATGAGGTAAGACAGCAATTAAGCAACGGGAGTGGTACCACCTTGTATGGCTTTGACCCGCAATCCCTTTCCTCCATAAATGTGCTGTTTGGAGAACGGGTGCCGGTAACGCCTACAGGAACACGGAGTATCAACAATCCAAGTTTTGTTTCTGAGCGTGAAGACCGTTTTTTATCCTACTATGCCAATACTGCGTACACTTATCTCAATAAATACACGATTACGGGCAGTATTAGATTGGATGATACCAACCTGTTCGGGGCCAGTGAAGACTACAGGAACATTCCCCTGTATTCATTTGGTGGAAAATGGGATTTGCACAATGAAAGTTTTATGGGCGACAATACCTTTCTGGATAGATTGTCTTTGAGAGGCACCTATGGGGTAAACGGGAACGCAGATAATGGAACAAGTCCTTTTTTACAGGCTACAATTAGTAGAAACCCCTTTACCGATTTGCAATTTGCGCTCATTTCAGATGTTAAAAACCCGGAATTGCGTTTGGAGAAAGTGTTCGTCACTAACCTGGGATTGGATTTTGGATTCTTCAACAATAGGGTCAGTGGTAGCTTAGAACACTATATTAGAAAGAGCGAAGATCTTCTTGCCCCCGTTTCATTTTCATCGGTTTTTGGATTTAACTCTGCCATTATCAATGCCGGTAAAATGGAAAACAAAGGGATTGATTTAAACTTGAATGTTGATGTGTTTAGAAATGCAGCGTTTAAATACAGCACTACGTTTAATTTTAGCTACAATAAGAATTCGGTAACCGAAGTAGAGGTGCCAGAGCAGACCATCAACACCTTTCTTAATGGAGAACCTTTGCTGGATACTCCCTTACGGTATCTCTACAGTTATCAGTTTGCAGGCTTGGATGCCAATGGCGATCCGTTGACCCTGAATGAGAATGGGCAAATAATTGATGTAAATGGCCAAACCGATGTAGGGGGAACCTTGGAGGATGCCGAAATTACAAGCACCGATGCCCTTATGTATCACGGGACCACAACTCCTAAATATTATGGAGGGTGGATCAATAATATAAGTTACAAGAATTTCTTTTTTAGGTCGCTGACAACGTTCAAATTTGGACATGTTTTCAAAAACACAAATTTTCTCAATTATCGCGATGAGTTTTTTAGATTTGTTGTTCCCAATATACACAAGGATTTTGAAAATAGATGGCAAAATCCAGGAGATGAGAACACGACCACTATTCCAAGGGTTCCTACACTCAGAAATGATGCCACCAATTTAGGGTATAGCTACTATGCCAACGGTGATCAGTTTGTGGATTCCGCTTCACACATAAGATTTAGGGAAATTATTGTTGGGTATAATCTCAATGCTGATGTTTTGGACCGTTTGGGCATCAGTAAGTTAAGTTTCAGCTTTCAGGCCAGAAATTTAGGCCTTATCAATTTCAACAAATGGAATGTTGATCCAGAAAGCTTTATTCTGCCTACCCAGCCTACTTACACCTTTAATGTCTCAGCTAATTTTTAAAAAAGAAACCCTATGAAAAATATAGTCAAAGTAATTTGTCTCACAATATTGATGGTAAGCTCTTCTTGTAATAGGGAAGAATGGTTGGATATAAAACCTAGAGGACTGGTCATACCGAGCACCGTAAACGATTATCGGTTATTGTTGGATCAGGTGGATAAGGGCGGACAGTTTCCACAGGGTACAAAAAGAATTTCTCCCGGTTTTGGGGAATGTTACTCCAATACAGACTATATGTCTGATGATTTTGTCATAACCGACGGTACTTTCAATAATTTTGGTCAGACCGATATCAATAAGTATACATGGAGCGATAATGTTTATCAAGCCAATGAAGAAGATGGGGATTGGCAGCAGCTTTATGGCCAAATCTATCCAGCAAACATTGTTATTGAAGAAGTAATGGAAGCCTCCAACGGATCTGTCGCCGAAAAATTGGAGCTTTTGGCCGAAGCTAAAATGCACAGGGCGTTCTGTTATTTTGCCTTGGTGAACATGTATGGATTGCATTACAACCCCACTACCTCATCAACGGATTTGGCGGTGCCGCTGCGATTGGATTCCCGTTTGGAAGATGTGGATCTTTCTAGGGTTTCTGTGCAAGAAATTTATGATTTGATGATCAATGATGTCACCAGTGCCGCAGTTGACCTACCCAGTATGAACGAGGCAACGGGGCCCTTAAAACATAGGCCGACCAAGTTGAGTGCCTATGCATTTTTGGCACGGCTCCATCTTTACATGGGCAATTATGAAGCAGCTTTGGATGCAGCCTCCAATGCTTTGGCCATTTATGACCATGTTAATGATTATAATGAGAATGATATTTATTTTGGGCTCGTTCTCTTATTTGATGAACCCGAAGATGACCGACAGCTTATTTGGCAAAAAGCGTCAAGGGAAACATTCTCTTTATTGGTGGCTTCAGACGAACTGTTCAATCTATATGAGGATAACGATTTGCGTAAATTGGCCTATACCGAAATAGCCGTGCTTTTTGGGATTCCAGAACCAGGAAGTGCCATGGCGCCCCAATATTTTAATTCCTATCGGGGTTTGGGCTTTACGGTTCCTGAGATTTTATTGATACGGGCCGAAAGCAATGCACGATTGGGCAACACGGCTGCAGCAGTGAGTGACCTTAATACACTACGGGTAAAAAGATATGCAACGGGAACGTATACCAACATTGCAAGCACTGATCCGGTTGAGGTTTTAAACTGGGTAAAGGATGAGAGAAGACGAGAACTGGCTGGGAACGGATTGCGGTTTTTTGATCTAAAGCGCTACAATGTTTTTGATAATGCCAATATATCACTGACCCGTAATTTGAATGGACAAACGTACACCTTGTCTGCAGGTGGTAAAAATTGGGCCGTTCCCATCGCACAAAAGTATCTGCTGGAGAACCCTGAAATTGGCGAAAATGTAAGGGATTAGGATGGGTTTAATTTTATTCATTGAATAAAACATGTCCCCCTGCGCACATTTTTCTGCGCAGGGGAACATTACCTACAAAAATTTTGCTGTTGACCAAAGGTGTGGTTTTGGCAATAGTGAAGAAAATCGAAAAAGAAAAAAAAGCTTTATCCATCATGATGATGAAAATGAAAACCCTAGTAATATTCTTTGCCTTCATTTGTTCAGCAGCAATAGGGCAACAAGCAACCCTAACCGTCCATATCGCGAATACAGTGGAGAATCAGGTTAAATTCTTCAGTATATCCGAAAACCTTGATGAGATGCTTTCTCCTGGAGAAAGCAAACAAATCTTTTTAGAAGTGGATGGATCAAAACAGATCAGCTTTTTCTTAAACAGGAAAAACTACACGCTCAAAATAGCGGATAAAGATTCAGTTACTATTACATTGTCCGGTTCAAGAGAAGAAGACATTAGCATTAAAGGAGGGACCTTTGAGAAACTCAACGACTACTTTAAGTTTAAGTCATGGCATATGCCCAATTCATGGAGTAAGGCACAAAGTACCGCTAAGGCCGAAGATTTTAAAACATCCATGGATGGATTGTTGATGAACGGCAACAAAAAAATAGAGAACCTATTGAGCCATGGTTTGGTCGATTCGATTTTGGCTAAGGAAGAAAAGATGTATTTGAAGTACTTTGTCCATGTACGCAAATTGGATTATCCATTCATGAATGCCCGGTACAATTTTAAAAAAATTCCAGATTCTTTGCCCCTGTTCACACAAGAAGTCTTGTCCGATGAGGTACTGAACAACCCTGAAACAGTAAAGTATGGAAACCATCTTCTTGGCAAGCTTATCTATTATTTTGGCCATTACAATGAAGCAAAACATCCATCTGTTCCAAATTCCAAGACTTTGGGAGCCCTTGAATTTATTGAAGCCAACATCAGAAACCCTGAAATAAAATCAATTGTGGCAGAGATACTTATCAACGTTCAATTGAATAATTATTCAACTGCGAATATAGAACCAGCTCTCTTGTATTTTACAGAAAATTGTACCGATGGGACAGTCGTTGAAAATACCATGGAAAAGATAGCCGAAATGTCGGGTCTCGGTCCAGGGGCTCCGGCGCCAGAGATTGAATTGATAACCATGGATGGCGAAAAAAAATACCTGTCAGATTTTAAGGGGAAAAATGTTTACATAGATGTTTGGGCCACCTATTGTGGAAAATGTTTGGCAGAAATGCCAAATTTTAGAAAACTGGAGCACGATTACCAGGACAAGAACTGGATTTTCTTGAGTGTATCCCTGGATACTAATGTTAAAAAGTGGAAAAAAAAGGCCATGGAGCTAGGGCATTTGGAAAATCAATTTATTGTGGAGAAAGGACATAAATCCAAATTCAATGAAGATTACCGAATTGGCTATGCACCAAGATACATCATTATAGACAAGGAAGGTAAATTGGTCAATTTTAATGCGCCTATGCCATCAAATATGGATACCAGACCCATTATGGATTCCATAACCCCTTAAGGTACATAAAGATTTTCCGTTCTAAAGGCTTTACCGTTGGAGAGCCTTCCATTTTCTAAATCATAAAATCATATAATGATCAACACAAAAAAAAGTTTTTTAGCACTTACATGCTTTGTATTGATGTTCCCCGCAATACTGGTCGCACAAGGGATTCATTTTGAGCATGAATCATGGAATGCCATAAAAGCAAAAGCCCAGAAAGAGAACAAATCAATATTTGTTGACGTTTACACAGATTGGTGCGCCCCTTGCAGAAAAATGTCCAAAGAAGTTTTTCCCACTAAGGAAGTAGGGGATTTTTTTAATGAGAATTTTGTGAGCTACAAGTTGGATGCCGAAAAAGGAGAAGGGATTGGGCTGGCCAAGCAATATGCTGTGGCCTCATTTCCAACGTTATTGTTCTTGGACGCCAACGGAAATCTGTTGCATCGGTCAAGTGGTTATGCCACCTCCGCTGAATTGATACAACTGGCGAAAGAAGCTCAGGATCCCCAAAATAGGTTTGGAGTCATAGAAGCCGAATTTTTATCGGGAAACCGGGACAAAGCTTTTATGCTGGATTATTTTCAGGCCTTGAGAAAGGCAGGAGGAAGTGTAGACCCCAAACTGGGAATATATTTATCCGGGCTTTCAAAAAACGAACTTCTTACCAAAGAAAACTATGATCTGATGATGCGATATGGCTATAATGTCAAAGGAAAAGAATTTGAGTTATTGCTAGATAATTTTCAGGCATTTTGCGAGTTGGGGAGCAAAAGGGAGGTTGTGGATAAAATTTCAAAACGATACCTGTTGTCGCACAGTCACCATGTAGGGGCGAATTTTGCTGAGAAATATGTGGATACAACCGTAATCACCTATTTAAGAACCACAAATTATCCATACAAAACCATGTTGGAGGATCGTATGGAAATCAATTTTTTGTGCAATTGTAGAAAAATGGATCAAGCCACAACAAAAGCATTAACTTTTTTAGAGGCCTATGCCAAAACCAATCCTGAGTTGATCACACCTACCCTAAAAAACTTGTACCGGCAGGTATCAAAGCCAGAGGACGTTGCTGCCCTATTGCAGTGGAGTGAGCAAGCTCTAGCATCTGGTAATCACGGTATGGAAGCCTATACCATGAATGCTTCCCTGAATGGAAAAGCAAAAAAATATGAACTAGCGATCCAATCTGCAGAAAAGGTACGGGATATGGCAAAGGAGGAAAACAATCCATCCATGAAGATTGAAGCGTTGATTCTATTGGCCAACTTATATGCCGAAAACCAAAATGGTGAAAAGGCGCTGCAACTGGCAAAAGAAGCCCAAGATTTATGCATTAGGGCAGGAGAAAATAATTACAAGTATAAAATCAAAAGAATCGAGGCACTGATTCAAAAATTAATGTGATATGACATCCTATAAAAAAAATAAACACATAATAGTGGTATTGGCCATCTGTTTAAGTTGCCTGTACTCTTGTAGTGAGCAAAAAAAACAGAGGCAAACGGTCTTAAATCTGCAAATTGATTCAGTGTCCAGTGGGGAAATTACCATTTACCCCTACCAAGCCGTTAGTTCCAGAAAAGAAGCTGACAGCCTTACCATTGTCCGGCACATTGATGATACAATTTCCAGTATTTTGATCGATTCTTCAAAAGTATTGAGAAGAGTTGCCATTAACCTAAATGGCCAACGTTACGGTACCCAAATTTTTACTGGTCCGGGGGAGAATGGGATTATCATTCTGGATGGTAAAATTGAAGCCAAGGAAACTGCATTACAGCAAGAGTTTATCCATCTGGACAGTATACTTGGATTTTCCCATATGAGTAAAATACAGTACAAAAAAGAGGTTTCCAAAGAAGATTCCATTTTTAAGGTAAATTTTGGTACATCGCTCCTTACGGCCATAAAAAAATATCCTAAGAGCTATCCCCTATTGCATATGGTAAGAAGTCAGTTTTGGAATGCCGACCTAGATGTTTTGGATCAAATAATAGAAGGCTTTGATCCCTCCATGCGGGATAACTACAATTTAAAAACCTTGATAGAGAGAAGGAATTCGCTAAACCTAACAGAAATAGGGGAGCCTGCTCCGGATTTCACCCTAACAAACATTGAAGGCAAAAAAGTGTCCCTGAATGAATATAGGGGCAAATATGTGCTGATTGATTTTTGGGCCTATTGGTGCATTCCGTGCATTGCCACTTTTCCCAAACTTAAGGAAATTAGGGAAATGTATCCTGAAGACACCTTGGTGTTGCTTAGCATAAGCACCGATAGAAACTATGATAAGTGGGTAGCGGCAGTGGAAAAACATAAATTGCCATGGCCTCAGCTTATAGATGATGATACCGATGTTTCAAACACCTATGCCGTAACCGCTATTCCACATTTACTCTTGGTCTCGCCAGAGGGAACCATTCTTTACAAGTATGATCATAAAGGTCAGTTAGATAAAAAATTAAAGGAGTTTATTGTTCCATGAGTTTCCATAACCCATAGAATTCCCCAAGGGAAAGCTTTGGGAATGGTTGGTTTTAAGAAATTCTTTGTTGGTAAAGAACAGTATCAAAAAAAAATGCCTATGAACGCTTTATTTTTTCAACAAAACATAGGGTGTTTTATTATGGGAAACGTAATACTAAAGAGTATTGTGCAGCTTAATTACTTTCAAGGCGAGCATATTTTTGAGTTAGTCAATTTAAAAGGGTTACATTTGGTGACCCTTTTTTTGAGACTTAATGCAAACCTCCAAAAAACTGAACATTCTTAGTAAAATAACGAATCAATGAAAATGAAATTTGCACTTTTTTTGGGTACGTTAATGTTGATGACGGCCACGGCCACGGCCCAATTGTACGATCCCGTAGAATGGTCCACCTCTGTGGAGCAACTATCGGACGATGAATATTTGTTGGTTTCCACAGCATCCGTAGAAACGGGTTGGCATCTCTACTCCCAAGAGGTTCCAGAAGATGGCCCAGTACCCACCACCTTTACATATCATGAAGCCGAAGGGGAAATAACCCTTATCGGTAAGACCATAGAAGATGAGGGACATACGGTGGATGATCCTGTATTTGAAATGACCATAAAATATTTTGAGGGGAAGGCCAATTTTAAACAAAAAGTAAAGGTTTCCAAAGGAGTGACCAAAGTGAAGGGCTATGTGGAGTTTATGGTCTGTGATGATGAAAAGTGCCTTCCGCCCACTCAAGTGGATTTGGAATTTCATCTTGGAAAACCCGCTGCTTCGGAACAACATACCGAGGTGACCAAGGAAAATACCCAAGCGGCCAAAGGAGACGGGGGCAAAACCATTCCAGAAAGTAAAAGACCCATGGAAAAAATGGGATTGTGGGCCATATTTGTCATTGCTTTTTTTTCCGGATTTGCCGCGTTGCTTACCCCATGTGTATTTCCCATGATTCCGTTAACGGTAAGCTTCTTTACCAAGCAGAGCAAATCTAAGGCAGCGGGAATCAGGAATGCCATATTTTATGGCCTGTCCATCATTGTCATTTACGTCCTCTTAGGAACCTTGGTTACGGCCATTTTTGGGGCCGATGCCATGAATAAGTTGTCTACCAACGTTTGGTTCAACATCATTTTCTTTTTACTGTTGGTCATTTTTGCCGTTTCCTTTTTGGGGGCATTTGAATTGGTCTTGCCTTCCTCATGGGTGAATAAAGTGGACCGGCAGGCCGATAGGGGAGGGCTTTTGGGCATTTTCTTTATGGCACTTGCCTTGGCCATAGTCTCATTCTCCTGCACAGGTCCCATAGTGGGCACCTTATTGGTGGAATCGGCCACGGGCGGAAATCATATGGGACCAATCATTGGAATGTTGGGATTCTCATTGGCTATAGCCCTGCCATTTACGTTGTTTGCGGCCTTCCCAGGTTGGTTGAACTCATTGCCAAAATCTGGCGGATGGCTCAATACCGTAAAGGTCGTCTTGGGATTTTTGGAACTGGCCCTGGCGTTCAAGTTTTTGTCCAACGCAGATTTGGTACTGCAACTGCACTGGTTTGAGCGGGAAGTGTTTTTGGCCATATGGATTGCCATCTTTGCGGCACTGTCCCTCTACCTCTTTGGAAAGATACAATTGCCGCACGATAGTCCTTTGACCCACATCTCGGTAGGTAGATTGAGTCTGGGATTGTTGTCCCTGTCCTTTACCCTATACATGGTTCCAGGCCTTTGGGGAGCTCCCCTAAACCTGATTAGTGCCTTTCCACCTCCGCAACATTATAGCGAATCTCCCTATGGGGTGGGGTATTTGGGCGCGTCTGGTAGCGGTAGTGCCCATGAGGAAACAGCAGAAGAAGTTGAAGTGCCAGAAGGGGCCCATTTAATGGCCCCGCACAATATTGTTGCCTTTAATGACTACAATAAGGGATTGGCCTATGCCAAAAAGGTGAACAAGCCGGTAATGCTCGATTTTACGGGCCATGCCTGCGTTAATTGCCGAAAGATGGAACAGAATGTTTGGGTAAAGCCCAAAGTACTCGATATTCTTAAGAACAAAGTGGTCTTGGTATCCCTCTATGTGGATGAGCGCATTAAATTTGAGAAAGGGAAAGCCCCAGAATCAAAATTACGACCAGGAAAGAAATTACGGTACACAGGACAGCAATGGAGCGAGTTGCAACAACTAAAATATGGGGCCAACGCACAACCTTTTTATGTGTTGATGGGGCACGATGAAAAAAACCTGAACGATCCGGTGGCCTACACCCCAGATGTGGATGAATACCATGCTTGGTTGCAGGATGGGATAGAAAATTTTGACGCCAAATGATTTTGGCATACAGATTGAAAGGATACAATGGAAACTAAAATAAAGCAAATGAAAAATAGCATATTCTTATTGGGTTTTTTACTAGTGGCCTTTTCGGCCAAGGCACAAATCTTTGAGCCGGTGGAATGGAAAACATCCGTGACAAAGGTCAGTGAATCAGAATATGATTTGGTCATCACGGCCAGTATTGATGAAGGTTGGCACCTTTATTCCCAAAGTGTGCCGGAAGGTGGTCCCATTGCCACTTCGTTCTATTTTGAGGAAGAGGGCTATACCCTTGTGGGAACCACCAAAGAGGGGAAAGGCCATGAGGTTTATGACAAGATTTTTGAGATGGACATCAAATATTTTGATGGAAAAACGGAGTTCAAACAACGGGTAAAGGCCAAGAAGGGCGCCACCATTTATGCCGAAGTGGAGTTTATGGTCTGTGACGATACCAAGTGCTTGCCCCCCACCATTGCGGAGCTGGAATTTGAAATTCAGTGAGTTAGGCTGTAACGGATTGCTGTAAACACTGTTATGCGGGCGTAAACCGTTTTAAGGCCCTAGACGCCAAAAATATTTTTTACAAGTAGTGCATTATTGTATATTTGCAGCCGCAAAAAGGGTCGCGTAGCTCAGCTGGATAGAGCATCTGCCTTCTAAGCAGACGGTCGAAGGTTCGAATCCTTCCGCGATCACACTTAATTTCAACCACTTACATATTTGTAGGTGGTTTTTTGTTTTAAAGCTGTAACACATTTGTTACACATATTCAATTTTAGCCAATCGAAATCAAGCTTAAACCTCCATCGAATACATAAGCTTTCGGTTACGTTCTTTTTAATCTTTAAAACTGAATATGGTTAGAAGAATTCGGGGATTATGCTACTTGTGGACCTTAGTAACCTCTGCCAATATATAGAGCCCTCCATTGTTATTGTTATTTGCTAAAGTTGTTGATAAGGTTTTACATTCAAACAAGAGGCCGCTTCTTAGTTTTATTTCCATGTTGATACTTGTCCTAGGTAAGGATGTTTTGCCATTTCCTAATGTAACAAAGTGCCCAAAACCTCCTTTAAACCAACTTGGGTTGTTAGTCCTGTCGGTTCTTTGCTGGCTGTAATTAGCAATTAAGTCACTTCTTTTTTCTATCAGAAACTCCACCTGATCACCAACTTTCAGTTCTTCCACTAGAAAATCAAGACTAACCATATTTAAGGAGTAGTTGATTGAAATAGGTTGAATAGGTGCATTCGCACGGTTGTCCCAACTCCTATAAGAATTATAAAAAACATTGTTCATGTTTATTGTCTCGCTATCAATTATCGTAACGAATGAATTATTTGTTGAGGCAAAAATATTTTTCGATTCCTGAGAGGTTAGAGTTAATTCGTAATAATTACCGGACCTTAATTCTTCTTCCAATTGAAATACATACAAATTATCAAAGGGACTTTTTGCTTTTCCAGTCGGATCATGTTCTATCTTAAATTGAGCTTGAACCAAAATGTTTTGATTCTCGCTTAGGTTTTTTAGCGTTGCTGTGGCTTGTTTTACCTGATTTAATTGTTCATTGAGTTGACCAATAGCATATTTAGTCGTGTCCGTAATTTCTTTGACTGCGGTATCAGTTTTTTCAATTATGGAGCTTGTAGAAGACTCCAAACCCTCTTTTGTTTTATTGATTGCTTCGCTAACAACCTCTTCAATTAAATTCTCGGTTTCTTGCTTTGATACTTTGGCACTGTTCTTATTGCCAAGATGAATGATTACGAAAGAAATAAGAAGAAAAATTCCGGCTCCAACTATGTAAGCACTATTTTCTAAATATTCTGTAATATTTTTTCTGAAAAGAATGATCAGCAAAAAAATAATCGCTGCAATAAAAATCAACATAAAGTACTTTTGGTTTTTCAATCCTTTTATTTTTTAGTCGTCTACCCTCCAACGGTAAAGTCAATCCTTAGATTAAATACAGCAGGGTTGGGAACCTTTCCCTTACTTGGAGGTGGCTTTGGCTTCATTTCCCGTTTGGCTTCCACGTTTACCCTCCTCGCAAGCAGTCCAATTATCCTATTGTGATAGTAGACAAGCCTCTAAGGCCATTCTAACCCATTCATAAAAATGGGCTATCGCCTTTTTTGACGGCAGAGACAACCGCAAGGTGATTTTTAAAACCATAAATCTTAGTTTTTAGTTATTAAATCCCCTGCTGCCATGACAAGATAGTTTAAATGATTTTGATTTTAAACCACAACACACTTAGAATAAGAAAACCGCCCCCCCCAAGTCTAAAAGGGGACGGCTTTCAACCAAAAAGTCAAACAAAAAAATCCAAAAACTAAAACAGACTATCCTCTCATTTGAGCAATCTTTTTTACCGCCAGAACGAATACCTGGTCTTCCTTCCTTGCGGATGTGAGTTCTATATACTTGGAAAAAGCATTTGCCAAACGGGTTCGGTCGTCCATGTTGATAACTCCGTTCTCAAAGCCAGCGTTCAGGGTTTGGCACATGTCCTTTGCCATTTTTAGGGCTTTGGATTGCATATCATTCTTCACATAGTGATGGTTACGCTCTTTTACCTTTTTAACTGTTTCAGGACTTACCTGTAGATCCTCATCGACGATAGCGAATCCAACTGCCGAATGCCGTCCAGGTACAAGGTCAAAAGCCGCTTTTGCAACACTACCATCCAGCCCTTGACTTGAAAGTACAAATTCAACCGTTGCCTTTGGAAATCCGTAAGCGGTGCGAATAAGCCCTTCCAATGCTCTAACACCTTAAATTCAGAATTACATTTTGTAACCAATTCTTCGATTTCATCTTTTGATTTTAAATATGCAAAAACGTGCATGTCATCTTCGTAGTCGATTTCACCAACTTTGAAAATCACCTCAGTTTGTATACCATCTGAAGACTTACCCGTTTTGAAGGCTTCCCTGTTTTTCGGAAAGTTTAAAAATCAACTATTTTTATCTTATGAAGAAAAGCAGGTTCACCGCATCATCAATGACAGAACTGCCCAGTTCGGTTAACTAGGTTTGCGTGGTTTTACTTTCTTGATCTTTCAGGGGTTCTCGCCACTCCTCCCCATTTACCAGAATTTCCTAGAATGTCTAAATAGCCTTATCCCAACCGTTTTCGGGTGCTTTTTTCCTTTACCCCACTCAAAATGGTCAATACCAGCATAACGGAGACCAGGACATAGATGAAGATGGGCACGGGAACGGGATCGCCCGTGGCATAGCTATGAAGGCCGGTCAGGTAATAGTTGACGCCAAAGGAGGTCATGATAATGGACCAAAAGGCAAACATACTGGCCGTATTGAAGACCCAGTGGTTGTTAAGCTTGGGAACAAGCCTTAAATGGAGCACAATGGCATATACTATGATACTGATCAAGGCCCAGGTTTCCTTGGGATCCCATGCCCAATATCTGCCCCAGGACTCGTTGGCCCAAACCCCGCCCAAGAAGGTGCCTATGGCAAGGAGAAAGAGGCCAATGGTGAGCAATAGTTCGTTCATATAGGTAAGCTCCAAAATATTTTTTTGGATCGTACTATCGTTGGTTTTGGTTCTAAAAAGGGTCAAGACCAAGGCCATCATGCCCAATACCGCACCAAGGGCTAGGGGCGCATAACTGCTTACAATGGTGGCCACGTGCACCTTTAGCCAATACGATTTTAGTACGGGCATTAAGTTGGTAATCTCAGGATTGAGCCAATCCAAGTAGCTTACAAACAATAGTGCCCCGGAAAACAAGACGGCCAAGGGTAGCGCGAATACAGACCGCCTAAAACTGATCAGGCCAGACAATGCCAGGGCCCAGGCCACAAAGACCAACATTTCATAACCATTGCTCCATGGGGCATGGCCTGCCACATACCAACGTAAGGCCAGATTTCCCGTAAAGATCAAAAAAGCGACAAGGATCAATAAGAAAAAAGCGTTCCAACTTACGTAAACCCATTTTTTGGATGACAGGATGGAGATTACGGAAAGAACCAACAAAATTGCACCCAAGGTAAAGAAGGCCTGAAACATCCAAAAATTAATGTTTAGCTTGTTGTACCAGAGTTCTGCATTGAGCTTCTGTTCAGATGGAACAATATCCTTGGCCAAGGTATTCTGGTATACTGCTATATAGGATAGCTTTTCATTGGCGGTACCATAGGCTCCATTAATGATATCCCTAAAATAGAGCGGGATGATCCCTTTGGCAAAATTGGCATCTTCCTGTGGAAAATCATTAAAGTGATGCGTGTGCGTAAACCATGTGTTGTTGGCATCATTTGCATTGGGGAACAGCTTTAAATAATTTCCCGATAGTACATTGAAAAGAATATTGAAGCGTTCATCTATTTTAATGACTTCCTTATCGGTAGCATTACGTTCTGCGGGTTTCTTTTGGTTGGCCTCTTCCACATGGCTGGCCAAAAGGTAACTGCCATCATCGGCCAAAAGATTGCTAAAGGCGACCAATCCGTTTGAGGTCTCTGGGAGTGACGGCACTATGAAGGCCACTTTTTCCCGATCCAATTTTAGTACGGGAACAGCCTTCCAATCGTTGGGAGCGGCATGCATGGCCAAGAATACCTGATCGGCGGAAAGTCTTTCACCCTTGAGCTTTAGGTAGGGTTTCCCGGAGAGTTTTCTAAGAAACTCCGAGGCCAAGGTATTCATGGGCTTTATGCGCCCATCCAAATCTTGCACAAACAACTGGCCAAAGGCCGTTGCATGTTCGTTGTCCACTTTGGTAAAGGGCTCCACATCCTGGGCATTGGTCCATACCCCAAGAAACAATAGCATAACGGCCATTGCCCCTTTTTTCTGTAGTTTTTTCAGTTTGGCATTGATCAAGCGAAAACGGGACGTCTTTCCAAAAAGGGTAAAGAGCATGCCCACACCCATGAGCAAATACCCCAGATAGGTAATCCATGTGCCCAGGGCATCCTTGTTTACGGCCAGTACGGTGCCACGCTCGTCCGTGTCATAACTGGCCTGATAAAAGCGATAGCCCCTATGGTCCAGTACATGGTTCATGTAAATTCGGTAGGGTTCAACGGTATTGTTATCCAAGATTTCCACTTCACTCGCATAGGAGGAAGGACTGGAAGAACCCGGATAGCGTTCCAATTGAAAATCGGTCAGTTTTAGGGCAAAAGGCAGCACAATGGAGTCCGAACCATAGGAAAGATGCAGTTTTATGTCGTCTATGGCTACGGCATGGGCAGTGGCCAAAAATCCTTTTCTGTAGAGAAGGTTGACAGTTTTTTCACTTTCCCCGTACGTTACGTTAACTTTGAGCACGTCATCTTTGTTATCATCATTGTCCATGGGGCGATCTTGTGCCGAAACCAAAGCTATCCTCCCTTTTTTATGGAATTCATTGGGAACAAAGGAAACATCCTGCCAACGGAACAAGGTTTTTAACGGCATGGGCTGCAGGCTGTCCGGGGTTATTTTTCCGGCCGTTTGCGATGCCACCATAAAGAAATCCACGGCTGTTGGGCTCTTGATGTAAAAGGAACCCTCTTTTTCATGAATGTTCACGGCTTGCGGATTATTGGCCTCAAAACCGATGAGGTGTCCCTGCGCTCCAATAGCTTCCACTTCACCCTTTTTAAGGATGATGGTCTTTTTTTGCGTTCCGTCAGAAACCACAACCTCCAAGAGGGGGTTCCCTTTTTTGGGGTCGTCCACAATCTGTGCTTCGGCATCAACAATATAATCGGCATAGGAAATGAGCAGGGGGCTTCCCTTATGCTCTTCCCTTAGCTCAAAAGCGTTGTTTCCCTTAGTGGATAGTTCCAGTTTTTTCTTGATGACCTTCGCGGGGCCATCACTGCCAATACGAACCGTTAAATAATCGGCATCTGAAATGATATGGTTGCTTTGCCCACCTTCACGGATGCGCATAATGCCATTTTCTGAATGATACCGGGTAATGGCCGCACCCACAAGGATAAAGAGAAAGGCCAGGTGAAAAAGCAGCACGGCCCATTTTTCTTTTCGCCAAAGCCGATATTTGGGAATATTGAACAGAAAGCAGACCCCGAGCCCCAGCATCACCAGTTCAAACCAAAGGGCATTGTAGATCAATTTCCAGGAAGTGGCCATTCCAAAATCATTTTCAATAAATGTGGCCACCCCCATGGCCACGGCAAATACCAATAAAAGGATCAATGCCAAAACGGATGAAGAAAAAAAACGAATCAATCTACCCATGTCTGTCTGTTTAAAAAATAAGTGCTCTTGCTAGGGGTTTCCTAAATAAAGAGGCCCATTTAGATTTTCATCACAACAGAAAATTCCAAATGGGCCTAAAAGGTCTGTAAAGGTTACTTGGTACCTAGGGGCATTTTAGATTCCCGCTCTTTGGCATCTTCCAACCATTTTGGCAATACATTTTCCAAGAAGACTTCCTTCTCATGTTCCAGTTTCTCCATATCCAGTCCAATATAGGCTTGGGCTTTTTCCTTAGAGGAGATATCTGGCATGGCCACCGGTTCATTATGGCCCAATTCGGCCAAAAGGCGGGCCAATTTTAGGCGCGCTTCTTGGGCTTTTACCAAGCCACTTCCTATTACCCTACCTGTTTCCACGGGGGAATGGAAGGATGATCCGTGGGAAGCGGCGGCATAGTCCCAACGCCATTGGGCGTGTCTTATATCCATAAGGATTTTTTGCATCTGTTCTTCAGTGGCACCCAATTCCCAGCATTTTCCTGCTTCAACATGGGCCTTTACCAAAAGATCTTCCAGTTTCAATCTGTTTTCTGTGGATTTACGCTGACGCTCATAAACGTTTTCGATCAAGTTATCGGCATCTTCCCTATGGCATACTTGGCAGGCATTGTTTACGTTGTTAAGGGGCGATTGGATATGGTGATCGGTAAACTTCTGTCCACCTTCACTTTTATAGGGCATGTGGCAATCGGCACAGGAAACGCCTCTTTGGGCATGGATGCCGGTCTGGAACACTTCCCAGCCTGGGTGTTGTGCCTTGAGCATTGGGGCCTTACTTACTTTATGGGTCCAATCCTTAAAGTTGATGCTGTCATAATAAGCTTCCATCTGTTCTACAGAGGTTCCGTTTTTCCATGGGAATACCAGATAGGGTACGCCTTCCTTACCGGGAAGGTTTTTGTTGAAATAGTATTCCACGTGGCATTGGGCGCAGACCAAGGAGCGCATTTCTTGGTGCGTTGCCTTGTTGATGTCTTTTCCCATGGCTTCAAATGCTTCTACCAAAGCCGGACGTGAGATTTGAAGCTTCATGGTCTCGGAATCGTGGCAATCTGCACATCCAATGGGGTTGACCACTTCCGATCCCTTGTCCGCCCATTTGCCGGAATAGAATTCTGCCACACCGTGTTCGTTCATCAATCTGGGAACATCGGGGCTTTTACAAGTCCAGCAAGTAGAGGGCATGGGGCCGTCCCCTTTGCCCTTTGGGCCTCCTGTACGTAGGGAGTTCTGTAGGTCTTCTACCGCATAATAGTGACCACGGCCTTGGTTGTAGTCTTTGGCAAAACCGTAACCGGCCCACAATACGACCAAACGGGGGTCTTCTTCCAGCATATCACGCATGGCCGATCCCCCTTGGTAGGAAGCGAACTGCGATTCTGAGGTCTGTAGAAAGGATTGGTACTCCTTTGGGTAGTTCTCCCCCCACACCTCGTTGCGTGGTTCTGTTTCGGCGACATCCACTTTGGGGACAAATTTATAGCGCGCCTCATTTTTTCGGTTAATGATGCTCGAGGCCAATAGCCCCAGTGCGAAAACGACTATTACGGTTACTATGAACAGGACTTTATTCTTCATTTTTGTTGTTTTTTAATTCTTGTTTTATCCATTCAGGAATGATGGTTTCCCCGGTATCTGTAGGTATGGGGGCTATATTGTATTGTATGGTTGATGAACCGTGCACACTGCCATGGGGTATTTCTTGATGGCAGCTCCAACATTTTCTTTCGGTCCTGTTGGCGGTATGGTCGGCAATCCATCCCTCATACTTGGTTTGGGTCACTTGTTGTACATGGCAACGGATGCAATTGTCCTGCACCACTTCCTGCGAGGCTTCCCTCATGAAGATCACTTCTGGTTCTGCCCTTAAGGTGAAGATTGATGCATGGTATAGACCATCCTTTGCCTTAAAGAAATATTTATTGGCAATATTGTTGTGGGGCACGTGGCAATCGTTGCAATTGGCCCATTCGCGATGCGAACTGTGCATCCATGAGTTATAGACCGGAGTCATTACATGGCAATTGACGCATGCTTGTGGGTCATCTGACAGATAGGATACCACCTCCGCTTCCTTGGCAAGGAAAAGCCCCAACCCAACAACAATCGCTATGGACATTATCGCAATGGTGCGCCATTTTGAGGATTTATAGGGGAGCAGTAGCATAATTACCTTTTAGTTTTTTAATACTTCTATTTGTTGTTCCAAGTGAGCAATCTGGGTTTTACCGTCAATTGTACCCATCCCCAGTTATTGGTATTGTCATGGGGTCTTCCTCCTTTGATAAGGCTCATCCCTTCGGCTGCGAACATTTGGGAATACCCTAGGTTGAATTTTACCCCTTTCATTAAATTTTGGGTAAAGACAATATCCAGTTCCGTACCCAAGTATTTATCGGCATTGTTGATCAGATCGGCATTTGAAGAAAAATAATGTCCTTTCAACAATAGGGAAGATTTTTCCCCAGTGCTGAAGACCACTTTTGCGTAGATGTCGTTAAGCCCAACATTGTTGGCGTGGTTGCCTACATAAAAGTAATCCATGAATCCATTGAACTTATGGTTGGTGCCGTACAGTGGGAAAAAAGACTTGTTTTTATCGTCACCATTTTGGTCGGTACCGCTCAACAGTTCAAACCCAAGGGCAAAGAGGGTTTTGTTGGGTTTGTAAGACCCTTCCAATGCCAGTTGGTAGGCACTTAGATCGGTATTGGCCGATGCCTTTCCAAATTGGTAGTAGGCGCTTCCGGCAAATTTTAGGCCCTGTACGGGAAATTCAAAATGCGTACCTGCGGTCTGTCTGTTATAGGTGCCATCTGGATTATCGGCCACGTCAAATTTTTGGAAACCGTTGTTCAAGAATAGGAAACTGGCCGATGCTTTTTCCCATTTTTTCTTTAGATATGCATATTGCATGGTCTTATACGTAAAGAAACCTTGAATTGCGTATGCTGTGGTTTCACTGGAAATTCTTTCTTGGCTAAAGGCAAAACCAAAATCGGCCATAAAGCCATCTTTTTCATATTTGAGCAAAGCGGCATCATGAAAACGTCCTTGCATTGCCCAATCCAATCCTCCAAAGATGCGCTGGTCATCATAAGAGATTACCTGTCTTCCAGCCTTTACGGACCATTCTGGGCTTAAATACACTTGGGCCCAAGCTTGGAACAGGGCAAAGGAGTCGTTGCCGTCTATGTTTAATATTTGTCGGGTATCTCCCCAAGTACTCACGTCCTGTACACTTAAAAAGAACTTGAGTTGTTCTTGTGAGTAACCAATATTTAATCTGGAACGTTGCGCTACCGAGGAACCTGGATCGGCATCATCTGGAAATAAGTTGCCAAAACCATGGCGGTATTCATATCGGGCTCTCAGGTCGGCATCAACGACCAACTGAGCATTGATGGTTGAGAGGGTAATTACAGCCAATAGTAGGAAAATTGCAGAAGTCTGTTTTTTCATAGGTTGGTTTGATTAGGTTAAAATAAAGCCCAAAATTAAGGAGGGGAAAAAGGTGGGAGAGATGACATTTGTCATTGATGGATGTCATGGTTGGGTCAAGTGCTTTTAACAGCTTGAGACCTATTTCATTAGAAGTTGAAATTTTTTAGTTTTTTATTGAAAAAAGGTATTTTTTAAATACCAGTTTTTTAAACAAAGACTTTTTTGTCTCTTTTTTTGTTAAAAATAGCATTGGTTGTTCTGACGGAAGCATGGAGAAAAGGCTGTTGGTTTTAGAAATGAAAGGTCAACCCAAGTAATTTTATAACCTGCGTGGTTGTGGGTGATTTGATTGAAAAATACCGATGGCCTACTCGTTCCGGTTTTGTAGCATTGGTTTCGATAATTCATTTAAACAGGGAATTTCCAGAGACTGAGTCTGGACGTATTGTTTGGATAATTATCTTCCTAAAAAATGAACAATCATGAACTAGGAAAAAAAACTGGTTTCTTGGTTCTTGCAGTATTTTGGTCTTGATTCCCATACCTCGTAAGGGCTGTGGCGAGGTGTTTCTTTGGCCTATTATTTCTTCACTACTTTTAGCGTACTGTTCCCTGTGGCTACCAGATACACCCCAGGCTTTAGGGTGGCCATAGAGACGGAAACCAACCCATTTTCATTTGGGGTCATTTTTTCCGTCATGACAAGTTGCCCCCCAATGGTGTATACCCTGACCGTGGTTTCTCTTTGTTCCGTAGGTAGATACAACTCTAGGTCTTCCCATATTGGATTGGCATTGGCTATCACATGGGTTGGAACGTAGATCTGTTCTTCAAAAAGTCCTTGGCAGTCTTTTTCGCCACTTACAGAAATATTGTTATGGCCCTGTTTTAGGCCCAATTCTATGGAATTTTTGGCGGTTTCCAACGTATTCCCGTTTAGGGTAATGCGATAACGGCTGCTGCCTTCCAAGGAGAGGGTCACTTTTTTGGAATCGATGGACACCTTGGAATGAACCGATAGCGCTTCGGGCTCTGTTATGGAGACATCAAAGCATTGTTCATAGCCCGTTTCACCAACTACAGAAAAACAAAGGGTGTAGTCACCGGCCTTTAAATTGTTCAAGTTCCAGCTTTCCGTATTAAAATTAGCCGTGGTCATAAAATTGTCCGGCCCTGTCACAGCTACTTGATAATCCAAAAGGGTCTTGACCATAGCTGAAATGCTACCATTGTCCGAACTACTACAGCTTTCACCAGTGGATAAGATCAGATAATTATCGGAGGGTAAGGAGAAAACAGCACACCCCTCTACAGTGACAATACTGCCGTAGGGTGTGTCTGGGCATAGGTCGTTGGCATTGACCACTCCATCGGCATCCAAATCGTTGGGGTCGATTAAGGCTTCAGATGGATTGTTGCCATAGATTCTATATTCTCCGGGTTGTATGCTGATGGTGGCGGATACATCTCCAACTTCATGGGGAGTATTTTGGTTCAATAGGTCGTACCATGTCCCGGTTTCTTGAAAATTTGGATTGATTTCTTGGGAGGTCAACCCAAAGTTTCCAATGATGGTAATGTACTTGAGTTCATCAGCCGTGGCTGAAGCATCGGTCAAATGAATGGTTTTAAGGCCTGTTGTGGAGTTGAGGTCTAAACTAAAATCATCGGTCTTAAAAATAGGTTCTTCCAGTTTTAAGGTAATCAGGTCTTGCCATGATTCATAAATGGCAAAACGTTCTGGTTCATCGGTATAACTCCATAAGATGGGTTTGTTGCCCGTTCTCCCGTTTTGTTCAATGGAAATATCGTAGCCGAGTTCCCCAAATTGCCACATCATTTTTGGACCCGGTATGGTAAAAAAGAAGGCTCCTGCTGTTTGCATTCGCTCCAAGGCGGTGTTTAGATTTTTAACGGAATAACTTCCTTCAGAATTTCCAAATTCAAGGTTTTTAAACATCAACCTTTCCTCGTCATGACTTTCCATATAGCTTACGGCAGAAGGTTGCTCAAAACCTTTTACCGTATAAGCGGCATTTGAAAAGTTGGACTTTCCGCTATCATGATAGCCCATGGTGGCCTCGTTGTAGGGGTCGGTCATTTTGTTCCAAAGCAAGATGCCCTTCCCTTCATCAATTCTGTAATTGGCCCATTGTTCCTCTTCGGCAATGCCCCCCAAATGTTCAAAGATGACATAAAAATTGGGGTCGCTTGCCCATTGGTTGTCGGCATAGCCTTGTAAAACCGCAATACGATCATTTTGGGTGCTGTTGGTACAATTTTCATCAGAACTGGAGCAGTTTTGGGTAAAGCCCTTGGTGAGATCCCAACGCATACCGTCTATGTTATATTCCTCGATCCAATAGGTCACGGTTCGGTTCACATAATCCTTGGTGGCCTGTTGCTGGTGGTTGAAGTCGTTGAATACGCTATAGGAGTGGGTGGCCGTTTGATTGAAAAAGGGGTTGTCTGCACTTGCTTGTCCAGCCGTGCCCCCATTATCGGTGTTCCACAATCGATAATAGGGATGTTGGCCCGAAGCATGATTGTAGACTACATCTACGATTACGGCAATTCCCCGTGCATGGCATTCGTCTATTAAGGATTTTAGGGCATCTTTTGTGCCATAATATTTGTCCAATGCCATGTGGAAGGCGGGGTTGTACCCCCAACTCTCGTTACCATCAAATTCGTTTATGGGCATCAGTTCAATGGCATTGATGCCCAAACCCTCCAAGTAATCCAATCGGTTTTTGACCGCATCAAAACTGTGGAGTTCATCAAAATCTCGGATAAGCAATTCGTAGATGACCAAATCTTCCTTGTCCGGTTTTTGGAAATTGGTCACTTGCCAATCATAGGTTGAATCTCCTGTACGCAACACCGTTATGGCATGATGTTGCCCGTTGGGATATGTAGGGATATTTGGGAAAGTGGTGTTGTCTATGTATTGGTCGTTTCCATAGCCATCCAGAATTAACGTGGAGTAAGGGTCGGCTACGGCTATATCGTATTCGACCAGATATTGGTACAAATGGTTGTATTGGGGGGTAAGCCCGCTCAATTCAATCCAAAAACGGTCTTTTGATGCATCTTTTTTCATCAAGTATGCATCGTTGATCTGCCAGTTGTTAAAATCACCTATGACATGTACAAAAGCCTTCATTGGAGCATACAGGACCAAGGTTGCCTTGGTGGGGTCGTTGGAATCCATATTGATGCCATCCAAAAGACCATTGGGAAGACTCTCTTCAACCACGGTAGGGGTTACGGCAAGGGTAAAACTTTCGGTGAGTGTTTCTGAACCATCGGAAGCTTCCAGTTCAAAATTGGTGGTGGCATTTACGGTATAGACGTAGCTATAATCCGTTGCCGAACCAACCGAATCATCTATGGTGCTCCCATTGGCTTTTAGGACAAAACTTGAGGGGAGCGAAGTAGTGGCCGAAATGGTGAAATTGGTTCCGGTATCTAAAATGGTTGTGTTTTGGGTAGGTGAGGTCAAAACCAATTGATAGCCTCCAACGTCAATTAAATGATCTTGGGTCTTTTTGTCCCCGCTACCATCCTTGGCTTTGACCAAAATTCCAATTTGGGCTATGCCTGTTGTATTGTAAAAAGTGGTTGGGGTCATGGTGTAGCTGTACGTACCATCACCATTGTCCATCATTTTTTGGGTCTCATTGGAGTTGGACCAAGTGCCATTGGTGGGGGAGTCTCCTTCATTTCCATTTCCGTCCTTGTACCAAGCCCATAGGTATACATCGGATACACCCCATGTTGAGAGATTAATTTCCGATACCGTTATGGTAATCTCCTCATTTTCTGTAAAGGTGGTGGGCACTGTGGAGAATACCCCGTTTTGTACCTGTGAAAATCCCCAAAAGGGAAGTAGAACAAGGATGTAACGTATAATTTTTTTCATAAATGGAAACTAGGGGATTGATGACACTAAAAAATTACAAAAACGCTTCAAAGAATCAAGTATGGAAAAAAGGGCTGTTCACAAACAGCCCTTTTTTTATAGTTGGAATTCCAGCCTATCTTTTCACCAAAGTGTAGGTTGGTGCAGCTTCATCAGAGAAATCAAGCATAATTACATAATTTCCAGCTTCAACGGTAATGTTGTTGTCCGCATCACGATCAAGTACACCATCCAGAGTGGCATCACCATAGTCGCCATCCCAAGTGTCATTGGGCCTGAACTTGATTTCGCCATCAATTAAGGTTGCCCCAGAACCTATCCACATTCCCGGACTGGTTTCGGTCAAATGGAAATCTGGGCCACCATTGCCCCAATCGTTGTATCCAGAGCCTACAATACCCCATAGGGTAGCCTCTACAATGGTGTAGGTGTTGGTGTTAAAATCAAGGGTAACGGTATAATATCCTGCGGTAACGGGGATGTTGTTGTCAGATTCTGTATCCAGGGTACCATCCAAGGTTCCGTCACCCAAATCAGTTCCCCAGGTATTGTTCATCCTAAATTTGATTTCCCCATCAACCAACAGTACCCCTGCTTTAAAGGTATCGGTGGTGTAATCATAGTAGAATTTGGCATCAGGACCTGCATTGCCCCAATCATTGTAGCCCGATCCCACAATGCCCCAAGAATATTCCTCAATGGTGTAGGAATTGTCATTGGTATTGATGGTGACTTTGTAATCTCCAGCAGTGACTGCAATGTTGTTATCGGCATCGGCATCCAAGATTCCGTCCAGATTGGCATCGCCCAAATCGCCGCCCCAAGTATTGTTTTCCCTAAACTTGATTTCTCCATCGACCAAGTTTGCATAGGAAACGATGACCCCAGGCGTATTGGTGGTATAGAAAAGGGCATCGGGGCCAGTTCCCCAATCATTGTATCCCGATCCCACAATGCCCCAAGAAGCGATTTCAAAGGCAGAAGAGCCAGAGCTTTCTTCCAAGATGGCAATGTTCAATGCTATGACATCGGAAACCGAATCTACGGCATCTTCACCTTCCCCGCTACCGGCAAAGGCCCTTACCCTAAAAAAGGCTTGTCCACTATCTCCGGGTTCCAGCCCCAAAAGATCGGCCAAATTTTTAAGATGGCGTACTTCTACCAGGGCATTGGTCACACTTAAGATACCAGAATCATATTCTGTAGTTGGATCATAAGCCGCAAAGGTCTCATCAATGGAACCTTGCAGTTGATAGCTTATCTCGGTCTGCACCCCAAAATCCACTTTACTCCACACAAAACGTTCGGCAACATTGCCAGAAGTCTGATCGGAGACCAGATATTCCTCTGCAGGAGAAAAAGTGAAACCCACACTTTCCGAAGGAGGTTGGATGGTAAATTCCGGGGTAACATCGTCATTGTCACATGAACCGATCAGTAATACCGCTAAAAACAGCGGCAAAAATTTGAAGAAGGTTATATTGTTAGTTTTCATTTTTTTAAGTTTTATTGTTTAGTATCCAAGATTTTGATTTAAGTTGGGGTTGGCTTCCAGTGCGGTCAGGGGTACGGGAAACAACTTGTAGGTTTCGGGAATTGAGGTGCCTTGTACCGTGTTCCCTTTCCAAGGCCATGTATAGGCACTGCCGGTGAATTTCCCAAAACGGATAAGGTCTGATCTTCTTTGTCCTTCAAGGTTCAACTCCCTTGCCCGTTCATCAAGGATGAAATCCAAGGTCAAGTCTGATTGTGCCACGCTCGATGCATTGGCCCGGTTCCTTACCAGATTTACATAGGTGGTGGCTGTGCCCATATCAGCCCCGGCAGCACCCCGTATGGCACATTCTGCATACATGAGATAGGCATCTGCCAACCTGAACAAGGGAAAATCGGTGCCGGAAAAGCCTGTGGCGGGGATATCCGTGGCATAGCCAGCGTTTCTGAACTTGATCGAAGGGTAGCCATCTGTCCACTCCTTATAATCGTTCATCTCATAATTATGGCCTTCTGTCCAAAACAGTTCCCCCCGGGCATCTCCATCCTCATAAAGGCCATACCAAGCTTTGGTGGCCCTGTGGCCCGACCAACCATCATTGGTGCCAAAATCGGTTATGGGCATGGTCTCTGTACTGTTGCTTCCGTTGACAATGTAGGTAGTGTTGCCGTAACTCTGGCTTACTTCGGCATCCGCGATCAAGGGAAGGATAATTTCTGACGAGGTGTCATTGTCACCAGAAAAATTAGCCACAAAATCGGTGGCCAACGAATAGCCTCCTTCATTGATTACACCATTGATATGCGGCACGGCATCACCGAACCTTGCCGTTCCGGTATATACCTCGGCATTCATATAGAGTTTGGCCAAGAGCATTTGTCCGGCAGCCTTGGTGGCCTGTCCGTAATTGTTGGTTTGGGGTAGATCGGCAATGGCTTCGATCAACTCATTCTCAACATAGGCAAACAATTCTGCCCTAGATGTTTCGGGAAGTGGGGCAGAGGTACCGTAGTTTTCCTCGGTGGCCAGTACGCCATTGCCAAAGCAATCGATCAAATAATAATAGGCCAAGGCTCGTATAAAACGTACTTCGGCTACCACTTGGGCCTCATTTTCCACATCCTCTGCCTGTAGGATCAACAATAAATTGTTGGCCGTTGGAATGGTGTAATAAATCCTGTTATACAAGTATCTAAAAAACTTGTTGTTCTCATCCCAATCAGTGGCTGTAGTCAATTGGTCCAGACCATCATCGCCCCAACGGTTTTTCATAGCATCTGAGGTAAAATCCTGAAGGTTGATGATCCCCCTAAGGAATGGGGATTCCCCTGCATTGTCATCAATATCTGAACTTCCCGGTCCATCTGGTCCAGAAAGGGCGAATGAAGCATATAGTCTTGACAATAGTCCTTCTATAGCTTCTGGGTCACTGGCCAAAAGATCCTCCAAGGTCTGTTCCACGACCGGCTCTGTATTTAAATCATCTGTACAACTTGTGACCATAAAGTATGTACAGCATAAAAGAATAACTATTTTTTTCATAACATTTTTATTAAAAATCAAGATTTAAACCTAGTGTCAGTGACCTTGGTCTTGGATAAAAATTATTGTCTATGGCATTAAAGTTTTCAGGGTCTTGACCACTGTAATTGGTAATGATGAACGGATTGTTCAAAACCCCATAGACCCGTAAGCTAACATCTTTCAGGAATCCATCTACCCTATAGCCAATGACTATGTTCTCACACCTAAGGAACGAAGCATCTTCCAAGAAGTAGTCCGTGAAGGGGACATTGCCGTTTACATCTATAAAGTTGGAATCTGCGGCTCCAGCATAAAAATCAAGTACATTGTTCAGACTCTGAGTGTTATTGGGCAGTGCCTTATCTACCCAACCGTGGCTCAAACGTCTGGCATTATAGACCTCGCCGCCAATTTGCCCCCTGAAACTTGAGCTTACATCTAGATTCTTATAATTAAAGGTGAAGCCAAAACCAAAGGTCCAATTGGGTCTCAATGGACGGTAATAACGGTCATCATTATCAACGATGCCATCACCATTAAAATCGGCAAAAGCATTATGAATGGGATTACCCTCGCTATCGTACAATTGCCTAAAGACCCATGCGGAATAGGGTTGTTCGCCCACGGCATGGTCGGCCAAGGTAAGTCCGGTACCTACTGGCAAACCGGACTCGGTTGCCGTTATGGAGGTCACGTCTTGTAAATTGGTCACCTCGGCTTCGGCATAGGATAGGTTTGAGTTGAATTCCAAATTTATATCGTCGGTCTGGATGGGAACTACATTCAAGGTCAATTCAAAGCCCTTGCTTTCTGTTTCCCCCACATTGGTCACAAAGCTACTGGCAAGAGCTTGACCTGGTGCCACTGGGACTTCAGCCAACAAATCTGAAGTTTCCCTGTAGAACACATCAAAGGCGCCATAGATTCTTCTATTGGCAAAAAAACCAAAGTCAATACCTGCATTGTAGGTGGTGGTCTTTTCCCAAGTGAGGTCTTCGTTGAACGCAACAGCTGAATAAAGACTGGTGCCCGGTAAATATTGACTGGTAGTGGAGCCGGCTACGAACAGGGGCCTGTAAGGAAAATAACCTGTGCCATCCGTTATGTCTTGTTGACCGGTTTTACCCCAGCCCAAGCGAACTTTAAGATCGTTGATAAAATCCACACCTTTTAAAAATCCTTCTTCTTTTACTTTCCATGCCAAGGCTACCGCTGGGAAATATCCCCATCGGTTGTCTTCACTGAAGAGTGATGACCCATCGGCACGGATGGAGGCCGTAATCAAGTATTTATCGGCCAGATTGATATTCGTCCGCCCAAAAAAGGATTGAAGGTTGAGAACCGTATAGTACCGGTTATTGGGATTGTTGGGGTCTATGATCAATTCCCTTAATCCGGTAACAATACCGCCGTCATTGTCATTTTCATTGGTGTCGTTATCGTATTGATATTCATCTTTGATGCCATCGTTCACAAAGTTTTGATAGGAATAACCTCCTTGGACATCAAAGCGGGTCACAATCCCTTGATCCAAACTCTTGGCGTAGACCAAATAGGCGTCCATGGTTTGGTTTCTAATGGTCTGCTCTTCCCTGTAATTTACCCCTGGATTGAATACAAACGTATTAGGGTCTTCATCACCCAAAGTTTGGTAAGTGGCCAAGGCATTATTTCCAAATACCTCCTCAATCTCGGCTTCAGAATATTCCAAGCCCAGGTTTAGCACCCCCCGTAACTCAGGCAAAAAATGTGTTTTGTAGTCAAATTCCACATTGCCCAGGATTTTTTTGGCTTTTTCTGGCCGGGATCGTTGCATCAATAAGGCAACTGGGTTCCATTGACCGTCCCGTAAGCCCTCTGCTGTAAGGTTTTGGTAGTAACCTCCAAAAATGGAAGCGTCGTCATAAATGGGTTTAGTAGGATCCATACTTACGATACCGCCCAGCACACCTTCTTCGTCCACCGCATTTTTTTCGGTCATAATGCCCTTGGCATTGATGTCAATCTTCAAATGGTCATCAAATAGGGTAGGGGTGAATTTTACGGATGCCGTGTACCGTTCATAATCGTTGGTCCTTACCAAGCCTTCGGTACTGTTATAGCCAAGGGATAACCTGGCCGGGATTTTTTCGAACAAATTGGCCCGGGCACTAAAGTTGACATCATGGGATACAGCAGCCCTGAAAATAGCGTCTTGCCAATCGGTGTTGTACATTGTCATCCCTCCGTTACTGGTTGGAACTCCCAAGAGATTTACCTCTGTAGGATGGTATTCATTGATAAAGCGCTCATAAGTTGGGCCGTCCATTACATCGATTGTTTTCCCCACATTGCTAATGGTGGTATTCACGGCTAGATTGAACTTAGGTGCACCTGTAGTCCCCTTTTTAGTGGTGATGATGATTACCCCGTTGGATGCCCTGGAACCATAAATGGCTGTGGCCGAAGCATCTTTGAGAATGGAAAAGCTTTCCACATCATTGGGATTGATCAATGAAAATGGGTTGTTTACACCAGCAGGGTTCACAATATCAATGGGAACACCATCGATCACGATCAATGGATTGTTGCTGGCACTCAAGGAAGCGCCACCCCTAATTCTAATGTTGGGAGCAGAATCTGGGGCACCGCCGGTATTGGTGATCCGTACCCCGGCTGCTTTACCGGTAAGTAACTGATCGGTAGAGACAATGGCCCCTTTGTTAAATTCTTCGACCGATACCGCCGTAACAGAACCCGTTGCATCCTTTTTGGTCGTAGTACCATAACCAATGATCACCACCTCATCCAAAACTTGTGAATCTGGTGGCAAGGCTACATTTAAAGTTGTAGTGGTGACTTCTACTTCTTGGGTTAAAAAACCAATGTAGGAGAATTGTAAAATGTCACCCAGATTTGCACTGATCAGATAGTTTCCGTCAAAATCAGTACTGGTACCTGTGGTCGTTCCTTTAATGATGACAGTGGCTCCCGGCAACGGTAAACCAGAAGATTGGTCCGTAACCGTTCCCGATACTGTTGTCTGGGCTATCATACCCAAGGGAACAAACACCATGCTTAATAAAAGAAACTTTCGAATTACTTTCATTTAAATTGTTGTTTTTGTTAGTTAATTTCACTGAGTTAATCACTTATAAGAATCCAAATTATGTAAATTCTATGTTAATTTGGGGTGACATTTGTCAGTCTGGAGACTTACAACGTTTTCCTGTTGAAAATTATATTTTTGTGAAATTTGTAAAAATGAAGTATAGAAAAAGGGAATACAAAAAATAAATACAGCTAAAATAAGAAATCCATAAATATTGATGAAATCAAAAATGACCTTAAAAAAGATGGCAAACGAGTTGGGAGTTTCCATTTCTACGGTATCCAAGGCACTACATGATAATAAACTGATCAGTAAGGAAAACAGGGAATTGATCCAAGCCTTTGCCAAGGCCCACAATTACCGACCCAACAATATTGCCTTAAATCTTAAGAACAACAGCAGCAAGACCATTGGGGTTATTATCCCGGAAATTGTACATTATTATTTTTCAAAAGTCATTACGGGAATAGAGAAAGTAGCCAATTCTAAGGGCTATAATGTCATTATTGGGGTGTCCAATGAGTCGCTGGACAAAGAAATCATCAATACCCAATTATTGGTGGAAGGGGGAGTGGATGGACTTATAGTTTCCGTTACCAAAGAGACTTTTTTAATGCAGGAGTACCACCATATTAAAGAGACCATCAATGGTGGTATACCCATTGTTATGTTTGACAGGGTCATTGATGGGTTAAAATGTGATAGGGTGGTCATTGATGATCGTGATGGATCACGGAAAGCTGTGGAATTGTTGATGCGGATAGGGTGCCAAAAAATATTGATCATAACCACGGAGGACTATATAAATATAGGGAGGTTACGGACCGAAGGTTATCGGGATGCCCTAAGGAACCACAACCTCACTGTAGACGAAGACCTTATTCTAAAGATTAAGGATTTGGGGCAATCGGAGTATGGGCCTGAAGGCTTTGATGAAGTGGTTCGGGAAAAGTTCCAACGTCATCCAGATATAGATGGGGTTTTTGCAGTAAATGAGATTTATGCGGTAAAAGCCATTGATGTGGTCTTGGAAATGGGCTTTACTGTACCGGATCAGATTTCCTTTGTCAGCTTTTCAGATGGAATCCTCTCCAAATATTCCCGTCCCAAACTAACCACAATCAACCAGCAGGGAAATCAAATGGGAGAGTTAGCGGCCGAAATCCTTATCGACACCATAGAAAGCGAAGAGGAGAAGGAGGAATTTGACACCTATATGGTTAAAAGCGACATCATCGTGAGGGATTCAACAAAAGAGCCTATTACGTTATAGTGCCTTGATGCCTAGCGCTTCCTAATCCTCTGTTTGGAGCGGCTACCTTGTACGGTATTCCAATGAATCCTTGATGGTATGATTTAGGGGTAATGTTTATAAAAATAAATCCATTAAAGGGATGTGGGCCAGCTATAAAGATTTACTTTGACTCAATCGAAAGCCGTTAATTTATTGTCTGCTTTAAGGTGAAAATCCTGCAATTTTATTGCGGTTGCTTTAGTTTCTGTAAACTTTTATAGTATTTATCCGTTGTGCATTTTGAAATAACGATTCATTGTAAAATGCGTCATGCTGAACTTGTTTCAGCATCCCATCCCTTGTTTCTATTCAATACTTAAGAAATGTGACCCTGAAATAAATCCAGAGTGCAGTAAACCAATGCAGTTTTCACACCCAATGGCCATAATCTATAATGGTAAAGGTAAAATGCACATCGGATAGTATTTGTAATTTCAGCAAAAGTCACCTAATTCGAGAACAGAACGCCATCGGTCAAAAATAATGTCTTGGATGCCAAACAACTATAGCTGGGTATCTAATTATATCCAGCTCACGTTATTTATGAATCCCACTAAATTAGGTCGAATTCATGGTAAGGAATAAAGAAAACATGAACCGAGACAAAATTCTGGTTTCTTGGTTCTTGCAATATGGCAGAATTGATTCTGAAACTTGCCCAAGTCGTGTCAAGGCAGTCCAATGTACCTTGGTATATTCTGGTGGAATGGCTTCCCCTAAAAATCTACCCGCTTGGCCTTATATTTAAGGATAAGGTTGGGAATTAGGGCCCAAAGCATCAGTACAAGAATCGAAATCCAAAAGCCAAGCTGTGTTCCAAAGAATTGTTTAAAGACTGCTCCAGTATATCCCAAAAGGGCCGAGATATCCAATTTCAACAAAATCAAAATTCGGGATAGGTCTATAGGGTTGAGCAAAGTGGCCACCAGTGAAAAGTTATCGAGTGGATATTCTTCAAAGACGATGAGCGACATCAAGAATACACCATCATAAATGACGGCCAGAAAAAGCCACATGAGTATGGCATAGCCAAACCCCTTTATCTTGTTGTCGTTGGACAGGGCAATATTGAACGATAGCGCCAAGAAAATAAGGGTAAGGAAAATACCGGTGATCAGCAAGAGGGTAAAGTTCCAGATGACATTGCTTTTGAACAAGCCGTACAATACAAAGGGAATGCCCAGTCCCAAAATAAGGCTTAGTCCCAAGGAACAGGCCACCCCTAGATATTGGCCAATAAATATGGAGGTTCTTTTTAAGGGTTGGGCCAGTAACAATTCTGTAAATTCCCTAGAGTTGTAGTAGTACATGACCCCAAAAATGGTCCCAATCAGGGGAACCAGAACGATGATGATGTTCATTAGGGTGATGATGGCCTTGGACACATCATTGTTCAAGAACAACAGCACAAACCCCAATGCCAGGTAAAACAAAAAGTATACGTAGCTCCATTGGCTGCGCATTAGGTCAAAAAAACTATATTTTAAAATCTTAAGCATTGGGTTGATTGGTTGCTATGGCCGCTATGGCATGTTCAAAATTATGTTGGCCGGTTTTGTCTTTCAGGTTTTTGATGGACCCCTTAAAATAGATTTTCCCTTCTAGGAGGTACACAATCTCATCGGACACTTCCTCTACAAACTGCATGATGTGAGAGGTAATCAAAATGGTCTTGCCCTTGTCCTTTTCGCGTTGGATCAATTCCTTTAATTTGATCAGGGCCAATGGGTCTAGCCCGGTAGTGGGCTCATCTAGGATGATCAAGGGACAATCGAACATAAAGGCCAGTACAATGTTTGCCTTTTGTTTGGTGCCCCCAGATAGTGTTGCAAGCTTCTTGTTTAGATAGGGCTCTAGGCCGAACATGGAAATAAGATGGTCCGAGTCATTGGGCTTGTGCCGTAGATCCTTGACCATATGGATTAACTCTTTTAGCTTAAGATTGCCGGGAAAATTGGCTATCTGTGGCATGTAGTTGATGCCGTTGCGGTATTTCCACTGTTTTTTTATTGGGTTTTCGTTTATGGAGATATTCCCTTTATCTGGAATGACCAAGCCTAAGATACACTTGATCAAGGTGGTCTTCCCAGAACCATTGGGCCCCAATATGGCAAATATTCCACCTCCATTTATCTCCAGATCCAAACTGTCCAGGACCTGGTTCTTTCCAAACTTCTTATATAATTGGGATATCTGTATCATTTTAATGGTTTCATTAGGGGATTGTCGTCGATGAGGTTGTCTGGGGTAAATACGGGGGACACCTTTTCTGAAAAATCAATGATGTCCATAAACAGACTCCTTAGCAAGACAATGGACTCTGGGGTCCGGTTTACAATATAGGAAAACAGTTTTACGGGCCTATGGGGTACATCGCCCAGCCCATCACGGTCCAAATCGTAACCGGTATAGTTGCTCCAATAGTTTCCGTTGAAAACATTATCGTTCAATTTACTGTTGTAGGAAACGTCAAAGGAATTATGTAGAAAATTGTTCCCTTTAAACGTATTGGTGTAACAAGCTCCGCGAACTTTTAGCGCCCATCCGTTACCCATAAAATGATTATTGTGATAGTCAATTCTATTGGAGCCCTCAATACTGATGCCGACGGTGTTGTCCTGAAAGGTGTTGTCCTTGATCTCTGCATCATTGATTTCCTTTAAGAGCATTCCGAAAGAAGCAGGTCCCCAATTGTTTTTAAAAGTGTTCCCCAGCATTTTTATGTTTTTGGAAAACATGACGGCGACCCCGGCACCATTATTGTCAAAAATGTTGTTTTCGTAGCTATCGTTGTTGGAAAACATAAAATGTAGGCCATACCTAATGTTGTTGGTACTGATGTTGTCCTTTATGCTGACTTCGTCCGAAAATTCCAAATAAATACCGTCCCTTGTATGTTGTACAATGTTCTTTTCAACCTCAATATTCTTACAGTACCAAAGTTGGATGCCGTTGCCAGAGTTGAATTCTTCCACAGCATCACCAATGATTTTGTTGTGGTATACCCTGCCATTGTTGGATTTTTCAAGAAAAATACCAAAGAAAAGCTTTTCGAGCACTACATTTTGGATGAGGAAGTCCTCACTTTTTATGACCCTGATGGCAGCATAATCTTTGGTGTAACTTGTTCCTACATTGATGATGAAAAGTCCATCTATGGTCACATGATCGGAGATGATGGTAAAGATTTCCCCCTGATCTTCCCCATCGATTACCGGATAATGCTCACCAATAATGGTCAAGGGCTTATCAACCCTAATGTTGAATTCCTTGTAGGTGCCCTTTTTGATCAAAATAGTGTCATGGTCAGCAGCTAGGGCAATGCTTTGCACAATGGTATTTACTTGGCAATTGGGGCAGACCGTAATGGTCTTGGCCCAAAGATTGTTTGCCAACAACAGGGTAATGAGGATAAGTGCGGATCTGGACATCATCAAATAATCAAAAACATTGCATCTTCATCGGCATGGGCCCAATGTACGGTTTCTTTTGGAAAGGAAAAATGTTGGTGTATGTTTAACGTAAAGGTTTTTTAGCTTAATTGGAAGTTTATCCCGTGCATCTTATTTATCCATGTAGGCCACCAATTCTTGCCAATCATATAGGGTTCCCCCATGTTCAGACTTGGCTTTTTCGGCCTCTTCCTTTTTTTCAAAGGCTGTTAAGAACTCTCCCATGGGGCTTGGAATGCCCTTACTGATTAAAAAAGTGGCCTTGGTGGCATCTATGAGATTGCCAGGTTGGTTATAATCACATACCAGAAGTAGGCCCACATCCCGTTTTTCTTCATTCAAATAGTTCACCATGCATTCCACCGCATCAAACTTAAATACCTTTCCCTTGTCCGTAACCAGTTCTGCTGCATGTTGATGGTCTACAATGGTCATTCTGCAAAAATGACATCCATCGGTTCCATAAGCAATGGCTTTTGGTTTTATGGTACACCCCATTAAGGCCACGGTGACAAGAAAAATAAGGCCACTTTTTCTTTTCATTTTTTATCCTTCTCCTTTGGTTCGTTACTCCTTTTTCCCCATGATATAGGCGAAAAACCCACAAGCTATGCCCAGACCTAGACTATAGGCACCAAGTCTTGGATAGGAATGTGCGGTAAAGTTTAAGATGTCTTTAGAACCAAAAAAAGGTGGTTGGAAACCCATGATGGAACCATCTGGGTTGGTAAACTTCATGATGGCTTTTGGATCCAGATCATGTCCATAATCGTATTCCCATACATAGAAATCATAAAGTCCTGCACAACTCAACAGTACCATAAGGATGAACCAGTACAAATACCATTTGTAATTTGCCTTGAAGGCAATGAGCAGACCAATGATGGTCGTGGTCAAAATCCCTATGGGGAAAATCTTGAATTCCGGGATTGCCTCTGGAATGTATTTCATGCCCACATAGTGGTTCATTAAGTTGATGTTCTTAATGTCATGCGGATTGGCATCTGCAAAGTCATTGATGTAAATATACATGCCCAAAGGGGTAGGATATTGGGGTGCTTCCAATGTAATTTTCCAAAGGGGGAAGACAAAAAGCAATAACGGCAATAGCGCTGCCGATACCATGAGTAATTTAGACTTCTTCATATGACTTTTTTTAATTGGCGGGAGGAGGTTTTACTCCTCCCGCCTGTTGAAGTGGTTAGTTTGGATAACAACAATTAATCACCCAAAGACCAGCTAAGGTCCAGATTTGAATCTGCGGGTGAAACTCTTACATATCCTTGCATTTCTTGGTGCAATGCAGAACAGAAGTCGGTACAATAGAATGGCCATACGCCAACTTGCTTGGGCTCCCAAACAAAGGTTTCGGTCTGTCCGGGCATGATCAACAACTCAGAGGTGTTGGCACCGATCATACTTACACCATGGGGCACATCATAATCTTGCTCCAAATTGGTGACATGGAAATAGACCTTGTCCCCAACCTTGATTCCCTCAATGTTGTCTGGGTTAAAGTGGCTACGGATCATGGTCATGTAAATATGCACTTCCTTGCCGTTGCGCTCTACCCTTACATCATTGTCTGACGTAGTGGCATATTCGTGCTTGTTCTCATTAAGGTCAAAGATTTTTCTAGATCGTGGCTTGACCAAATCGGCTGCAATACCTGCAGCATAGTGTGGTTCACCTACAGTGGGGAAGTCCAATAACAATTCCATTTTCTCACCGGAAATGTCATACAACTGGGCAGACTGGGTAACCTCTGGGCCAGTGGGCAGGTAACGGTCCTTGGTAATCTTGTTCATGGCCACCAAGTATTTTCCAAAAGGTTTTCTTGAGTTTCCGCCAGGAATCATCAAGTGTCCAACGGAATAGAAAGTAGGTTTTCTGTCCACGACTTCCCAAGTGCCCAATTTCCATTTGACCACTTCCGATGAAATAAAGAAGGTGGTATAGGCATTTCCTTCAGAATCAAACTCCGTATGCAATGGGCCCAAGCCTGGTTGGCTAACGGTGCCTGCCAAGACATCTTCAAAACTCAAGATTGGAATTCCGTAGGCATCACCATCAAATTTTTCGTTCTCAATGGCATCCAACATTTTGGTGAAGGAGTGAACGGTCAAATCTGCCGATAGTTTTCCGCTTCCAACGATATATTCACCAGAGGGGTCAACATCGCAACCATGGGGAGATTTTGGTGTGGGCAAGAAGTAGACCAACCCGGGGCAATCTGCGGGATCCAAGACCCTAACCTCTTTTTTCATGGTAGAGGTAGCGGTGTGGGTATTGTCATCATACACATTGTGGGCATAGTTTGCAGGAATGGTCCTGAACTTGCCTTGGGCAATGTATTCTTCGGCTTTCTTCCAGTTTACCGCAGCAATAAAATCCTTGTCATTCTGGGAGGCATTTACTTCCATTAGGGTACTGGATTCCTCAGTGTTGTAGGTGCTGAAGAAGAACCAACCGTGGGAAGCACCCCTTCCAGGGTGGGAAAGGTCATAGTCAAAACCGGGCATCAGGATTTGGAAGGACAAATCCATTCCACCATCTTCTGGATCAACACTAATAAAAGACAAGGCGCCCTTAAAGTTGCCCTTGTATTCCTTAATGGGCATATCCCTTTGCGGTACGGGAACGGAAAAACGTGTTCCGGCAACTACATATTCGGTGTTTTCTGTAACAAAGGCAGAACTGTGGTTCCCCGCACTATTGGGGAGTTCAATGATCTCGGTAGTTTCAAATACGCTTAAATCTATCTTGGCAATCCTGGGGGTGTTGTTTCCGTTGATGAACACAAAGCGGCCATCCACTTCACCATTGGTCTGAGAAATGTCTGGGTGGTGCGAATCATCCCAAGGCACAAAACCATGAGAGGTGTTCAACATGGGTTTGGTTTCCTCATTGTATCCCCAAGCTTTTTCGGCATCTTGCGAAAACACGGGGATTACTTTGAACAATCTGCCCGAAGGAAGACCATAGACCGATAATTGTCCACTGAATCCACCAGAGATAAAGGCATAATATTCATCATGCTCCCCTGGGGCCACATATACTTTTTCGGCAGCATTGGTGGTCAATGCCCCGTTGGATTTTTTGCCCGCTTGGTTACAGCTGCTAAGAAAAGCTGCCATGCCCAATAAGGCCAGTATGGTATAACTTAATTTCTTCATCATTTTTAGTTATTAGTTTCTGTTGATTATTCTTCTGGGGGTAGCATTACTTTATCCACCACATGTACTATTCCATTGCCCGCCACAACACTGGCCAAAATTTTTGCACCTCCTACGTACACATCGTCACCTTTGACCTCTACCGGTACATTTTGGTTGTTGGCCTGTCCAAGGGTTTTGAACTTTTTGAGAAAATCCTTTGAATATCTTCCCGGGGTTACGTGGAATTTAAGAATGTTGGCCAGAGCTTGTTTGTTTTCTGGTTTCAATAAACTTTCCACGGTACCTTCCGGTAGGGCATCAAAAGCCTCGTTGGTGGGAGCAAAGACCATTAAAGGACCAGCATTCACCAAAGCATTCTCCAAATCGGCTGCCTCTACGGCGGCCACCAAAGTGGAGTGGTCTTTTGATCCAATGGCAATGTCCAAAACGGTTGGCGTGGCCTCGTCATCCTTAACAAAGGCTTGCCCGGTTTTTTTGGTTTCCTGCTGTGACTCGGCCGCAGCAGTGCTGGTTTCTGTTTTGGTCTCGCTTCTGCAACTGCACAAAATGCAGCAAACCAAAAACGATCCAAATAACAATTTGAAGTTGGTTGATTGTTTCATAAGTATGTATTTAAAGAGTCCTAAAATATTCGAGTACAGCTCTGGCCTCATCTTCCGTTAGGCCTTGGTTGGCCATTGGGGAACCATTGAATTCGATCAAAAGATCTTTAGCCAAAGGGTCTTCCTTGACCATGCCTTCCGGGTTTAAGATCATGTTCATCACCCATTCTGGGGAACGTCTTTCAAAGATCCCGTTGGGAGCAGGGCCTATAAATTTTTTGCCAACTCTATGGCAAGCCAAGCACATTTTATCGTATACTTCTTTTCCTGTAGCGGCCATGTCTTGGTCAATTTCATCACCTAATGTTAATGAAGTAATGGGGCCAACCCCTTTATTGTCAAGCGCTACCCTTTGTGATGCAGGCACTTTGTCAGCAACGGGGGCAGCTTCGGTTTTGGGTTCTTCAGATTTGGTTCGGGTAACACTAAAACCATCGTTGGCTTTTTTCTCCTTACCTCCGCAAGACAACATCAAGAGGGATAAAAGGAATACAGTAAATAGAAAATAGATTCTCATAAGGGCGGTTTTTTAGTTATTGCCCAAAAATATAAGGGTGAAAATGCAGAAAACATGATTTTAGTCATATTTAAGACAAAAAAATCTTTTAATGTTTACATTTGAAAAAAACGAAGCAGTTAATGATATCAAAATCAGCTAAATATGCCATAAAGGCAGTTCTTTATTTGGCAATGCATACGGATGAAAAAAAAAGGGTGATGGCCAAGGACATCAGTATCCCCATTAATGTACCCCCATCCTATATAGCCAAACTTTTGCAGGAATTGAGTAGAAAAGGAATAGTTTCTTCGATTAAGGGCCCCAATGGGGGATTTTATCTGAACAGGGAGAACAGGGAAGTGCCCCTTATAAACATAGTAGAGGTCTTGGAGGGTGAAAGCCGGTTAAAATCATGTATGCTCAGCCTAAACCAGTGCGATCAAGACAATCCATGCCCTCTGCATAATTTGTTTGGATCGGCCAAGGCTGATTTTGTCAAGAGCCTTGAACAAACCACGGTTGATGAGTTGGTGGCGGACATAAGAGAGGGAAAATCTTTTTTGCCCATATAAGAAAAGCTGCCCATAACGGGCAGCTTCAAGAAAGAGAGGATTTAATGTTTAGGACTCTATTAAAACTCTATTTCGAAATAAAGACTACTGGCTTCATTTTGTTCGGTCACATCTTCACCTTTTAAGACCAGGTCACTTTCATCCATGAGCTTTAAGTTTATTTTCCAATAACCGGTCATGGTCAGAGAAAGTTTGCCCTTGTACATTTTTGATGTGGAATCGTAAACCAAATCTTCATTATTTGGGGAGCTATGGTTGTCCATGCCTGGCATCCTGGGGTCTATGCCCACCGTATAATTTTCCACCACGGGGAAAGTCATCATGTCCTGCATAGTAAAGAGCATGGCAGAAAAATCATTGATGGAAACTTCGGGTTCAAAAGGCATCATGGCCAAAACATATTTGGTATCATCACTTCCGGTAAAGACGGAAATTTTTCGCATTTCATCTGAAGGGGGATTTACTTCCACGACTCCTGTGGCAGCATATTCGGTACCATCTACTTGATAGGTGAAAGCAATGTCCCAATACTCATCTGGGTTGCTGGGCATTTGAAAGACAACATACCCTTGGAGCACACTGGAATCCTCAGCTATTTCCAAAGCCGATTTAGGGCAGGAGTGATTTCTGTTCATCATGTGCATCATTGGCATCCAAGAAGCGGTCGGGTTTGTAAAGTAACTGCCTTCGGCATCTTTGATCCGGAGGTAAACTTTATTGTACCCAATGGTCAGTTCTTCCTGGGTTTCACTATAAATTTCCAATGCGTGGTCATTGGCATTAATGGTGGTCAGCAGGTTAAAGCCTTCCAAGGGATTTATGGTTGGGGAGTCCTCGTCGTCATTTGAACAGGAAAAAAGTACAGCTCCTAAAGCGATAAAGATGAATACGTTTCTTATTGGTTTCATTGTTCTATTGTTTGTGGTTAAAATTGTTAATTGATGTTATAGGTTATGGATGTAAAAAAGTTTCTGCCCATTCTGGGGATGTTTGCCCAATCTGAATAGGTGGAATAATAGGTGTCAAAAATGTTTTGGACCCCGGCCTTGATGTAAATCAGGTTGTTCTTGCCAAGGCTGAAGGTTTTTCCAAAATCTGCAGCAAAAACTGTAAAGGCATCGGTTCTGTCCTCGCCAAATTCCGGGTTAAAATTTGTTTGGTCACCAGCCCCTGTCATTTGCAATGAACCAGAAAAGCTTTCATTGGTATAAGTTACGGAAGCCCCATAGGCCAAGGGACTTATAAAAGGCAGGTTCCGTTGGGTGTCATCATACCCACGATGGTAACTGATGTTTCCCGTACAGGAAAAGTTGGAATCCATCGTCCAGGTAGATTCCAGGGAAATATTGTACTGTGTGGCATGTTCCAAATTGGTGTAGATTTTAACACCGTCGGCACCTATGGTCATGGTATCCAAAGTTGGGTCTACCTCTCCAATGATGTAATTGGGCAGGTAAAAATAATTGCCTGCCAATTCAAAGGATACGTCATTGGTTTTATAGTTAATGGTAGTGTTTGCTTCAAAAGATTGTTCATTCTGCAGATTTGGATCTCCTATATAGTCATGGTTGTCAAAACTGTTAAAGAGGTAGAACCCAAAACCTTCAGATACCGATGGTGCACGGTCGCCATATGATATGCCCGTGGTAAGGTCAAACTTGCCCAAGGGCTTGTTGTATGATACCGAAAAACTTTTTAAGAACCTGTTCTGTGATGCTTCCAGACCGGGGTAAAATATGCGGAGGCTGTTTAGGCCAAAATCATCTGCAATGGTATTGTTCTGTATGCTCAATCGTGTGGCCAAGGTAATGTTGGAACTTTTCAATCGCCATTTATCCGCCATGTAAATACCGGAGTACAATGTTTTTACATCGGGCCAGGTGAGCATGAACATGGCCGGTTCATTTGGATTGTTCGGGTACATGGTCATCTCTGCCAAGGAGCGGTTGTAATACCCATCCCATTTTACCGTGAGGTAATGGTTTTTTTGGTCAAGGCGCCCTTCGTTCAAGAACCCATAGGTATCGCTCCAGCCGGGCATATCCATGCGTATGGGTACATCGGGTCTTTTGGAATCGTCCATGATGTGGGTAATGGTGTTAAAATACACTTTGGATTTCATACTGTTGAACACCCAAAAATCCTTTGATTTCCATTCCAAGGAACTGATGATCCCGCGAGCCAGCGACACATCCATGGGAAGTGCGGGGTAGCCAACATCCCTGGCCTCATCGTAAATGAGGGTCGTTGCAAGTTCGTTGTCATCGTTTATTTTGAAGCCGGCGTTTACCGAAAGGTTATATTTTTCAAACTGTGAAAAAGCCACATCCTCTCCACCGCCAGCAGTATAGTTTTCGGCTTTTCTATAGATCAGGTCGCCATCAACATAGAGCTTATCTGTTGCGTACTTGCCTTCGGCGCCCACTATTCGCTGCATGTTGTTGGTTTCCAATCCGCTGTCTAGGCCTATGCGTAATCCCTTGTTGGTAAACCCGCTTTTTTCGAGTTGTAAGTCGACCGCACCGCCAACGGTAGTACCGTGTTTTGCTCCTTCTTGTCCAGAATCTACGGTGGCATGACAAAGGTTGGAAACATCAACATAAGAAGTGATGGGATCCATTTTGTCGGTACAGCCAGAGAAGATCCGCATACCATCTATGGTGATGGCAAGCCTTTCGCTGGGCATACAATTGACCATGGGCTCCCATGCATAAGCCCCTCTTTTTACCATGCTTACCGCATGATCTTCTTCCAAAAATTGATCGATAAAAGTCAGGGGTTTGGATTGTTTCAGATACTCAAGCTCGTTTGTTGCAGAAATCAATATGACCTCCTCGAGTTGTACCATGACAATACTGTCGCTGACCTTGGCAATGGATTCCTTTTGGGAGCATGTTGTTTGAAACCATAAGGCCATGGCGCAAACCATTGATGTTTTGAAGAAGAGGTGACCCGAAATCACACCCTTAAAGCAAGCTTTCATTAGTGTAGTTTTTGAGTTGAACAGTAGGGCCTATGTTTTAGAACATGATGGCCAATTATTGGTGTTAGCCAATAAACTTAGGAGGCTGTTTCAACTCAAAGATCCAATGGGAGGAAAATAATTTTTCTTGATATTCAAAACCTGTCTCTACAATAAACTCGTCATTGTTATGGACAAGAAAACTATTATATTTTATGTAAAAAAGTGTTTGGGTAAGTTCGTGACTGCTCTGTTGGCTTTGAAAGGGATTGTCGTCTTGTTGACTGTTTTCTTTGGCCAAGAGTTTGGAAAGGTAACATTTACCATCACATTTCATGGATGGCCTGTTTTTGTTCTCGCAAAGAACGGTGGTAATGTAGTCGTAGTTTGTGATGTATTCAGCAATGGGCCAAAGAGGTTTTGACAGGATTATGACAATCAATGATATGGCCATTACATTCTTCACAATGCCAAAAATAGCGGGGCATGGATGAACAAAACATGATATTTGTCAGAAAACAAGACAATAAGACAAAAAACTCTTTTTTAACAATTTGACTGTGCATACATTAGGATACAAAAAGACCTTGGAACGTTTTCCAAGGTCTTTTTGTGGGATGGTAAGGAAAAGAGCTTAAGCTGTGGCCCTTCCTTTGGCGGCCATGGAAGCTGCCATTAAAATATAGATCAAACATCCAAGGGGAACCAAAAATCCTAGCAGTACACTAGTGTTATCGGCTACGAGTCCCATTAATGGCGGGATAAACGCCCCACCAACAATGGCGGTGACCATTAGGCCACTCAACTCATTGGCTCTTTCGGGTAGTTTGTCCACGGTAATGGAGAACACCAATGGGAAAATATTGGCAAAGCCCAAGCCCACCAATACGATACCGGTATAGGCCATAATGTTGTTCCCGAACAAGAGTAAAAGCACTCCTGCAATGGAGAGGATCACCGTGGCGAACAAAAATTTGATTGGATTCGTCTTTCTAAGGATGGCCGCACCCATGAAGCGTCCCACCAAAATGGGCAGGAAGAACAAGGCCCAGCTAAGCCATAGGCTAAACCCTTCAATTCCAAACACCTCTTTTAAAAGGATGGGAATCCCTGAACTCATGGAAACCTCGGCCCCAACATAGACAAAAATGGCTAGCACCATCATAAGGACATACTTGTTCTTTAAGAGAAGCAGACAGCTTGCTAATGAGGCGGGCGTTTCATCTTCATGTTTCACCTTTTCAATTTTAAGGCCGCTTGTCCAACCAAAGGTTATCAAAATCAACACGGCGTAAATAGGGAACAATAGCGTCCAGTCCATACCGGCCATGGCGGCAAAGGGGGGCAATAAGAACCCCAGCGAAGAACCAATGGCCTTGATGGATTGTCCCAAGGATAGGTTGCTGGAGTAACGTCCCGGTGCAGAGACATCCCTCATTATGGGGTTTCCGGAGACCTGTAGTACCGTAGCGCCGGCCCCCAACAATAATATAGAACCAAGAATAATGAAAAATTTGGATTGCAGGTCACTGGCGGCCGTTTCCATAACAGGGCCGTACATTCCAGATAGGATGGGTAGGATCAACCCGATAAAAGCTATGGCCAGACCCAACATTAAAACGTGTTTTTTCCCCTTTCTATCTTGGTAGATTCCCATGGGTATCGATAGGATACCAAACATTAAGAACCCGCTAAATGGCAGTAGGGTCGCCAAAAAGTTGGTGAGTTCAAAAGACTCCTTTGCCAAGCTCACCATGGGGCCTACTACATCGCCAAATCCCATACAGAGGAAAGCTAGGAAAATGGGAAAAGTGTTTACTTTTTTGTTACTCATATTCAGTTATTTTTAGTTGGTTATTTAAATGCTGTTACCGCACCCAACATGGCGGCGGTTTCTTTTAGTTTGGATGGCTTGAATTCCACTTGGATGCCCTGTGCCTGTAGCTTGTCATACAAGCTGTTCCTGAAAAGGTTGAAGGCCTCGGCGATGTTCCCGCCCATGATGACCACTTCCGCGCCAAAATTCTTTAAGTGCGGGCCTAGGCAATCCCCTAGATTGGTGCCAAATTCCTTAAAGAGGGCCATGGCTGCTTCATGACCTTCGTTGGCCAGTTCGGCAATTCTCTTGACACCGGTGACGGTTTCATGGGTGCCATCGTTTTCATTAAAACTGTTCACAAACCATCGGGTAGAAAAATAATCGTCCGCAATCCCTTCCTTATAGGGTACGTGCCATAGGCAGCCTTTATCCGGAACCGTATTGCCCTCCTGTATGGCCTTGCCATGGTCTACAAACGATGATCCAAACCCAGTGCCCAAGGTTATGGCGACAACTTTTTGGAAATCTTTGCCGCTGCCATACCAAAATGATCCCAGGGCAAAGGCATCGGCATCGTTGGTGAATTTTATTTTTGATGCAGGAATGTCCAAACTTTCAGAAAGTAAGGTTTTTACGTTTACATCTTTTAGGTGCACAAACTTTTGGTTGGAGTTGTCATACAGTCCAATCCCTTTTTCATAATCGAATGGTCCAGGAATGGCAAGTCCAACGCCAATGAATTCGTCACCCTCTTTTAGATGGGAAAGACATTCTGTGATTGCTTTGGTCCAGGCACTTAAGATTACGTCGGTTTCTGAGGAATTGTCCACCTTGATACTAACGGCCGAACCTTCTTCTATGTTTCCAGAGTCCAGGTCTACAATGGTGCAGCTAATATGGCTTCCGCCTATATCACAGCCAATGCTATATTTTTTGTTGTTGCTCATTGGTATAGTGTAATGAAATTAATCGGTTATACTAGGGATAAAAAAACAATTACTGCAATTTATTAGATCAACAACTTAGTTGCACCCATGAATGTTGATTTATAGGCGTAATTGGTCAGAATTAACCATTTATTGCCTTAAGCGGGGTCTTCAGGTCTACCCAACAATATGTTCTTGGTCTCATTAAGGTAGCTTCGGCCAATGGGGTACCGTATGCCCGCAATCTCTAGGCTGTTTCCCTCAATGGTCTCTACTTTAGCTATTGGAATGGTATAGGAGCGATGTATCCTTATAAACTTATCTGCAGGCAGTTCATCGGTAAAGCCTCCCAGGGTCTGGTGCACAATATGCTTGTCCGTGGTTGTGTTGATCTTGATGTAATCCTTTAAACTTTCGATGGACAGAATTTCATCCAGATAGATTTTCTTGATCTTCTTTTTGTCAATTTTCACAAAAATATACGGTCGTTCATTGGTGCCATGCAACATATCGGTTTTTTCCATCAGCCCTTTTGTCCTAAAGGCTTTGTTGGCGGCCATGATAAATCTGTGAAAGGCAATGGGTTTGACCAGATAGTCAAGGACTTCGAGTTCATAACTCTGTACGGCAAATTCCTCATGGGCCGTGGTGATGATGGTCAAAGGCCTTTTGTCAAGGCTCTTTAATAGGTTGAAACCGTCCAACAAGGGCATGTTTATATCCAGGAACAGTAGATCTATTTCGTTGTTCCTGATAAATTCTATGCTTTCTACGGCATTGGTGAAAGAGGATAAAAGCTCCAATTCATTGGTTTGCTCAATATAACTCTTGATTACATTGATGGCCAAAGGTTCATCGTCAACAATAACACATTTCAAATTCATTACACCTTTATTTTTAGATCGACCATAAAAAGTTGGTCATCATTTCTTATATCCAATTTATAATCTTTCTTCTCATAACCAAGCTCCAACCGCTTTTTAACATTGCCAATGCCAATGCCGCCCGCCGAAGCTTTGATGGAATTGCGATTGAGCTTTGCCGATATGGGATTGGAGACCTTAAAGAAAAGAAAATCATCCACAACATTGAAATCGATATTGATCTCCACTTCGCCCACATTTTTGTTGGCCCCATGTTTAAAAGAGTTTTCGATAAAGGAAAGCAGTAACATTGGGGCAATTTCCTTGTTCTCGATCTCGCCGGAGATATCCATGTTTACTTTTAATGAATCCCCATATCTCATGCGCTCAAGGTCAAGGTAGTTTTGCAGGCAGATGATTTCTTTGGTGAGGCTCTGTCTTTTGTGCTTTGTTTCGTATAAGAGGTACCGCATCAGTTCAGAAAGGATCAAGATTGTTTTTGGTGCCTTGTCCGATTTTTCTATGGTGAGGGAATAGATATTGTTAAGGGTGTTGAAGAAGAAGTGGGGGGAGACCTGTGTCCGTAAAAAGCGAAGCTCGGTCTCTAGCTGTATTTTTTCCAGATTCACCAATCTTTTGTGTTCCCTGAGCCAGTCTATGGTCACTTTTATGGCGGCCACAAATGCCATGACATAAAGTTCACCGATCATCATCTCTATGGCGTAATTGAGAGTGAGCGTTGAGGTGGGCTCCGGTCCCTCTGGCCATACATTGGTGCTGATCAGTAGGAAAGTCATGTAGAATTTGGCCAAGAGCATGACAAATAAAGAAGCAAAAAGAGTGATGCCGTATAGAATGTATTTTCGGGTATATACGTATTTGGGCATTAGATAATAGATGTTAAAGTAGCCCAGGGTCATATGTATGGAAAAGCCCAACAGGGTGGTTTTGAAAGCATACTCAAAATCATCATAACGCAACCCCCACCTAAAGGTGGTGAATAGAAAATAGATGAGCCAGAAAGCAATATGGTGCCAAACGGAGACCCTAAAATTATTGGCTTCATTTATATTTATGATTTTCTTAACGCTTTCCAGCATGTTTACCCTTGTTTTTTTATGCGTTTAGCATTTCTAGCCTGTTGTTGGTCTAAAAATGTTCAGTCTAAATATAAAAAATATGAATCTTTATAAGTCCTGACCAATTTTAATAATACAATACTTCCAACTAATCGCTGATGAACCTAGCCACTACAGACATCATAATTTTACTTAGCTATATTGTAATTACAGTTCTTTTCGGGTTTTATGTTTCCAAAAAGGCTTCCAAAGATATGAAGTCTTATTTTTTGGGGGGCAATGAGATTCCTTGGTATTATCTGGGACTGTCCAATGCTTCGGGGATGTTTGATATTTCCGGGACCATGTGGGCCGTCATGATCATGTTTGTTTATGGCTTAAAAAGTGCTTGGCTGCCATGGCTCTGGCCTGTATGGAACCAAGTCTTTGTCATGGTCTTTTTGGCTGCTTGGATCCGTAGGTCCGGAGTGATGACCGGGGCCCAATGGATCAATTTTAGATTTGGCGAAGGTAGGGGGGCTAAACTGTCCCACCTCATCGTAACCATCTTTGCCATAGTGAGCACCTTTGGTTTTATGGCCTATTTTTTTGAGGGGATCGGAAAGTTTGCCACTGTCTTTTTTCCTTGGGATTTGTCCTTTGGTTTAGGGGGATTGGCCATTACCTCAGAACAGGCGTATGCCCTGATCATCATAGGCATCACGACCCTCTATACATTAAAGGGTGGTATGTACAGTGTGGTGGGTACCGAGGTGTTGCAGTTCATTATCATGACCATTTCCTGTATCGTCATTGGGTATATAGCCTTTACCTCCGTAACTTATGATCAGGTGGCTAGTGCAGTGCCCGCTGATTGGAAAAATTTATTCTTTGGATGGGAGTTGGAGTTGGATTGGACCGGTTATATAGATGGGGTCAACCAAAAAATAGATGAACACGGATATTCCCTTTTCGGCTTTTTGTTCATGATGATGATTTTTAAGGGAATTTTTGCCAGCTTGGCGGGTCCTGTGCCCGGCTTTGATATGCAACGAATCCTTTCCACCAAAAACGAGGTGGATGCCTCCAAGATGAGTGCCTTGACCATTGTGGTACTTTCCATTCCAAGATATTTGATGATTGCCGGCTTTGCTGTGTTGTTGTTGGTGTATCTTGGGCCGGAACTGCAGACCATGGCAGGGTTTGATTTTGAGACCGTCCTTCCCGTGGCCATTCATAAATTTGTGCCCATAGGCTTTAAGGGCCTTTTGTTGGCTGGCCTTTTGGCAGCCTTTATGGGTACTTTTGCGGCTTGGGTAAACGCCGCTCCGGCTTATGTGGTGAACGATATCTATAAAAAATATATTAACCCGAACGCTTCCAATAAAACCTATATCAGATATAGTTATCTTTCGTCCATAATTATTGTTTTGATTGGGGTTGCTGGAGGTTTTTTCGCATCTTCCATCAATTCACTGACAATTTGGATAACGGCATCCCTGTACGGGGGCTATGCAGCGGCCAATGTATTAAAATGGATTTGGTGGCGTTTTAATGGTTATGGTTATTTTGGGGGTATGTTGGCAGGCTTGATCGCTGCCACAGTGGTGCCGGGCTTGTTCCCCGAGACCTCGGACATCTACCTGTTCCCATTGGTGTTGCTCATCTCGTTTATTGGTTGTTTTATGGGGGTTTATTTGGGCAAGCCCGATGATATGGAAGTGTTGAAGAATTTTTATAAAAAAACCAAGCCATGGGGGTTCTGGAAACCCGTACGCCAACAGATGCAAAAGGAAGACCCCAGTTTTGTACCCGATCAGTCCTTTAAAATGGACGCTTTTAATTGTGTGGTGGGTATAGTATGGCAGATGACTTTTGTTTTGGCGCCCATTTATTTGGTGATCAAGGAGTATGCTAGTTTAATTGTCGTACTCATCATCATGGGCGTATCAACATTTATTTTGAAGAAAACTTGGTATGATCGATTAAATGTAAGACTCATAAATGATAGCAGTGAAGAAAAAACGGATACCGTGGCAGGAAAGGCCTCAGGGTTCTAATGAAGTAGTATGGAGATATACTGAAAACCCTATTATTCAACGAAATGCTATTCCTTCATCGAATAGCATTTTTAATAGTGCAGTGGTACCCTTTGGAGAAGGGTATGCTGGGGTGTTTAGATGTGATAACAAGGCTGTGCAGATGGATATTTTTGCAGGCTTTAGCAAGGATGGCCTCCATTGGGAGATCGATCATGATCCCATTGCCTTTAAAGCGGGCAATGTGGATAAGGTCTACAAGAATTATAAATATGATCCCCGTGTCATTTTTATAGAGGACCGCTATTGGATCACGTGGTGTGAGGGACATTGTGGGCCCACCATTGGTATTGGTTACACCTTCGATTTTAAGGAGTTTTTTCAGTGTGAAAATGCCTTTCTACCCTTTAACAGAAATGGGGTGTTGTTTCCCCAAAGAATAAACGGTAAATACGCTATGTTAAGCAGGCCCAGTGATAATGGCCACACCCCATTTGGCGATATTTATCTGAGCTATAGCCCGGATATGAAGTATTGGGGCGAACACCGCCATGTGATGTCCCCGACCGATTTTGCGGTAAGTGCATGGCAATGCACCAAAATTGGGGCAGGCCCGGTACCTTTTTTGACTGATGAAGGTTGGCTGATGTTCTATCACGGGGTCATTAACACCTGTAATGGATTCCGATATGCCATGGGATCCGCAATATTGGACGCGGAATGCCCTAATGTGGTCAAATATCGAACACAACCTTATTTATTGACTCCCCAAGAACTCTATGAACAAGTGGGCGATGTACCCAATGTCATTTTCCCGTGTGCCACATTGCACGACTTGGAAGAAGATAAAGTGACCATTTACTATGGCGCGGCAGATACGGTGGTTGCCCTGGCCTTTGGAAGGATTTCCGAAATCGTAAAATACACCATGGAAAATAGTTTGTAATGGGAAAGTTGGATACATCCTCTATACAATTCAAACGGCTCATTTCCTTGATATTGTTTCTGTTGTATTTGGGGTGTATCTTCTTAGTGGCCCAAAATACACCAAGGACCTATGTCGTTCATAAAGCCTTGGATGCCATTAAGATTGATGGTGTGGCCAATGAGACTTCTTGGGAAAAGGCCCAATTTTCTGATCGGTTCATTGATATTGAAGGGGTAAAGGAACCCAAATACCCAACCCAGATGAAGATGCTTTGGGATAAGGAGTTTCTTTATGTTTTTGCCCAGTTGGAAGAACCCCATGTTTGGGCCAATTTGACCAAGCGCGATACCATTATTTTTTATAACAATGATTTTGAGATCTTTGTCGACCCCAATGGCGATAGTCATGAATACTATGAATTTGAGTTCAATGCCCTGAACACCCTCTGGGATTTGTTTATTACCAAACCTTATCGTGAGGGAAATCTTGTCCTGGACGACTGGGATGCCAAGGGATTGAAATCTGCGGTACACGTTAATGGAACATTAAACGACCCAGAAGATAGGGATGAAGGTTGGTCCATTGAGGTGGCCATTCCGTTACAGAGCTTTAAAAGATCCTATTTTGAAAAAGTAGATCCCGAAGGTGGTTTTTGGCGGATGAACTTTTCTCGGGTCAATTGGGATTTTCAATTGGACGAAGAAGGCCAATACCAACGTAAACAGGAAGCCAACGGCAAGTTGGCACACGAGCACAATTGGGTATGGTCGCCCCAAGGGGTGGTGGCCATGCACCAACCCGAAACATGGGGGTATGTGTACTTTTCTGGGAAAAATGTGGGTGAAACCGATGTTTTTTCAATTCCAGAGGATGAGCATATCAAATGGTTTTTGTTCGAATTGCACCGAAAGGTCAAAGCGGGAAAAAATGTTTCGGGGGGCGCTCGGAACATTTTCGGAAAAACCATCCTCCCAAAATTTGAGGAACACCAATCCGGATATAACATTTGGGTGGATAGCCCTTTTTCCCAAAAACGGATTTTGATTAAGGAAGACGGAGAATTAACGGTAAACTAAACGTACTATGAAATCTATTGTAACCCTATTTTTTGGGGTATTGTTGTTGGGTGCATGCCAAGCCCAAAAAGAAGATCACAAAACAGAATCGCAACCTACTTTCACATATTGGGCATGGTACGGGGCAGGAAAGGACAAAACGGTAGATGACCACACCGACTGGTTTAAAAAACTGGCTGATGCCGGGATTGACGCTGTACTGATTGATACCGGTGCCGATGCCAAACGTCTGGCAAAAGTTGCTCCTTTGGCCCTTGCGCAGGGGCTAGAAGTACACGCATGGATGTTCACCGTCAATCGTCCAGGAGACTCCATCGCCTTACAACATCCAGACTGGTATCAGGTGAGCCGAAGCGGCAAATCCTGTTTTGACGATCGGCCTTATGTCGATTATTACCAATGGCTCTCTCCCAGTCATCCCGATGCGCGACAGCACATCTGGAACTTGGTCGAAGGCTTGGCCAAGGTAGCGGGTGTGGCTAGTGTGCATTTGGATTACATTCGGTATCCCGATGTGTATCTTCCCGTGGGACTCTTGCCCAAATATGGTTTGGTGCAGAATGAGGAACTGCCCGATTTTGATTTTGATTATTCCGATGCAGCGGTTGAAAAATTTCAAAAATTGTACGGCAAAAACCCAAGGGAAATGGAAGTCCCTGCCATTGATCTGGAATGGAAGCAATTCCGTTTAAACGAAATAAAGGCAGTAGTGGACGGGGCTTACGACATTGCCCATAAACATGGTAAAAAGTTAACGGCTGCGGTATTCCCCTACCCAGAGATGGCAGACCACATGGTGCGCCAACGTTGGGATAAATGGAACATTGATGAGGTCTTGCCCATGATCTACCATAACTTTTATGTAGAAGATTTGGATTGGGTCAAGTTTGCAACCGAGCAGGGTATTAACGATTTGGAAGGGAGGAATACCAAGTTGAACACTGGACTTTACATTCCCGACATGTCTGCCGAAGAAGTTGCCAAGGCCATTACGATGGTGAAGCAAACTGATGCGGCCGGAGTGGCTTTCTTTGGAATGAAAGACATACACTTTAAGGCCATTAGGGCATCAAAATAATAATAGAATATGAGAAGTTATCATATACTTTGTTTATTGTTAATTATGGCCATCTCTTCTTGCCAAAAGCAGGAAGAGAGGCTTACAATGCTTGTAGATTACGTCAATCCTTTTATCGGTACCGATGGTCCGGGCAATACCTATCCTGGGGCAACGGTTCCCTACGGAATGGTGCAATTGAGCCCAGATATCGGGATTCCCGGTTGGGATAGGATTGCAGGGTATTATTATCAGGATTCGATCATTACCGGATTTTCCCATACCCACTTAACGGGTACAGGAGCTGGTGATCTGTATGATATCTTGGTGATGCCCACCAATAGCCGTTCCAATGACCGCATGGCCGAAAACAATTTTAAGCCCTATTCAAAATATAGCCATGATAGGGAAGAAGCTGCCCCGGGCTATTATTCGGTGGATCTCTTGGATTATGGAATCAAGGCAGAAATGACCGCGACTAAGCGTGTGGGAATCCATCGGTATACCTTTCCAAGTGACAGTGATTCCAAGATTCATGTAGATTTAGGCTATGCCTTAAACTGGGATAAACCAACAGAGACCTATATAGAAAAGGTCAACGACTCAACCATTCACGGTTATCGTTTTTCCACGGGTTGGGCGCGCAATCAAAAGATTTTCTTCCATATGGAATTTTCAAGGCCTTTTACGAAATCCAGCTATTTTCTGAACGATACGTTGAGTGTTTACCCCCTAAAAGGTGAAAAAACCAAAATAGTGTTGGATTTTACCACTGCCGAAGGTGAGGAGATCATTGTGAAGACAGGCATATCCACAACAAGTTCCAAAGCGGCACAAAAGGCCATTGCGGTAGAGACCCTAGGGTTTGATTTTGACTACCATAGACAAAGGGCCATGCTGGATTGGGAAAAGCAATTGTCCAAAATAAAGATAGAAACGACGGATGCCGACAAGAAAAGCATTTTCTATACCATGCTGTACCAATCCATGTTGGCACCAACTTTGTTGAGTGATGTTCACGGTACCTACAAAGCGGCCAACGATGAGCATGGAAACTATAAGGAAGGTGTCCGAAGCATAGCTGTGGCAGAGGGGTTTGAACGTTATGACACCTTTTCCCTTTGGGATACCTTTAGGGCGGCACACCCGCTCTATACGATTATCCATCCCGAAAAAATACCCGATTTTGTAAATTCCTTGCTGGCCCATTACAAAGAGACCGGCGAGTTGCCGGTTTGGTCCATGCAGGCCAGTGAAACCAATATGATGATTGGTTATCACGCCGTTCCGGTGATTGTTGATGCCTATTTCAAGGGTTTTGACTTTGATGCCGAATTGGCCTATGAAGCTTGTGTGGCCAGTGCCAGTGCCATGGACAGGGAAATACCTGAGTATATTGAGCAAGGGTATATTGCAGTGGGCGAACACCATGAAAATTGGTCGGTTTCCAAAACCATGGAATATGCCTATGACGATTGGTGTATTGCCATGTTTGCCAAGGCTATGGATAAGCAAACGGATTACGAGCATTTTCTGGAGCGTTCCAAAAGTTGGCAGCACCTCTATAACGAAAAAACTTCTTGGATCCAGCCGAAAAATACTGAGGGGGAGTTTTTGCCCAATTTCATTGCCAAAGAATACACTCCCTATTTTTGCGAGAGCAATGCGTGGCATTACTATTGGTTTGTGCCACAGGATGTGGAGACCCTTATGGAAAAAACAGGAGGACAGGAAAGGTTTGCCCAAAAGTTGGACTCCATGTTTACCTTATATCCAGAACCAGAGGATAAATTACCGTTGTTCAGTACGGGCATGATTGGACAATACGCCCATGGCAATGAACCAAGCCATCATGTGGCTTATTTGTACAACTATGTTAAACAACCGTCCAAGGCCCAAAGATTGGTACGGGAAATTTTGGAGGGACAGTATAAAAACCAACCTGATGGCCACTGTGGCAACGAGGATTGCGGACAAATGTCTTCTTGGTATATTTTAAGTTCGCTGGGCTTTTACCCGGTAAATCCGGCTCAAGGGGTCTATCTCTTGGGAGCACCTTTGTTTGATAAGGCTGAAGTTAAGGTGGGAAATGATCTAACCTTTACCATATTGGCAAACAAGCTTTCCAAGGAGAATAAATATGTAAAAAGCATCGCCTTGAATGGGGAGCCATTGAAACGATTCTACCTTACGCACAAAGAGATAACAACTGGTGGAACCTTGGAGTTTGAAATGACCAATGTACCTTCAGATGATGGGTTTAAAGATTTTGAATTGCCAAAGCCAGATAAGGTTTATTGAATAGTACAATGAAAAAAATTGCTCTGGTTGTCATACTACTTTCTTTATTCGCAAATGCCCAAAAGACACATTTTCAAACGGCGGGGACATGGCATCCAGAACTGGATTTTAATACAGATGCAGTATTGGTTTATGGTTCTTTTGAAAGCTTTATAGGGAAATCAAGATCATGGAAAGCGCAAGGTTATGAAATTCAGTCCATGATGAGCAGTTCATGGGGACACAATGAGTTTTTTAAGGACTTGGATTTGACAAGACCATCTGAAAATCCTTATGCGCAAAGAATTAAAAACGGAGATGTCTTGATGCATGGCAAACATCAATGCTATATTGTGCCTGATAGTGATTTCACCAACTATTTAAAGGAGAATATTTCAAAGATTATTGATGCAGGAGCTTCGGCAATCTATCTTGAGGAGCCTGAATATTTTAGTCATGCAGGATATTCAGAAATTTTTAAGAAAAAATGGTCTTTAACCTATGCGGAACCTTGGGTAGATCAATATGCATCTGCAGGAGACTATTATAAATCGGCCTTGTTAAAGTCAGATTTTTACTTTCATCATCTAAAAGAATTATCGGAGCATATTAAATCCTATTCCAACGGGAAGGTAAAATGTTACATTCCAACCCATTCTATTCTAAATTATTCTTTATGGAGGATTATCAGTCCAGAAATCCGACTGAACGCCCTTGAATCCATAGATGGTTATATTGGCCAGGTCTGGACAGGAACAGCAAGGACGCCTATCTACTACAATGGAATCTATAAGGAAAGAACTTTTGAGAATGCTTATTTGGAATATGCCTCTTTAAGGGCGATGGCAAAATCGGGAAATAAGGACATCTATTTTTTGACCGACCCCATAGAAGATGCCATTGACCATACTTGGGCGGATTATATAGAAAACTATCATAAAACCTTTGTGGCACAGATGATGTTTTCTGACATAGATAAATTTGAGGTCATGCCATGGCCCGACCGTATCTTTTTCAATGCATACCCCAATGAATCTGGAGGGAAAAGCAGAATACCAAAAGATTATGCAACGGAACTTTCCATTCTGATCAATGTAATGCGGAACATAGGAGTTGATGATTTTTTTCAAGGGTACTTGGGAGTATTGTTGTCCAATACGTTAATGTATCAATCCAATTATGGCAAAGAAGGGTATGAAGATGCCCGAAGCTCCAATTTTTATGGTTTGGCCCTGCCGGTACTCAAGCATGGAATCAGACCAAATATTGTTTTTTTGGAAGCTTTTAAAGAATCCATTGCTGACACAAAAGTACTCTTGATGACCTATGAGAATATGAAACCCCTAAAGAAAGAGTATCACAATGCAATTGCCGATTGGGTAAAAAAAGGAGGGGTGCTATTGTATTTTGGTGAAAATGGAAATACTTTCAATACGATTGGTCAATGGTGGAATATGGAAGGATATGATTCTCCGTCTGATCATTTATTTGGGCTTTTGGGAATTGATTCGTCTTTAAGTGGATTACAAAATATAGGACAGGGAAAATGTTCCCATATAGTAGTAAACCCTGATGAATATGTCCTTAAGAAGAAGGGGGATGACTCTCTTATGAAGTTGTTGAAAAGTGTCTTTGGTCAAATAGGCGTAAAATGGAATGAAAAAAATTATATTGTTGAACGTAGAGGTGCCTATATAGCTACAGCAGCTATGGATGAAGGTCCGTCAGAAGAGCCATGCATAAAAAGGGGTAGATTTGTCAATCTTTTTGATGCATCATTACCGATAATGGATAAAGTTGTGACCAAGGTTAATGAGGTTAACTTTGTCTATGATTTAAATAAAATTCCCGAGGATTCAGAGTTTGAGGTTATTGCCAGTTCTTCTAGAATTGTTGAAAAAGAAAAAACAGGGCTAGGCTATGTTTTAAAAATTAGGGGAGCGTCCAGTGCTGAGGGAATCATGCGCTTTTTTTCAAAAAAATCACCAAAGGAGGTTATTTTGAATACTAAAAGGATTAAAATTCAATCTGATGAATTTTCAACCTACTTGATTCGTTTTGCGAACAATGCAGAGATCAACACACTAAAAATTATGTTTTAATGGGACTAAAAAAAGAAACGGTTATTGTGGTTGTGCTTGTTATGGCACTTATGGCCTGTAAAAACGGGAAAGTTCCCCAAGCCGATGAAAAAGCCGAGGTTCAGAAACCTGTGGTGATTTCTACTTGGAACCATGGGGTACCCGCCAATGAGGTAGCCTGGGAAATTTTAAAACAAGGAGGTAAGGCTTTGGATGCCGTGGAGCAGGGAGTGAGAACTGCAGAGGCCAACCCAGAGGTACAGACCGTAGGTTTGGGGGGCTTTCCGGATAGGGAAGGCAAGGTGACCTTGGATGCCTGTATCATGAATGAGCATAACGATTGTGGTTCGGTGGCCTTTTTACAGGGGATAAAGCACCCTATTTCCGTAGCTCGAAAAGTAATGGAAGAAACCCCCCATGTCATGTTGGTGGGAGAGGGGGCCAAGCAGTTTGCCCTGGCGCAAGGCTTTGAGGAAGAAAATTTATTGACGGAAGCTTCGAACAAAGCCTACGAGGAATGGTTGTTGAAATCTGAGTACAAGCCGGTGATCAACATAGAAAACCATGACACGATAAGTATGCTGGCCTTGGATGAAGAGGGAAACCTGTCTGGGGCCTGTACCACAAGTGGCGCCGCTTGGAAAATGCACGGGCGAGTGGGCGATTCCCCAATCATAGGTGCAGGGTTGTTCTTGGACAATGAAGTTGGGGCTGCGGCAGCTACTGGGCAAGGGGAGGCCATGATGAAAACCGCCGGAAGCGCCATGGTGGTGGAACTGATGCGGCACGGGTATAGTCCTTATGATGCTTGTAAAGAGGTGGTAGGCCGCATTTATAAAATTTATGAAGGCTCCCCCGATTTGGAATGGCTTCAGGTTGGTTTTATAGCGTTGGCCAAGAACGGGGAATACGGTTCGTATTGCCTTAGGCCAGGATTTAACTATGCAGTACAGAGTCAAACCATACAAAACGAATTGATAGACGCAGACTTTACATTGAAATAAAAATTATGTCATTTTGAGCAGTGGCTGTGCTTGTCGAAGCCAAAGCTAGAAATCCAAATTCTTCAATCGTGCCATAGGCACTCATTTTATAGAGGACAGCTAATAAAAAACATACAATGAAAATAAAATCAATACTAATCGCCACTTGTTTTGTTCTTTTCTCTTGCAAACAAGAAAAGGAAGAAATTGCATTGACCCCAAAGGTAGATTTGACCGATTACGTTAATCCCTTGATGGGTACAGATTCTGCCTTTGACCTGTCTAACGGAAACACCTATCCTGCCATTGCAATGCCCTGGGGTATGAATTTCTGGACACCCATGACCTCCAAAATGGGCGATGGGTGGACGTATAAATACGATGAGAACAAAATTCGTGGAATCAAACAGACCCACCAACCCAGTCCTTGGATCAATGACTATGCGGCATTCTCCTTAATGGCGGTGACCGGGGAGTTGAAATTTCAGGAAGATGAACGTGCCTCATGGTTTTCGCACAAGGCAGAAACGGTAAAACCACACCATTATAAAACCTATTTGGCCGATTATGATGTGGTGGCCGAAGTTGTGCCCACGGAACGGGCGGCACATTTTAAGTTTACCTTTCCCGATGACCAATCCTATATTTTACTGGACGGATTTTTTCAAGGTTCAATGGTGAAGATTCTACCGGAGGAACGAAAGATTATAGGATATTGTAGAAACCACAATGGAGGGGTTCCTGAAAATTTCCACAATTATTTTGTGGCCGAGTTTGATAAGGATTTTGAACTGACCCATACGTGGAGGGATGGCTGGATCCTTGCTGAAAATTCCACAGAAAATGAGGGAGATCATGTTGGGGCCATTGTGGGTTTCAATACGAAAAGAGGAGAAGTGGTCCATGTAAAAGTAGCTTCCTCGTTTATCAGTCCAGCGCAGGCGCAATTGAATTTGGATAAGGAAATAGGGAATGATTCCTTTCAACAGACCTATGACAAAGCCAAAATGGCCTGGGAAAAGCAGCTGGGCAGGATTATTGTAGAAGATGACAACATAGACAACCTTAGAACCTTTTACTCCTGTTTGTATCGGGTGTTGTTGTTTCCCAGAAAAATGCACGAGTTTGATGCCAACAACCAATTGGTGCACTACAGCCCATACAATGGGGAAGTAATGCCGGGGTATATGTTTACCGACAATGGATTTTGGGACACTTTTAGGGCTGTTTTTCCCTTTTTCAATCTAATGTACCCTGAACTTAACGGACAGATTATGGAAGGTTTGGCAAATACCTATCGCGAGTCGGGCTGGCTGCCTGAGTGGGCAAGCCCGGGACACCGTGATTGTATGATAGGTTCCAATTCGGCACCCATCATTGCCGATGCCTTTTTAAAAGGGATTGAATTGAACGATACGGAAACACTGTTGGAAGCCATGGTAAAGAATGCCACGACCTCTGAGAACAGACCCCTATCCAACGGCAATGTCATCCGTTCCGTTGGTCGGGAGGGCGTGGAGTATTACAACAAGCTCGGCTATGTACCCTATGATGTGGGCATCAACGAAAATGCAGCGCGTAGCTTGGAATATGCCTATGCCGATTTTACCGTGGCGCAAATGGCCCAACAATTGGGCGATTCGGAGCTTGCGGACAAGTTTTACAAGCGTTCGTTGAATTATAAAAATTTGTTTGACCCAGAGACCAAATGGATGCGGGGCAGAAATGAGGATGGCAGTTTTCAAAGTCCGTTCAACCCGTTAAAATGGGGCGATGCCTTTACCGAGGGTAACAGTCTGCATTACACATGGTCCGTTTTTCATGATGTCCAAGGGTTGATTGACCTCATGGGTGGCAACGAAGGTTTTGTGGCCAAATTGGATGAGGTATTCCAGATGCCTCCGGATTTTGATGATTCCTATTATGGTTTTACCATTCATGAAATAAGGGAGATGCAGCTAGTGAACATGGGCAATTATGCCCACGGCAACCAGCCCATCCAACACATGATATATCTGTATAATTATGCCGATGCATCCTACAAGGCCCAGGAAAAGGTTAGGAAGGTACTCACCAAATTGTACACCCCAACCCCTGATGGTTATTGTGGGGACGAGGATAACGGGCAAACATCGGCTTGGTACGTATTCAGTGCCTTGGGCTTTTATCCGGTAACGCCCGGCGTGGACGAATATGTCATTGGCAGTCCATTGTTTAAAAAGGCAAGCCTACATCTGGAGAATGGCAATACCTTCTCCATTACTGCACCAAACAATTCCAAAGAGAACGTCTACATCCAAGGGGCGAGCTTAAATGGGGAAGATTATGAAAAGACCTATCTAAAATATGACGATGTACAAAATGGAGGCGAACTTGATTTTACCATGGGTTCTGAACCAAACATGGATTGGGGCACGGGTAAAGCCGCTGTGCCATATTCATTGTCCAACAAGGAATTACAATAAGATGCGGTTTTTGGTTGGCCTAATGCTGGGTTTTGTGGTTGGTCTTGGTTATGCCCAGGATCAAGGGGATATTTCCCATCAACCCAATGGCCCATATTGGTTTGTGGATGAATTGTTGCAATGGTCCCCGGAAACGGATCCACAGGCTAAATTCAATGTAAGCCACGTGCCTTTGGCCACGCGGTTTGTGGACACGACCACCCAGATACGGCCAGAACTGTCCAATGATCCAAAAATAATGGCACTCATGGCAACCCATCCAACCTCAAATCATCCATCACAGGGGTTTTCCAGCATCAAACAATATGCATTCCCGTATTGGCAATATATCGATTATTTTATCCAATGGGGCGGTTCTGCCCTTGAAGGGATTGTTTTGACACCGGTGCCTACTTGGACAGACGCGGCCCATAAAAATGGGGTAAAATCTTTTGGAACGGTTTTTTTTCCTCCTGAAGTCTACGGGGGTAAAAAAGAGTGGGTCATTGCGTTTTTACAAAAAGATGCCGATGGTCATTTTCCCGTTGCGGATAAATTGGTGGAGGTGGCAAAATATTTCAAATTTGATGGTTGGTTCATCAATCAGGAAACCCATGGGATGGGCAAAAAAGTGGCCCGGGATATGATTGATTTTGTGGCATACTACCAGCAAATTTCCGGGGATGATATCGAATTGGTTTGGTATGACGCCATGATTACCGATGGTCGGGTGATTTGGCAGCAGGAATTGAACAAGCACAACCTGTCCTATTTTCAAAAGGGAGGCAAAAAAATGGCCGATCACCTATTTATCGATTTTAAATATCAGGCCACCAATCTGGAAGATTCAAGGGATTTGGCCCAAGAAATTGGTCGTTCCCCATGGGAATTGTTTGCCGGGATCGATGTGCAACAGCGGAGTTATAAAAGCTATGCTAAATGGTCGTCATTGTATTCAAACGGGCAGCCCTACACAACTTCAATTGGGTTGTATTGGCCCAATGCAACGTTTGATGTTTCGAAAACCAAAGCACCCGAAGAGGTCTATGAAAACGAACAAAAGTTTTGGAATGGGGGCATCTCTTTGGAAACCCCATACGGAGCGGCCGAGTGGAAAGGTTTTTCCAATTATTTTCCCGCAGCCGGTTTGGTGGATGGGTTGCCCTTTACCACCAACTTCAACTATGGTTTGGGCAGATTTTACAACGAAAACGGGCAACGGGTCTCCGACAGGGAGTGGCATAATTTGAGTATTCAGGATGTGCTTCCTACATGGCAATGGAATGTGGATAGTACCAAGGTCACCGTCAATTATAATTTTGCGGAAAGCTATACTGGAGGGAGTTGTTTGGAAATCAATTCCATGTCCGAAGGAAAGATTCCGCTCTATAAAACAAAGCTATCCTTGGAAAAACCCATCCACCTAACCCTACAGCTAAAAGTAGCGGAACGGGTTGGTGCTAGGGCCTATGTGCTATTCTCCGATGGAACCGAAAAGCAATTCCCATTATCCATCAATTCGGGGTGGACAAAAAATTCCTTTAAAATACCAGCAAAAAAAGGACTAGCGGTCGTCACGGTCGGATTAAAGACCAAAGCAGAAGGAAAAATTGTTGTGGGCGAGCTTTCCCTTTTTCATAAAAGAGCGGAAAAGTTGGACAAACCTAGGTTTTCAGCAGAAGCTGTGGTTACGGAAAACAGTGCGGCACTATACCTGCATATAAAGCCAAATTCCAAGGCATTGTACCACAGTATCCATGCCTTGACCCCAACGGGTAAAAAATGGTTGGGAAAAACCACGTCACCCGATTATTACATTTCGAATGTTCCGGTGGAAAAGGGTTATGTGACCATAGCCGTGACAGCAATTTCCCAGGATGGGAGCCAAGGGGAGCCAAGAATAAAAAAGATTAAAATATAAACCCAAAGCCGCTTCCCTTGACCAAAAAGGGTGGGGCATAAAGAAGCCAAAATACCATGTCAGCAAGAAATTACATCACCTTAATTGCGGCACTATTTACAGTGGTAGCCCTAAGTGCCCAAAAGCTTCCGGTGGATTACGTAAACCCATTTATAGGGACTTCCAATTTTGGCACCACCAACCCAGGACCTATTGCAGTCCGGGGCATGGCCAATGTATCGCCCTTTAATGTGGCGGGGCCACAAAACTTGCCCTTGGAAAAGGACAGTAGATGGCTTTCTACGCCCTATGTGCATGAGAATACCTTTTTAACGGGCTTTAGCCATGTGAATTTAAGTGGTGTGGGCTGTCCGGAACTAGGGGTTATTTTGGCCATGCCAACCACGGGAGCTTTGGAGACCAATCACCTACAATACGGAACCACCTATTCCAATGAGGTTTCTAAAGTGGGCTATTATTCCAATACCTTGGACAAGTATGATGTTAAGGTTGAGGCAACAGCAACAACACGGGTTGGGGTGAGCAAATATCATTTCCCCAAAGGAAAAGCCAATATTCTGTTGAACTTGGGACTGGGATTGACCAATGAACAAGGGGCTTCGGTAAGGATTGTTTCAGAAACCGAAATCGAAGGTTCAAGAACAGTGGGCAACTTTTGTTATTACAAGCCCGGGGAAGCCTATCCCATATATTTTGTGGTCAAGTTTTCTAAACCAGCAATGAAGTATGGCATATGGAAAACCCCAAGAAAACAAGAAGGCGTGGAAACCCAATGGATGGAATCCCATGGGGAAAGTTTTAATGGAAAGACCCGTATCAAGGAAGGGTTTAGGCAGACCGTTGTCGGGGATAGTATAGGGGCCTTTGTGCAGTACGATTTTACAATGCCGACCACAGTGGAAATGAAAGTGGGCCTATCCTATGTGAGTATTGAAAATGCGAGGGAGAATTTGGAAAGGGAAACCGCAGGCAAAGATTTTGATACCCTTTTGGAAGAAACCCGACAAACATGGAATGAACACCTTTCCCGGATTGAGGTCGATGGTGGGGAAGAGGAGGACAAGGTTATTTTTTACACCGCACTCTACCATACCTTGATACACCCCAATACCCTAAACGATATCAATGGGGAATATCCCAAGATGCGAACCCGGGAAACCTTAAAGACCGAAGGCACCCGTTTTACCGTGTTCTCCTTTTGGGACACCTATAGAAACCTACACCAATTGATGAGCTTGGTATATCCAGAACAACAATCGGACATGGTCAAAAGTATGTTGCAGATTTACGATGAATCCGGTTGGTTGCCCAAATGGGAACTCAATGCCACGGAGACCACCACCATGGTCGGGGATCCTGCAGGAATCATCATTGCAGACACTTATCTAAAAGGCATTCGGGACTTTGATGTTAAAAAAGCCTATGAGGCCATGTTGAAAAGTGCCAATCAGTTGGAAAATAACCCACTCCGGCCCGGGATAAAAGACTATCTGGAAAAAGGATATTTGACCACAAAGACCACCAATAGCGGTTCGGTCTCCACTACCCAAGAGTACAACATCTCAGATTTTGCCATTGCCCAGTTGGCCAAGGCATTAGGGAAAAAAGAAGAGTATAGAGAATTTGCTAAGCGTTCCATCAGCTACCGAAAATTGTTTGACAGGGAATACAAGCTGCTGCGCCCAAAAAATGAGGATGGCAGTTGGTTAACTCCCTATAACCCGGAAACTGGGGCCAATTTTGTAAAAAACCTAGGTTTTATCGAGGGCAACGCTTGGCAGTATACCTTTATGGTGAGCCATGATACCAAGGGATTGATAAAATTGATGGGAGGCAGGAAAAACTTCGTCAACCAATTGGAGAAAGTATTTGACAACGACCAATTTGATATGGCCAATGAACCCGATATAGCCTATCCATATCTGTTCAATTTTGTAAAAGGAGAGGAGTGGCGCACACAAAAGCGGGTCAATGAACTTCTGAACACCTATTTTAAAAATGCCCCTGATGGTCTACCGGGCAATGATGATACTGGAACCATGTCTGCTTGGGCCGTATTTTCAATGATGGGCATATATCCGGTAGTGGCGGCATCCCCCATATATTCCTTGACTACACCACAATTTGATAGGGTGGTCCTGCATCTACATCCCAAGTATTATGGTGCCAAGCGTATAGAGATTGTGAAAAAGGGAGAAGGGCAAATCTCGGTGGTTACATTAAATGGGAAAACCATGGACTCCTTCTTTATTTCCCATGATAGGTTAATAAAAAGCCAATCTTTGGAATTTACTTTGAAATAAGAAGGACAAGGTTTGTTTTGAATTTTTTTGTTCATTTGATAATTTGGGCATGACATCAATAAAAATGCGTCATCGAAATCGTTTTCGTTTTTATGTCCTTTAGCTTTTGAGAAGTGTTATTAGTCGAAAAACTTTCAAAAAGGTTAACAATATTGTAACATTTACCCATAGCTTTATTTTGGCCTGTACTCTGTAGGGGCCACCTAACTAAATTAATTAACTTAAACTGAGTAGTATGTGTAAGAAACTGCTGAAATGCTTAGCATTTGTGCTATTGTTTTCGACTGGATCAATAATGGCGCAAAGTAAAACTATTACCGGGACTGTCTCCGATGAAACCGGGCAGCCCATACCAGGAGTCAGCGTTGTTTTGAAGGGGACTTCGGTTGGTGTTTCCACTGATTTTGATGGAAACTATTCCTTGGATATTCCTAATGATGGGATTTTGATTTTCTCTTCCATTGGTTTTGCTTCGACTGAAATTCCAACCGAAGGAAAAACAGTGATCAACGCAACCTTGGGTGAAGATTTCCAAGCACTGGATGAGGTGGTTGTAACGGCATTGGGTATCAAAAAAGAGAAAAAAGCTTTGGGGTATGCCGTACAAGATGTGGACAGCGAACTGTTGAATACTTCTGCGAACCCTGATGTGACCAGGGCTTTGCAAGGTAAGGTTGCTGGGGTCAACATTACTACCTCTGGTGGTGTTGGCGGTAACTCACGATTGGAAATCAGGGGTACAAGTTCATTGGCTGGTAACGACAATGTGTTATGGGTTGTGGATGGCGTGCCTTTCTCCAATGGGGAAACTGATAATCCAGAAGGATTATTTGGGGGAATCTCCAATGGTGGGGGTCTGCTCGATATCAATCCTGATAACATCGCAAACATTTCCGTGTTAAAAGGTGGGCCTGCTGCTGCTTTATATGGTGCTAGAGGGGCCAATGGTGTAATTATGATCACCACCAAAGACGGTAGTGGATCAGACGGCCTGGGTATAAATTATTCGGGTAGTGTTCAGGTGTCAGAAGTAGCCTACGTACTAGATACCCAAAACCAATATGGACAAGGGGTTAGAGGTGAATATGATCCGCGGAGTAGTGGCTCTTGGGGTCCCCGTTTCGATGGGCAGGTAAGGGAAGCTTGGAATGGTGAAATGTTGCCCTATATAGGAGAAGGGGATAAACTTAAAAAGTTTGCCAAAACAGGAGTCACCTATAATAACGCCATAGCATTGTCCAATAGTAATGATAAAGGAAATTATCGGGTGTCAATTGGAAAAAATAGGGCAGAAGGAAATTTCAGGGGAGAGGTATTGAATCGGTTAAACTATGATTTAAGGGCGGCCTACCAGATCAATCCTTGGTTAAAGTTGGATACCAAAGTGTCATACATTAAAACCAAAGGGGCGCAACGTCCGGAGATAGGGTTTTATGGCTATACCAGTTATTTGAACTCAACACCAAATAATATTAGGTTGCAGGATTTGGCTCCAGGTTATGTGATTGAAAATAATAGGCATGTAGAGTATCTTTATGGTTCGAGTACCGTGTTGACGGAAAATCCAAGTGCCAATAATAGAAACCCGTATTTTATTCAGGAGCAACGGGTGAACAATGATGAGCGTAACCGTTTCTTTGGTTATTTTTCTGCCAATATCAGTATTATGGAAGATTTATCCTTAATGTTGCGTTACGGTTTGGATTCTTATCGTTATGGACGAGTTTGGGGTAATCAATATGAAGATCAAATTGCCGTAACCCCTGATTATAACACTGAAGAAAAATTCTTTGAGGAAGAAAACTTTGAGTTCTTGTTCAGTTATAATAAAGATTTAAATGAAGATTTTACCTTGGGTGCTACTTTGGGTGGCAATAGATTATCCCGTTATTCAGAAACTTTGACGGCCCGTTCAGGAAGATTAATCGGTGAAGATTACTTTTTCTTGGCAGGTTCTTTAAATCCTGACGATAGGACTGTTGAGGAAACTTTTTCTGAATATGAGTTGCAATCGTTGTACGGGTCAGCTGAGCTTTCCTATAAAAATTACCTGTATCTGAATGCGACCACGCGTTTTGACTGGTCGTCCAGTTTGCCCATAGATGCCAACGACTATAATTATTCGTCTGTTAGTTTGAGTGGTATTCTTTCCCAAATGTTTGAAATGCCAGATTGGGTCAATTACCTAAAAGTAAGAGGGTCATGGGCTGAGGTAGGTAAGGATACTTCACCGTACTTTTTAGATTCGGATTTGACGTTAGGCTCCACTTGGTTTGGAAATACGACATTGAATATACCAGAAGAAGCCATATCACAAAGTATCAGACCCGAAATATCTAGAGTGTCAGAGTTTGGCTTGGAATTTAACTTATTTAACAATCGATTACGCTTTGAAGGAACCTATTATGACGAACAAACCCGAAATCAGATAGATAGGGTTCCTGTTGGTCAATCAACTGGATTTACTCAATTTAGGCAAAATGTTGGTTTAATATCCAATAAAGGGGTCGAGGTTTTAGCAACAATAAACCCTGTTAGAACGCAAGACTTTAATTTAGATGTGGTGTTGAACTTCTCACGAAACGTGGGTAAAATAGAATGGTTAAGAACACCTGAGATAGGAGACGAAGAAACAAGGCCATATGTTTTCTATGGTGATAACACTCAATCCATAGAGGTTAGGGGTTATGAAGGTGAAGAATTGGGTGATATTTATGGCACGGTCTATGAACGCAATGAGAACGGACAGATTGTTGTTGATGATCAAGGGTTGCCCATTGTGGCTGCAGAGCGTGAAAACCTAGGTAATATACAGCCTGATTTTATAGGGTCTATTGGTTTAAACACATCTTATAAAGGATTTTATATGAATGCCTTGTTGGGGATGCAACAAGGAGGGCAAATTTATTCGCTGACCGAGGCTAGTGCAACAGGATCTGGAAATGCCCTCAGAACCCTTGATACTGGAAACGGTAATGGCAGGGAAGATTTCTTTGTGGATGGGGTTACCGCTTCTGGAGCTTCCAATACTACCATCACTTCTGCCCAGGCATATTTTGGTAAGGTTTCACAGGTTGATGAGGAATTTATATATGATGCCTCGTATATGAAGCTAAGGGAATTGTCCATTGGATACAACTTCCCTGCAGATATGTTGGAAAAACTAGGTGGGGGCTTAGTCAAGAGCGCTAGGTTTGCCATCATGGGTAGAGACTTGTTCTATTTGTATAGGGACACCCCAGGTACCGTACCTGATGCCAGTGCTTTTAGTACAGGATATGGAACACAGGCTTTTGACCATGCGCCTATTCCAGCTACCCGTACAATAGGATGTTCGTTAAACCTTAACTTCTAAAGAAATTTACTATGAAAAATATATTAAGTTGTTTGTCTCTTTTATTTCTTGCTTCTTTGGTGGGATGTACCGAGGATTTTGAAGAAATAGATACTCAGGTAGGGGTGGTCACAACGGGTGATCCGGCATGGTTGTTTGTGCAGATGGTACAGACACCAAAGGATAATTACCAGCGGAACACCAACCTGTATGACGATTTTTATTCCCAGTATTGGGCCAATACCGTTAGTGGTTTTGAATCGCCTAGATATGAATATGTGGATGGGTGGATTGGAAACCAATGGAAAGAGTTCTTTTCTCGAGAGTTGGTCGATGCCAATTTTATTCTGGACAATTTTGGTGAAAATCCGACATTTACCAATGCCGTAGCAATTACCGAGATATGGATGGTGCATGAATGGGCCCGTATGACAGATACCTATGGTCCTCTCCCTTATTTTGGTGCAGGAAGGGGAGTGGCAGTACCTTATGCTACGGAGCAAGAAATCTATTATGATTTGTTTGCCCGTTTGGATGCTGCTATTGCGGCATTGGATTCAGGGGATGCTTCCCAATATAATTATGGCGGTGCTGATTTGTTTTTTGGTGGAGATGTAGAGAAATGGGCTCGTTTTGGAAATTCCCTACGGTTAAGATTGGGGATGCGTTTATCCAATGTAGATCCTTCAAAGGCACAGGAAGAAGTGGCCAAAGGTATCGCAGGGGGTGTCATGATGAGTAATGATGATTCTGTGAGGATACCCTTTGAGAATGGTCAATGGTTTGATTATGTGGACAAAATGGCTTGGGATTGGGATAACATAAGGGCTTCCAAAACCTTTACGGATCATCTGTATGGCCAGTCTACGGTTGGGGAAGATCCTAGGGCAAGAAGATGGTTTCTTTATAAAGAAAGCTCTCCTTTGGTTGATAGTCCAGAAATTGTTGGGGTAGAGAATGGATATGACATCTTGCCTGAAGATGCCAATGACTATGCCACTATTAACATGACCGGAGATTATCTTGATTTTGCCCGTGATTTAAGCAATAATCCTATTCTGTATATGCCTATCATGTTTTATTCAGAAGTGAAGTTTTTGGAGGCTGAAGCTGCCTTGAGAGGATGGGCAGGTGGAAATGCCGATGCATTGATGCGTGAAGGTATTCAGGCCTCAATGAGCCATGTTGGGGTAGATGCTGCTGATGCACAAGCCTATATTGATGGGGTTTCCGCCTTGTCGGGAAGTAATGAAGAACAATTGAAAAAATTGATTACCCATAAATGGATTTCTAACTTCCCACAAGGTATTGAGGGATGGGCCGATTTTAGAAGAACGGATTATCCAGATATCACCTTGCCCGTTGATGGGGTAAGTGGTAGTTCATCCGTGGCTTCTGGAACTTGGGTAAAACGGATACGTTATCCAGAAAATGCACACCAATTTGATAGTGAATTTATGCCTTCGGACAGAAATACAATCGATTCTGATAGAATGGACATCAGAATATGGTGGGATACCGCTGACACCAAGACAAAGTCCAATGGATTAATGAGCAGTAACTTTTAAAATACGACAATGATGAAAATAAATGATAGTTTAAAGAAAATAGCGCTTGCTGTCCTACCATTGTTCATGGTACTGTTTGTTGCTGTCTCTTGTAGTGACGACGATGAGCCTGCCGGGGGCAATTATAGCATAGTAGAGTTGGAAGCCTTGCTAACGCAAGCACAAGATTTGATTGCCAGCACCAGTGAAGGGTTTAGCGTAGGGGATCAAATACCTGGATCACAGGGCTTATTGCAAAGTGTAGTTGATTGGGTAAACTGGTATATTGCCAATGAGGCGTCTTCCCAGGGAGATGTTGATGATGCGGTCTTAAAAATACAAACCGCTATAGATACATTTCAAGCCAGTACCGTTGCTTTGGCCATGCCTTGGATCCAACAGGAAAATGATACCCATATTCAGATTTCTGACAATATTAAACCCATCCTAGACGGGGCATTTACCATAGAGGTTCAGGTGTATGCAGCAGATTTAAATCAAAAAGGATATTCCAACAATTTATTCTCTGCAGAACAATTTGGTCCTGACAGTGGTTTTGGTGTTCGGTATTTTGGAAACGGAAATGTCCACATAGTTGTTGGAGATGGGTCAGGTTGGAAAGATACCGGTGACCAAGCTTTGGGTACCATGCCTGGTGGAGAATGGGTTGATCTTGCTTTTACCAATACCGGTTCTGATCAGAAACTCTACATCAATGGTGAGTTGGTTGCTTCACAGTCACACAATCATTTATTGGCAGTAGATGTACCTTTTGTCATAGGGAACAGCCCAACATGGACAGACCGTGTGTGCAATGCCCTAGTCAGGGAATTTAAAGTATGGAACAGTGTCTTGGATCAGGCAACCATTCAATCCAATATCGGTGCCACGGTTGATGGAAGTGAAAGCGGATTGGAATGTTATTTCCCCTTTACCTCTAACCTAGGAAATAGCTTTGATGATGTAACAGGGAAATATACAGCTACGCTACAAGGTAAAATAGATTGGGTTGAAGTACCTCCAGTAATTGTAAAAGACTTCAGCGCTTTAGAGGCTGCAATTGCAGCATTGAAAGCGTATCGCGACAATGAGGTTTCAGAAGGAACCCAAGATGGAGATCACCCAATTGGAACCTTGGACTATATTAACGGTAAATTAGAAAATGCAGAAGCCTTGCTTACTTCCGATCCAGGACAGGCCGGTATAGATGCTACAGCACAGGATTTATTGGATACGATTGATTTAATAAGTGCAAACTTGGTTGCCGATAGTAATGGAGTTGTAAAACCTGAGGATGTTGAAGGCCAAGAAGACTTTTTCAGAATAACACCAGCATACACGCCGGCAGGTGATTATACTATTGAGTTTGAAATGCAATTTGGATCGTTCCTTGGTTTTGCAGAGACTGAAATTTATAACAATAACCATTATAAAATGGTTGTTACCGGAGTAGAAGACCCAACTTCAGAAAGCAGTTTCTTTATGTCTGGTCAGCTTCAGGGACGTTCTTATAAAGGTGATGAGCTTGGCTGGCAGTCGGTTAATTCAGATCCTTTAACGGTCGTACCTTCTGATCAGTGGTATCACATTGCCTTGGTTTACGATGCTACTTTAGATGTGGCTTCACTATATGTGAACAAAGAGTTGGTGGCAGAACAATCAGACTTTGGCTTGCCCAATGGATGGTCATCACCAGAAATCGATTTCTTTAGAGGAAATGATTTGCTTGGAGCCGTTAAGGATATCCGTTATTGGGATACCGCTAGAACTGCTGCCGAGTTGGATGCCGACATTACAGGTGCCGAAGCAGGGTTAAGAATGTATTTCCCACTTGATCGTGTGGCCGGTGTTGCTGTTACAGATGAGACAGGGGTATATACAGGTACACTTAAAGGAGGAGTGTTCTGGAATACAGTTAATTAGTGTATTTTAAAGCTATAGATTTCTTATTAAAATTAAAAGGCGGAAAAACTTTCCGCCTTTTTCTTATTTAAAGTGATGTACGGTATAGGTTTGGAACTATGGTTCCATTAAATGCGGCGAGGATTTCAAAAGAAAAACATAGGGAACGGGTTTTCGTAGCTGAGTTTTTATTTTCGTTACCGCATAGTACATTAGGAGCTTTAAACCCTACTGCGAAGGAATGGTTCCCTAAGGGTATTATTCCAGATATGCCAAGAGTTATCGGTTTTGTTGGTGGGTATAGTAGTTATAGGCGAGGAAAGTAACAGTTTTTTACATAAGGCATTGGAAGTTTTTTTACGTGCTGTAACGTGCATGAATCGCTACAATAAATGGTGTTGCAAAAAGCACTACTGAATTTTATAATTTATTATGATGAATAATTTTAGAGGAATAATATTGGCGAGTTTGTTTTTAACCTTTACCGGTGTCTTTGCACAGACATTCAAGGCTGTGGAAGATATAGCGGGGTTGTCATATTTCTCAAAAAATAATGGAGTTTCAGTAGCTGATTATGACGCGGATGGCGACCTTGATTTTTTTGTGGTAGCGTTTGCCCAGGATGTGGAAAATGACCCTTTCTCACACAGTAGACTATACCGAAACAATAACGATGGAACTTTTACTGATGTAACCGATCAATCAGGATTGGCGAACCTGTTCCCATTGGAAGGTGTAGCGGATCAACTGGATGATTTTAGGGCTCTAGAAGGCTTTAAATATGGTGCCTTCTGGGGAGATTATGATAATGATGGTTATCCTGATCTCTTATTTACACACAGAAAAAAGTTTCAATTGTTCCATAATCAGGGTAATGGTTCTTTTGTAGAGGTAACAAGTGTGCTGGGGGTTAAGTCCGAGAACGAATGTGAAAACACCTCTGCCGTATGGTTTGATTACAACAACGATGGTTTTTTGGATATTTTTATTCCAACATGGGAAAGCTGTAGCTTTAATTTTTTATACAGGAACAATGGCGATGGTACCTTTACCGATACGTCGGAACTTGTCAACATAGGGGTCAATAATAATATTCCAAGTTTCAATCCTTTTCCTTTTGATTTTAACAATGATGGGTATATGGATCTATACCTTTCAAATGACCTAAGAAAAGCCAATCAACTTTTTATGAACAAAGGAGGCGTTGCTTTTGAGGAAGATGCAGCCTCTTATGGTATGGACACCAAGGTAGATGACATGGGGGTGACCATTTCAGATTATAATAATGACGGTCATTTTGATTTTTTTATTACTGCGATACAGCAGAACATTTTGCTGACCAATAATGGGGACAACACATTTACAGATAGAGCTTTTGAACATACCGTTCTCCAAACAGGTTGGGCATGGGGGACTAAATTTGCAGATTTTGATCTTGATGGGGATGAAGACCTGTTCATAGTCAATGGGTATGACTTTGGAACATGGGGGGCAGATACCAATGCATATTTTGAAAACCAATATGCCAACGGACAGGATGAGTTGGTTCTTCAAGAATCATCTGGTCTGGAAGATTTTGCCATTAGTGTTGAAGCTGTTGATTTTGATTATGACAATGATGGGGATTTGGATATTCTTGTCACCAATTCGGATAGACGCTCTAGGCTCTATGAAAACAAAACCATCACTGATGTTGAGGGCACCAATTACCAATGGTTTAAAGTCTCGCTGCAGGGGACGGTCTCCAATAGGGATGCCATTGGCACCACACTTGAATTGACAACCAACCAATCCACCCTAAAAAGATATTATACCGGAGTTGGGTTTTTGGGGCAAAACTTAAAACCCGTCCATTTTGGTTTAAAGGAAGGGGAAACCATAAGCTCTTTAAAGATAACATGGCCTTCCGGATTAGAGGAGACCCATATGAATATTGATTCCAACACCCATATTAAGGCCACGGAAAATAATGGGTTTGTGGTATTGGATAACAACCGATCCATAAAAAAATACGGATGCACAGATCCCAATTCGTGTAATTATTCTCCAGATGCCATCATAGATGATGGCTCATGTGAATATCTTCCTTTTTCAAATACTATAGAAGGGGCGGCAAATACCGGAAACTTTAGTACGCAAACATATTCCCTGAGCATAGGATCCAACCAAACCATTAGTTGGCATATAGAGGGAGGTGAAATTCTATCCGGCCAGAATACAGAAAATATAATCGTGGAGTGGGGCTTTGAAAAAACAGGAAAGTTATCCGCTTTGGTAAGGGATGCTTCTTGCGCTACGGAGGAGATTACTTTGGAGGTAAATCTAAATGTATCCGAAGTGCCCGAAAATATGTCAATTGCCCGGATATGGAATGAGGCCTTGCTTGATGCGATACGTAGGGATTATGCACGACCAACGGTTCATGCTCGGAATTTGTTCCACACAAGTGCAGCCATGTATGATGCTTGGGCCATATACCACGATACAAGAACGTATCTGATAGGAAAAGAGGTGCATGGTTTCAAAAGTACATTTAGTGAATTTCCTATAAACATGGAAAATTTTGATGACGATTTAAAAGAAGCCATCAGTTATACGGCATACAGAATATTGTCCCATCGTTTTAAGAACTCGCCCAATGCAGCAATCACTTTGGAAAAATTTGACCTCTTGATGGATCAATTGGGCTTGGATGTAGGTATGGAAAGCACAAATTATGAAAATGGCGACCCCGCTGCCCTGGGCAATTTTATTGCCAGAAATTATATTCAGTATGGGTTTAAGGATGGTTCACGGGAACAAACGGGGTACAGCAATGGCTATTATATCCCTGTAAATGAGCCTTTAGCTCCCGCAATACCCGGAAATCCAAACATAACCGATTATAATCGTTGGCAATCGTTAAGTCTTGATACGTTTATTGATCAGAGCGGAAACCTTATTGAGGGAACGACCATAGACTTTCTTAGTCCAGAGTGGGGCAATGTGGCCCCTTTTGCCATGAACGATGATGTAGTTACCATTTACAATCGGGACAATGACAGTTACAAGGTGTATAATGACCCTTCTGCTCCTCCCTATTTGGGCAGTAGTAATCAAGAGTTGTCAGATGCATATAAATGGGGGTTTTCATTGGTTTCCATCTGGAGTTCCCATTTAACCCCAAATGATGGTGTTGTTTGGGATATTTCACCAAAGTCCATTGGAAATATACCATTGGAGAATCTTCCGGTCAACTATGTGGACTATGAGAATTTTTACCAACTGCTGGAAGGAGGGGATATAGGACAAGGCTATACCGTGAATCCCGTTACGGGGAGTGCTTATGAAAGTCAGTTTGTTCCAAGGGGCGACTATACTAGGGTGTTGGCAGAATTTTGGGCAGATGGGCCAGATTCCGAGACTCCTCCTGGCCACTGGTTTACCATTTTAAACTATGTAAGTGACCATCCTGCCTTTGAAAAACGCTTTAATGGAAAAGGCGATGTCTTAAACGCACTTGAATGGGATGTAAAAAGTTATTTTACTTTGGGGGGAGCCATGCATGATGCCGCTGTTTCTGCTTGGAGTATTAAGGGATGGTATGATTATATCAGACCAATATCTGCGATACGATACATGGCCGATCAAGGACAGAGCACAGACCCCAACCTACCCAGTTATAATGAAAATGGCATTCCGTTGGTTGATGGTTATGTTGAAATTGTGGAAGAAGGAGATCTTTTGGCCGGAAGGGAAAATAAAAATGTTGGAAAAATAAAACTGTATACATGGAAAGGGCACAAGTATATTGGTGATACAGCCGTTGATATGGCCGATGTTGGTTGGATTCTTGCCGAAGAATGGTGGCCATATCAAAGACCAAGTTTTGTGACCCCTCCTTTTGCTGGGTTTGTCTCTGGACATTCAACATTTTCACGTGCAGCAGCCGAGGTAATGACCCTAATGACGGGAAGCTCATTTTTTCCTGGGGGCATGGGCGAGTTTGTTGCCAAGAAGAATGAGTTTTTGGTATTTGAGGAAGGACCCTCAGTAGATGTCATCTTGCAGTGGGCTTCATATAGGGATGCATCTGACCAATGTAGTTTGTCACGTTTGTGGGGGGGTATTCACCCACCAGCAGACGATATCCCTGGAAGGTTGATAGGTGAGAAAATTGGAGTGGATGCATTTAATTACGCTATTTCTTACTTTGAAAACAATCCGTTTTTTGCGGATTCCGATGAATATAGGGTGTATCCCAATCCTAGTTTTTCTGGAGTGGTCAATATTGCAAATACAAAGTCTACAGACAGCTTTAGTCTATTTGATCTTAGGGGGAGGCAGATAACAATTGAAAATGTACAGTTCCATGCTAACACACAATCTTCAGAATTGAGACTGTCAACAGGGCTTTCAACGGGGCTATATTTACTTAGGATAAACAATAGCAGAGTAAGTAAGATTATCGTAAAATCCAAGTAGGTGGCAAGTATTTGTCACTATGTTTTATTTCAACTTTTTCAATGGGTATATGGATTAAACTTACGGAGTCATTCTTCAAATGCTTGGTTCGGCAAACGAAAGGTTGTGGATTTTATAGCAAAACAGAATAGTGTATTGGTATATTCATGGCTGTTGTTCGTCTATTATTTTATATAGCTAATTAGTGTTATACTACCTTATCGTTATGAAAAAAATCAGCTTAATTGTCTTCGTTCTTATATTGTTCTCCTGTCAAAAGAAGACCAACCTTCAAGACCTTACCCACTATGTAGACCCCATGATTGGCACCGATGCCCATGGGCACACCTTTCCAGGGGCCACCACACCTTTTGGCATGGTACAGTTGAGCCCGTCCAACGGGTTTAAAAGCTGGGACTGGTGTTCGGGCTATCATTATTCGGATTCCATTATCAAAGGGTTTGCCCACAACCATATCAGTGGTCCCGGCCTTTCCGGTCTGGGAGATATCCTTATCATGCCCACTATGGGAAAGAAGACAACGAAGGCAGGTTCGGACGAATTGGTGGATCAAAGCTATCGCTCCCGTTTTTCCCACGATTCGGAGCATCCAAGGGCCGGGTATTACAACGTTACCCTTAAGGATTATGCCATAGATGTGGAGTTGACCGCCACGACAAGGGCAGGATTTCATCGGTATACCTTCAATAAAGCTGGGGAGGCCGATATTGTCATAGATCCTACCCATGGATTAATGGAAAAGACTGTGGAAAGTAGTATTGAGGTAGTTTCAGAAACCAAGATCAGAGGTTTTAAGCGAATCAGCCATGGCCCGGACAAAAGTAGGTGGATGTATTTTTTGGCCGAGTTCTCAAAACCGTTTACATCGGTCACGGTAACAAACAATGACCAGCCTATTGGAGAAAGAAGTTTGACGGCTGCCACAGTAAAGGGCTATGCCACTTTTAATGTTGAGGCAAAAGAAACCATTGAAGTTACGGTAACCCTTTCACCAGTTGATTATGATGGAACCCAAAAAAATTATGAGGCCGAGGTAAAAGGAAAAGATTTTGATCAAGCATTGGCAGAGGCTACCGATAAGTGGAATGCTGTCTTGAACAAGATTACAATAGGTGAAAACGAACCCGATGCAAAAAAGCGTACATTTTATACGGCCATCTATCATGGTTTTATAGCCCCAAACATCATTTCAGATGTAGATGGGCGTTATGTGGTAGAAGGCAAGCAATACCAATCCAAAGGGCCACAGTACAGTAATTATTCCACTTGGGATACCTATAGGGCATTACATCCTTTGCATAATATCATAGAGCAAGAGGAAACTGCCAAGATTGTCAACAGTATGATCAGTCGTGATACCCAATCGGGTACGGGCCAACCTGTGTGGGAACTGTTTGGGTACGACAATGCCTGTATGATCGGTTACACCACAGCTTCGGTAATTGGTGATGCCGTTTTAAAAGGAGTAGCGGGAATTGACGAAGAAGCAGCGTTCCAATCCATGTACAATGCCGCTTTTGATTTGACCAAACACAGTGCCGTTTATGATGTAAGCGGATTGGCAGATTATATCAACTATGGTTATGTTACGGCAGAAACGGGTAGTTCCGTATCCAAGACCACGGAATACAACTACCATGACTATGTCATTGCCCGGGTGGCCGAGAAATTGGGAAAAACCAAGGAGGCCCAAGAGTTTTATGATAGGAGCATTGGGTATAGGGCAACCTATAATCCCCAGAATGGCTATCTGTACCCGGTTTTCAGTGATGGTCGTATGCGTGATTTGGACCTGAACGATTGGGACAATCTCATCCCAAACTATGTCTCCGGTAATATATGGGCGTATTCTGCCTATACTCCGCATGATATGAAAGGTGTCATTCAACTGCATGGTGGTAGGGAAAACTATGCCAAATGGCTGGATAAGGTCTTTACAGATACCACACAATTGGGTGGAGCGCAACACGTAGATATTTCTGGTTTTATAGGGAAATACGGTCATGGCGATGAGCCGGGCCATCAAATGCCCTACCTGTATAATTATGTAGGTCAACCGTGGAAGGGGCAAAAACACATCAATGAGGTGGTCACCACCATGTATTCGGACCAACCGAACGGTATGATCAACAACGAAGACCTTGGTCAAATGTCGGCCTGGTATATTTTTAGCACCTTGGGTTTTTATCCCGTGGCCCCGTCAAGTTTGGAATATCAGTTGGGAACACCCTATCATGAATCGGCCTCGATCCATATGGAAAATGGAAAGACCTTTACGGTCAAGGCCGTCAACCTTTCCGATGCTAATTTTTATGTACAGTCGGTCAAATTGAATGGGGAAGCTTACGATAAAAACTTCATTACGCACGATGTTATAATGGCGGGAGGTACTTTGGAGTTTACCATGGGCAGTGAACCCAATAAAAAATGGGGAACAAAAGCAGAAAATACTTCCATAGGGATTATCCCGGATGAGGATGCCAAAATCATGGTAAAGGCCACTGCTTCACCAGTAGATACTAACCCAGCCTATTTCTTTGCTACTTCGCACAGGGCCAAACTAACATCAAAGGATGGTGATGCGAAAATCTATTATACGTTGGATGGTTCTGAACCTACCAAGGAATCAATGCTGTATACAGCTCCTTTTGAGATTGCACAGAATGCCATTTTAAAAGCCGTGGCCATCAAGGAAGGCTTAAACCCCAGTAGGGTTTTTGCAAAACCATTGTTCAAGAGTATTTTTCCCAAACTGCGATCCGGATATCCCAATATTGTGATGAACAGTTGGTCTAGCCCAAGCTATGGAAAAGAAGATGGGAACATGCTCTTTGATGAGATTACAGGTTCAAAAAGCTATGGAGATGCCAAATGGACAGGCATGAAAGATAATTTTGATATTGATTTGGATTTGGGCACAGATGTGGGTATCGAGAAAGTATCCATTGGCGTACTCACCGATGTTGGTTCATGGATCTTTCCTGCTAAATCCATCCAAGTGTATGGCGGAATGTCCAAAAGTAACATGCAACTGATTGGTGAAAAAGAAGTGATTCCGGTCAAGGATTTCCCCAAACAGGTAAATAGGCATGTGTTTGAATTGAAAAAAGGCAACTATCGCTATTTACGGATTAAAATAGATGCTTTTGAGAGCGCTCCAGATTGGCATGGTGCTGCGGGGCAAAAGGTATGGTTGTTCGTGGACGAGATCAACTTTTTCTGATTCAGTTCAACCTATTATCCACATCATGTAAACTGTTTCTGGCTTAGGGGTGGAATGCACTGGTCTTTTCTGTGATGTCGTCGGTCGATATTTTATGACAAAACAAATAATTTAAGATATTTTTAGTAAGAACACCGATACGCTTTTTCAATTAAGGTGAAAAAAGGGGATATGCCCCTTAGTGAAGGTATTACTGGACAATGGGCATACCCAAAGCCAGATGGTGAAGAAGTCATCAAGGAGCTAAATCCAACGTAAAAAAATAAACTTATAGTCCAATTATGTTGATTTTTTTTGTGGGAAGCTATACCACAATGCTTTCCTTAAATTTTGGGGGTTCTGGCCATGGAATTTATACGGTGGCCATGGATGTTTCTACAGGCAAGGTTAAGGTAGTGCATACCATGAAGGCAAAAAATCCGAGCTATCTGACCATAAGTGGGGACAACCGTTTTTTATATGCCATTACAGAGGTGTCAGCAACAGAAGAGCCCAAGGTCCAAGCCTATGCCATTAGGGAGGATTATTCCTTGGAACCATTGAACGAACAGCCCCTCTTAGGGGAATATCCATGCCATATAACCTATTCCAAGCATGGTTTGATCATCTCCAATTATGGTTCGGGAACCGTAGAGCAGTTTCCCGTGGCCGCAGACGGCAGGGTCATGCCCCGGGTTGCCAATTTTAAACATTCGGGCTTTGGCATCAATGCAGAAAGACAAGAGGGACCCCATGCGCACCAAGCCTTTGTGCTTGCCAACCAAAAAGATGTATTTGTGGCGGATTTGGGGATAGATATGCTAAAAGCCTATGAGTTTGATGATGGGGTACTTGTCCAAAACGCAAGTAGGGATGTCCATTTGGAACACGGGGGCGGCCCCAGACATATGGTGTTTGATGCGCAAAGTAGGTACGGCTATGTGGTAAATGAATTAACGGGAGTAATCTCGGTATTGAATATCAATGGAAAAGGGTATAACGTGATTCATTCGTATAATTCTTTGCCCAATATCTTTAGGGGAAAGCCAAGTTCCTCGGCAATTCGCCTACATCCCAATGGGGAATATCTGTATGTGGCCAATCGTGAATTGGATGCCTTGACCATTTTTAGAATCAATGAAGGCGAATTAAAACTGGTTGACTACGTTTATACCGAAGGAGAGACCATACGGGAATTCAATATCTCACCTGATGGAAAATGGCTGATTGCCTGCCATCAAGATTCAGATGATCTGGTGGTTTATTCCATAATGGACCAGGGAAAGCTGGAGGAACAATATAGGACCAAGGAAGTGGTATCTCCAGTTTGTGTGGTTTTCATAGGGAATAGATAAAGTTTAGAAAAAGCATTTTATAATGAAAAAAATACTAGGGCTAACAGTGCTGCTTTTAGCTATCCTAACGGTTATTTCTTGCAAAAGAGATAAAGCAAAAAGTGAAAATACGGAATCCCCACGGGCTGAAAAAGTACTGGACACCGCCCTTTTGGCCCTACAGGAAGAGGTTAAGGAAGAAACCTTACGGTCTTGGAACGCCTATAGGAAATATGCATGGGGACATGATGTGCTGTTGCCGCTTTCCAAGAGTTATTTTGATTGGTATGAAGAGTCTTTGGGCATATCGCCCATTGATGCTTACAGCACCTTACAGGTCATGGGCTTGGAAGAACAGGCCAGGGAAATTGAGGCATACGCTTTGGCGATGGATTTTAACAAAGACCTTTTTGTGCAGACTTTTGAGGTGAACATTCGTATCTTGGGTGGTTTGCTGTCCATGTACCATTACACTAAAAATGAAGCGATTTTGGATAAGGCCCGTGAGTTTGGCGATCGTATACTGCCCGCTTTTCATACGCCCACGGGAATTCCAAACCATTCGGTGAATCTAAGAACGGGGGAATTGGCAGGAAACCATGGTGAGGGAAAAGGTGATGTGATCAACGTGGCCCAAGCCGCGACCTATATGTTCGAGTTTGGCATCCTGAGCTACTATACAAAAGACCCAAAATATTACCAGACCGCTAAAAAAGCGACCAAAGCTGTATTTGAGCGTAAATCTGAGATTGGCCTGCCCGGAGAACTCATCAATGTGAACACGGGGGAATGGATGGGAACCAAATGGCACCACCTACAGGCAGGGGTAGATTCCTATTATGAGTACATGTACAAGACCTATATGATTTTTCCCGATCCAGAGGTGAAGCAGATGTGGGATTACAGTATGGCAAAAATCAATGAGTATTTGCTGGACGAGTATGAAGGACATCATTTTTATACCATTGTTGATATGGAAACCGGAGCAATCTTAAAACGTTCCGTTTCGTTGTACGATGCTTTTTTTCCAGCTGTACAAGCGATTTCAGGGGATATGGAAGCTGCTGAAAAAAATCAACATACATGGGATTGGCTCTGGGATAAATTTGAAATGCTTCCTACACGCTATAAGTATGATGAGGACGTAGTGGAATATCCAAATATGGAAATCAATCCAGAAATCATCGAGTCTGCCTATTATTTGCATGAGATTACTGGAAAGCAGGAATATTTGGACATGATCAAAAAGTATTGGGAAGACATTAAGGAGCATTGCAAAAACGAGGTGGCCTTTAACTCCATAGCAGATGTGCGTACCAAGGAAAAGAAGGATTATTTGGCCACCTATGTCTTTGCGGAAACCTTAAAATATTTCTATATCGCCTTTTCGCAGGGAGCGTTTGATTTTGATGCCCATGTATTCAATACCGAAGCACATACGTTTAAAAAATCTGATTTTGACCCTCAAGAAGCCAAGATTAGGTTGGGGTATTAAGAAATCTAGGGCAAGGACACCAGTGGTTTACCTATTCTAAAAAAACCGTTACTCCCGTTGAATAGGAAGCAGGTGTTAAAGTATACTTCTATAACCCGTTGTACATTTTGAAATAACGATTCAATGTAAAATGTGTCATGCTGAACTTGTTTAAGCATCCCATTGCTTGTTTCCATTCATTACCTATGAAATGTGACCCTGGGTGATGTAAGCCTATGCAATTTTCACCCATTTTAATCGTGAAATTCACTCAAACTGACGAAAATTAATTATCAACTATTTACATTAAATTTTTAGAATTTAGGTTTTTGATTCTAAGTTGGTTGCATATTTATGTCCGAGTTTAGGGGTTGGGGTAGTGGACATTTTTTGAGTATCATCAAATGTTGAATTTAAAAATCAATATCTTTACATGTAACAATAACAAATAAAATAACAAGATACTTCTTACGTTTGTATGTTAATATTAGATTAACATTTTTTTGGTATGAATGGTGCTGTTGATCAAATTCCCCTAAATAGGATGCCTTTTCCAGCCTTGATTGTCAACGAGGCTTTTTTTATTGGTGATTGTAATCCCTTGGCAGGAAAACTTCTGGGAATGCCCATGGATAAGATTACTGGTCATACTCTTGACGAGTTGTTTAAACCATTGGAAGGCTCCATAGATGAGCGTTACTATCAGGGTAAAACGTGTAAGGTGGGAACCTACCGTATTTTAAATTTTCCAATAGGTGATAGGGCAATAAAAATACAGTTGGACAGTTACCCCTTGGAAACTGGAGATCAATTGGTGGTTCTTACCGATGTGTCGGATAAGGTAGGCTTGTACGAGTTGTCCAGAAAGGCAAAGAGAACGGCTAAAATTGGCAGTTGGGAAGTCAACCTTTTGACAAATGAAGCCTTTTTGTCCGATGAAACCCGAAGGATCATAGAAGTATCCAAAGATTATATACCCACTATGGAGGATGGGATTACTTTTTATAAGGAGGGTAAGGATCGTGAGCGTATCAAAGAGGTGTTAAAGAAGGCCATAGAGGAGGGGATACCCTATGACGAGGAATTGATCATCATTACTCCCTCCGGAAAGGAAAAATGGGTGCGAACCTTTGGTAATGCCGAATATGTAAACGGAAAGGTAGCCCGTTTATATGGAATCTTCCAGGATATAGACAACCATAAAAGGATCAGTGTTAAAAACAAGAAACTAACAGATACATTATGGGTTGCCTTAAAAAGTGGCAATATCGGTATTTGGGAAAAGGATGTAGCCACACAAGAGGTAACCTGGGACGAGAGTACCTATAGATTGTTTGGATGTGACCCTAATGAGACCTTTGACGCCTTGGAAAAGTGGAAGGAAATAGCGATTGAAGAAGATGTGGAAAGGGTAAGGAAAACCATGTATAGGGCCGTGGAGAAGGATGATGGGTTTAAGGTTGAATACCGGATAAAAAAAGGAAATTCCATACATTACATTTATACCGAGGGGAAGGTGATTAGGGATGCATCTGGGAATGCCATTCGATTAGTAGGGGCCAATATAGACGTTACAAGAATTAAAAAAGCGCAGATCCGTCAAAGAAAATTATTGAAGATTACCGAAGAGCAAAACAAAAGCCTTCTGAATTTTGCCCATATCGTTTCCCATAACCTTAGGTCCCATGCGTCAAATATGTCTACACTCACAGGACTTCTGTTAAGGGATGAAGTTTGCTCTGAACAACAGCATAAATTGCTGAACATGGTAAAGGAATCCTCAGAAAAATTGGATGAGACCATTATCCAGCTCAATGAGGTTGTGAAGATAAAGGAGACGCATGGCAAGAAAATGGTCATGGTGAAAGTGGTCAGTTGTTTTAAAGACGTCATGCGATCCATCAATGGTCTCATGGAAGAGGCAGATGTGGAGGTTAGATACAACATTCCAGAAGAACTTCAGGTTTATGCGGTAAAACCCTATTTGACCAGTATTTTTCTAAACCTTTTGACCAATGGCATTAAATATGCCAAGAAAGACCGGAAGCCTATCATTACCATTCGTTCGGAAGTCAGCGCAGAACATACGGTCCTCTTTTTTAAGGACAATGGGGTAGGGATTGATCTGGATCGTTATGGAGCCAAGCTTTTTGGGATGTACAAAACTTTTCATGGCAACAAGGATGCCAAAGGAATAGGATTGTTTATGACCAAAAACCAAATGGACGCCATGGATGGGAAAATTGACGTTGTCAGTCAAGTAGATAAAGGAACGGAGTTTAAGTTAATATTTAAGAATAAAAAGATTGGAGATGAAGTATAAGGTGTTTTTAATAGATGATGACCCTATTTTTTCATTTACGACCAAAACATTATTGGGCATGTCAATATTAAACTATGACATAGTGCAGTATGAAAATGGATTGGAAGGCTATAATGCTTTAATGAAGCTCACTAAGATAGAGGATTATCCCAATCTTATCTTATTGGATATTAATATGCCAATCATGAATGGTTGGGAATTTTTGGATGAGTTTGCAGAATGGGCATCAATGGAGAAGGACAATATTAATATTTTTATGCTCACCTCCTCTATTGCGTCCCACGATTTGGAACTCTCCAAACAATATGATTTTATCAAAGGCTATATAACCAAACCACTTACCGATGTGGATATTGAGAGCATAAATCAAAGCCTCTATCAACAACTATAAGTTTCAGAAAACTGTTGAAAAAGTAAAATCTTAACTTTTTCATATCGTATGGCTGTTGGTCATCCCAAAGGGGAATATAGCTTTGCAAAAAAAATAGGATGACCATTTTTGTAGATATGGATGAGGTTATCGCAGATGCCTATCAAGCCCATATAGATATTTATAACCAAGAGTTCGGGGGCAATTTTTCCAAACATGATTGTGATGGCAGCGAGTTTTGGCACGTAGTACCAGAAGCACACCAAGGAAGTGTAAAGGGCCATGCCGCCAGAATAGGCTATTTTAGGGATTTAGCCGTCATAGAGGACAGTCAGGAAGTGTTGCGGGAACTGTGCAACAACCATCAAGTATTTATTGCAAGTGCCGCCATGCAGTTTCCCTATTCCCTAAAGGAAAAATCAGATTGGTTAGATCAATTTTTTCCGTTCATTCCTTGGCAACACCGTATTCTTTGTGGGCATAAGCATATTTTAAGGGGGGACCTTCTTATAGACGACCGATCCTATAATTTGGAGAAGTTTGAAGGAAGACGGTTGTTGTTCACCTCGCCCCATAACACAAAGACAAATGGTTTTGAACGAGTCTCTTCCTGGAAAGAAATAGCTTCCGTACTTTTATAGTATGCGGGTAAATGGAACTGTTGTTTTGTTTTTTCTTTTGTTACAAGCGTGTTCATCGCAGAGCAGTCTTGTGCAGAGAGAAAAGAAAGTGACCATTAATGAGAAATTACACTACTATCTATACTACCCACCGGAATATGACGGGACAGCGGACCACCAATTTGGACTACTTCTGTTCTTGCATGGTGGTGGGGAAGCTGGAGCCGATATAGCGGAAATAAAAAAGAACGGTCCGCCAAAACTTTTGGCCCAGGGAAAACAATTTCCCTTTTTGGTATTGGCCCCCCAAAACCCCCATAAAAAGAAGTGGTGGAACGTTCATACGGTCAAACAACTCTTGGATACCATCGTGGCCCAAAACAATGTTGACCCCCATAGAATCTACCTCACCGGATTGAGCCGTGGGGGAAGTGCCGCTTGGGAAATGGCCGTGCAATACCCAAACACCTTTGCTGCCCTTGCCGTGGTATGTGGTATGGCACCCACACCTTATGCCCATTGGTTGGATAAGCAACTGCCCATCTGGGTGTTTCACGGGGCAGAAGATCAGGTAATTCCCGTATCGGAATCTGATACCATGGTCAAGAAATTAAAGGAAATGGATTTCGAGGTCACTTATACCCGTTATAAGGGAGTGGGCCATAATTCATGGGAACGTGCCTATACCACGGAAGCATTGTATACATGGATGGCCAATCAAACAAGGAAATGATGTACAAAGGATATTGGGCCATTTTTTTAATTATGCTTTGTGGTTGCAAACCAAAAACTGAACAGGAAGCTGTACAGTCCATAGCGGCAAAAGACACCATAACAATATCGCTTCCAGAGGAGGAAAAGATAGATTCCAAACCTCTGAAATCCTTTGATGGTCTGACCGATACCACTTTTGTGCGTTTGGCCGATTTTAGCAAAGACTTTGTTTATGACATGCGTTATGCCACCACCAATAATTTTTTAAAGGCGAAAGTCTATGACTGTGCAGAGTGCTATACCCGGGCAAGAACGGCAAAGGCACTGATCCAGGCCAATGCCAGTTTTATGAAAATGGGGTATAAGCTTAAGTTTTTTGACTGTTATCGTCCTAATGCTGTGCAATATAAAATGTGGGAACTCATGCCCAATCCCCAATATGTGGCCAACCCGGTAAAGGGATCCATCCATAACAAAGGTGGTGCCGTAGATGTTACCTTGGTCACCATAAACGGTGAAGCATTGGACATGGGCACCGATTTTGACTTTTTTGGCAAAGAGGCCCATCACGATTATACCCAACATCCGGATACCATTCTCCAAAACCGAAAATTGTTAAAAGAAACCATGGAGAAACATGGTTTTTGGGGCATTAGAACGGAGTGGTGGCACTATAACCTTTCGGGTTCTTCAAAAGAAAGGATTGCCAATTTTAAATGGGAGTGTGATTGATTGTTTGATACAATCAATGTCATATATGGAAACTTCTTGTTGTCAGAAAAAAACTAAATTTTTTTAGGCTTACTCCCTTTTTTTACTCCAACTTTTTTAAATGCCATTTTAATTACCTCAACAATGGTCTTTTAGACAACAAATTGATAGCATTTGACAACATATGATTAAAGTGTGTGTAAAAAAAAACTTCTTTTGGAGTAAGAAAAACCTTTAAAATGATAAACACTAAAATTAAAGAAAACTTGTCCACACTTTTTTCCAAGAAAAAAGGGAGTATAGGGGTAAAAAACTTTTGGTTTGGAAAACGGGTATGGGTTTTATTACCCTTACTTTTTTTGTCTTTTCTGTGTAGCGCACAAAAATCCAATGCAGAAATAACGGTTTCACTTCTCAGTAAATCGATTAGTCAAAGTGTATTTTGGACCGAATCTTCCATTGACTGGAAAAGCTTACCCAAGCTTTATATTTTAGAGCATGGAGATACTCTTTCCATTCCGGATAATTTTTTTATTGAGGGCGTACCGATAGAGGTCATTCAAAAAAACCAACTCCCACTTATAGGTGATAACCCTGTCATTCTTGTTCATACATTAAGTTTTGATGATAGTAAGGCTTTGTTAAGGCTTTATTTGGAGTATGAAAAAGAAGGGCAAAGAAAGACTTCGAATTCAAGTTTTTCTTATGACTATAAAGGATTTGATTGGGTGTTAAACTAATAAACGTACAGAATGGACAATAATACGATTCAAGGATTAAGGGCTTTTATACTTTTAATGATATCATATACTGCTTTATGTGGTGGTTTATCAGCCCAAACCTATAACATACTTAATAATAATCGACTCAGGATTGGAAATGGATCTGAGAATTCGATTAATACCCAAGGTAACATGCAACAACCATTTTATTATAATGGTTCGGCATACAGAAAGTTGACCTACAGTTCTTACCCCTTGGATATTCGATGGGGTATAGGTGGAGACGGAACCAATAACTGGAACACAAGTGGTACAATTGTTGAAAATCCGGTATTTACCAATCAAGTATATGACTATTCCAATTTTACAGTTACCAATGCAGCAACTGGTGATGGCTATGGTCAAATTAGAACGACCGGAGAGATTACCATAGGCGCGCAGACCTTTCAAGTAGATAATATTTATGAATTATTGCAGCCAGAAGGCTATATTGGGATTAAAGTCAAGATTACGAATACTAGCGGGTCATCAGCTTCCAATGTAAGACTATGGGTTGGTACACGGGATGATTACGTTGGGGGTAGCGATAGACCTACAAAGGAGAGGGGAAACTTAATAGATGAACAATTTGTGGCATTGACCAATCAGGTTGATCAAGCAAAAGCCATAAAGATTTCCACAACAGAAGAGGCTATCCTATTTTTTAGTAATTCTGATAGGGCGTACACTACAATAAATAGATGCTGTTCATTTACCAATGCTACAAACCAAGACCCAGCAACAAACGCTATTACCGAAACTGGAGATGGATCCTATGCATTGTATGTAAGATTTAATGATTTGGCACCAAATGAAAGCGAGGAATTGATTTGGTATTATGCTGCAGGAACATTGCCTGAAATTGATGAAATTATTGCACGGGTAGCCAATGCCGCTATAGGAGCCTTTGATAATGTTACCCATACTACAGCAGATTATGCCGCTACATCCGCAGAAAGTGGCACAGGGTATTGGGTATTGGTGCCGGATGGTAGTGCTGTGCCCACGGCTGCCCAAATAGAAGCAGGGGTTGATTATGGAGGTGTTGGTGTTGTAGCCTCTGGGAATTCACCGATGACAGCAGATGTAGAACAAGTATATAACCTTACAGGGCTTACACCCTATACAAACTATGATTTTTATTTTGTAGTCGAATACTTCGATGGGGCAAATGATGCTTACACTGAGATTATAAGTGAGGACTTAAATACATTGGAAGCTCCCCCAGTTCTTACATCCTTTAGTCCAGAAACAGCTGCCTATGGTGAAGTGATAACACTCACGGGGTCAAATTTTTTGACAACGAGCGGTGTTACCATAGGAGGGATAAATGCTATTTATTCGGTCATTGATGGGAATACAGTAGAAGCCACTGTTCCAGATGGGGCCAGTGATTTCTATGTAACATTGACCAATGAGAGTGGATCAGATTCCATAGATTCACAAGTTACGGGTAGTACAGAGGATAGTTGTTCTACAGGTTGGTCGGCTGCGTGGCAGGCTATTACCTCACTTGAAGAGGCTATGTTGCGATCGGTTACTTTGAAACTGGACAATACAGATGCGAGTAACAACTATAATCTGTATTTAGAATTGCATCAGACGGATGCAAATCCCAGCTCTGCAAATCCAGATGTTAAATTTAGTTCTTTGTTGGCTACATCAGACCAGATTACGGTTTCGGCCAATACAACGGCAGCCGAGTTTGAGTTTGTCTTTGCGAACAGTATTGCTTTAGTGGCAAATACAAACTATTATGTGGTGTTGAAAGAAAATGGGGCCAATCCTCCAGGTACAGGCAATCAAGGGGTTTATTTGTCCTGTGATGGCAATACCAATGGTGGAGCGGGGAATAATTTTGGGAGTCTCTACCACAGTTTTTCAACAAGCCCCATATTAAAGATAAGTAACCCCCCAACAGCGATTGCAATTGCACCAAGTACGATTATGGAAAACAATGGCATCGGTCAAGTTGTCGGAGCCTTGACAACCACGGATGCAGATGTGGATGATGTACATATATATGCTTTGGTAGCGGGAATAGGAGATGATGATAATACTAGTTTTTCAATTTCAGATAGTGACCTCCAAGCCAATGAAATTTTTGATTTTGAGGTAAAGTCATCATACAATATAAGAATTTCAACGACTGATTCAGATAACAATGTTTATGAAGGAACTCTAGTCATCAACATTGATAATAATATGGATGAAGATGGTGATGGCGTGAATGATGATGTAGATAATTGTCCCACAATAGCCAATGCTGATCAACTAAACACCGATGGTCTGAATGATGGGGGTGATGCCTGTGACGATGATGATGATGAGGATGGAACGTTGGATACAGAAGATGCCTTCCCTTTGGATCCCACTGAGGATACGGACACCGATGGCGATGGTATGGGCGATAATTCAGATGCCTTTCCAGAAGACCCCACTGAGGATACGGACACCGATGGCGATGGTGTGGGTGATAACTCCGATGCCTTTCCTGAGGATCCCAATGAGGATACGGATACTGATGGCGATGGTACGGGTGACAATGCTGATGATGATGATGATGGCGATGGCACCCCCGATGATGAGGATGCTTTCCCATTGGATTCCACTGAGGATACGGACACCGATGGCGATGGTGTAGGCGACAATGCTGATGATGATGATGATGGCGATGGCACCCCCGATGATGAGGATGCTTTCCCATTGGATTCTACTGAAGATACGGACACCGATGGCGATGGCGTGGGTGATAACTCCGATGCCTTTCCTGAGGATCCCAATGAGGATACGGATACTGATGGCGATGGCGTGGGTGATAACTCCGATGCCTTTCCTGAGGATTCCAATGAGGATACGGATACTGATGGCGATGGTACGGGTGACAATGCCGATGACGACGATGATGGCGATGGCACCCCCGATGATGAGGATGCTTTCCCATTGGACGGGAATGAGGATACGGACACCGATGGCGATGGAGTGGGAGACAATGCCGATGATGATGATGATGATGATGGCACTCCAGATTCAGAGGATGCTTTCCCATTGGATTCTAATGAGGATACGGACACCGATGGCGATGGTGTTGGCGATAACTCGGATGCCTTTCCTGATAATCCTAATGAGGATACAGATACTGACGGTGATGGCATTGGCGACAATTCGGACGCCTTCCCAGAAGACCCCAATGAGGATACGGACACCGATGGCGATGGTGTGGGCGACAATTCAGACGCCTTCCCAGAAGATCCCAATGAGGATACGGACACCGATGGCGATGGTGTGGGCGATAGCTCAGACGCCTTCCCAGAAGATCCCAATGAGGATACGGACACCGATGGCGATGGCATTGGCGACAATTCAGACGTCTTCCCAGAAGATCCCAATGAGGATACGGACACCGATGGCGATGGAATAGGCGACAATGCCGATGATGATGATGACGGTGATGGCACTCCAGATTCAGAGGACGATTTCCCATTGGATGCGAGTGAGGATACCGACACCGATGGTGATGGCATTGGGGATAACGGGGATAATGATGCCGATGGTGACGGCACTCCCGATGAAGAGGATGCCTTTCCGCTAGATCCCAACGAGGATACCGACAGTGATGGAGATGGTATTGGCAACAATGCCGATGAGGACGACGACGGTGATGGCACTCCAGATTCAGAGGACGATTTCCCATTGGATGCGAGTGAGGATACCGACACCGATGGTGATGGAGTGGGCGACAATGCCGATGATGATGATGATGGTGATGGTACCCCCGATGAAGAGGATGCCTTTCCGCTAGATCCCAACGAGGATACCGACAGTGATGGAGATGGTATTGGCAACAATGCAGATGAGGATGATGACAATGATGGAATCCCGGATACAACAGATGCCTTTCCATTGAACAGTGCGCCAAAGGTCAGGCCGGCAGAGGCCTTCACACCCAACGGTGACGGGATGAATGATGGTTGGGTAATCCCTGGAATTGACAACTACCCCAACAATACGGTAAAGGTCTACAACCGCTGGGGCCATGTGGTCTATGAGACCAAGAGCTACAGCAATAATTGGGAAGGGTTCTACAAGGACAATCGGGAGAAGCTCCCATCAGGCTCCTACCTGTATGTCATAGACCTTGGCGATGGATCGGCTCCTATACAGGGGTGGGTTTTCCTAAACTATTAACAGAATCAAGACAAAAGACAAAATATAAACCATGAATATCAATAAATTATTCTTAGCGGTGATTTTGGGAGTGGCCTTTAACACTGCCATAGCCCAGCAGGATCCAAACTATAGTTTTTACAGGTACAACATGAACCTGTACAACCCTGCCTACGCGGGTAGTGGAGAGGGAGCTGACCTAGTGCTTGGACTCCGCAGCCAATGGGCTGGAGTGGAAGGTGCACCTGAAAGTCAGAGTGCTATTTTTGGTATGCCCGTAGGGTCCAAGGTGGGCCTTGGGGTATCCATCTTGAATGATAAGACCTTTATAGAGACGCAGACCTGGTTGGCGGTAGACTTTTCATACCACATCCAGTTGGATGACGATAACCTATTGTACTTTGGCCTTAAGGCCAGTGCAAACTCCTATGACGCCAATACTCAGGGACTGTTGACCTATGGGGTAGGACAGGATGGTACACTTCTTGACTATGAGAGCCGCTTTACGCCCAATGTTGGAGCAGGGGTTTACCTGAAGAATGAGAGGTACTTTGTATCGCTTTCGGCGCCAAAGATACTGTCACCGGAACGCCTACAAGAGCGTGAAGGGAACGCCTATCTGGGAGTGGACCGTATGCACGCGTACTTGGCCGGGGGCTATGATTTTGACCTTGGCAACAATATGATATTGCAGGCCATGGCGATGATACGTTATGTGGATGCTTCACCCTTGTCATATGAGGCCACGGGAATCTTTGACTTTGGCAGTCGTTTTAAGTTGGGTGCGAGTTATCGTTATGATGAGAGCTTGGGTGGACTGTTCCTCTTTGAGGTGGGGCAGGGCTTCAATTTGGGGTATGCCTATGAGACGGCCATACAGAACGAGGTCAATAATTTAGACAACGGTACTCATGAACTCTTTATGAGGTTTGCCTTATAGTAACTATTGTAGTATTATTTGTTTAAAAGCCCTTGGTTTCCCAAGGGCTTTTCTTGTATTTTTGGTTCTTAATAGGTTAAACAATGGTTGTTAACAATATATTAGTAGGAAAAAGATTACAAAATTTATATTTTTGAGTTGAATCTTAAATCTTTCCCAATGAAGAATCTCGGACAAAACCTACGAATGTTAGCTTTGATTTTTGTGCTTGCCTTTTCAAGTGCCAAAGGTCAAATAGAAAAGGACAAAAAATCGAATATCCTGGAGACAAGGCTCCTTGTTCAGGCATTAATGCAAGAAACCTTGAGTAAAGACCTTGGTATAGACACGGAAAAAAAATCCAAATGTTATATTCTGGATAAGGAGTCTAAATTGAATGTGCCAAGGCGAATCTACATCAATGATCTTGTCGTTGAGGTCATCAATGAAAAACAACTATTGACCATAGAGGGCCAAAGGGTTTTACAGGTAGATACCTTGAATGTGGATCAGGGATTGGCACTGGTGAAAGTATATACAGCGCATAAAGATCCCATGAAAACAAAGGATACCGATTATGTTTTTCAATACAGGGCCGAAGATGCTATGGCAGATATGTCTGCGGATGATGAACAAGGTGGGCTTTAGTTAAAATTGATGCAAGGGTGGTTTTCCCATAGCTTCCAAGGTTGGGAATACCATCCTATGTTTTTGTATGACAGCCTTAACCTTCCCTTCCACATGAGGTAGGCTATAGATTGTCATATCATTTCAGGATAACTTTCTCATGTTATACCCTTTTGCACCAAAGCACAGTATGGGTGTTTTCCAAGGAAGTGAAAAAAAGGTAATCGTTGCCCCCATCTTTAATGGCAAAACGTTTTCGGATTTCAGCAACCGTTAGCGGAAAGTTCCGTGTGGAGATATTGGCCTTTTTAATGCCCAATGCCATAATAGCCTTTTTGTTGTAGGGCACTTTTTTTAGGATTTCAAATCTCCTGCCAGGAAAATTCACCAAGTCCTCATGGGTATATAAATGGGAATGTACGGCCAGTTTTTTTAGCTGGAACCGTTTTCCTATACTTTTAAAACCACCCGATTTTAGAATAGCGGCATTGGGTTCGTAGAGATAGGTTTTAGGAGCTGAATAGGTTATGGAGGTTTCTTTTTCGTCCGATAAGTGAAAATCAAAAATCTCTGGCACTCCTTTTTTTAAGTTGACCGTCCTTATGAGGATTTCTTCGGAAAAACCTTTTTTCAAAATCCAAAGCAGTTCTTTTACCTCATTGTTCACAGCAACGACATGGATTTCCTTTACATACTGTAGCTCGCCGATTCCCTTTGAAATATCCAAAAGCGGAGCGGTTTTGAGCAATATATTATTGGTTTTTTGGAAGATGAGGTCAAGATTCTTGGGAACATTGGGGTGATACTTCTGTAGTTGGAACACTTTTCCCTTGCTCTTGTCCCTTCTGGATGGATCAAGATAAACCCAATCAAAATGTTGTGTGGTATCCCTTAAATAGCCCAATCCGTCCCCAATGTGGAAGCTTATGTTGGAGATGCCCAAGACCCCAAAATTATACTGGGCTATTTTTGAAAGACTTTCATCCAACTCACAATGGATGACCGATTGCATGTTTTTTGCAAAGTAGAGACTATCTACCCCAAACCCTCCTGTGCCATCTAAAAGTGATGAGCCGTTAACCCATGTCGCCTTGTATTTTGCAGTTGTTTCAGAGGAGGTTTGCTCCAGGTTCACTTTTTTGGGGTAGTAAATAGCTGGGGTTGTGAACCAAGTGGGCAGTTTATGCATGCTTTTTTTTCGGCATTCCAATTGGGCTGCCAACTCTTGTTGACTAACCCCTTCAAAAAGTGGTTTTTTTAATGCAATGGAGATGGGGTCATCGTCACAATGCTCTTGGATAAAGGTTTGAACGTCACTGTCTAAAATCCTTCTGTTCAAGCGTACTAGAGATTTTTGGTGAATTTTTGTACAAAAGGACTATCGGACAAAAATTCCTGTAAGATTACTTTGATGACCGTATACCCGGGTACGGCAATGATCATTCCGGTTACCCCAAAGAGCAGCCCAGCGATGATGATGATCAAAAAGATTTCCAACGGATGTGATTTTACAGAGGTTGAAAATATAAAGGGCTGTGAAAAGAAATTATCGATCATTTGACCAATGAACACACCAATAAGGACATAGGTGGCCTTGGGTAGGATCACCGAACTAAAATCGGCCCCCAAATAATTGGTCATGGTCAAGGTGATCATGATAACGGCTCCAATGATGGGCCCTATATAGGGGATGATGTTGAAAAGGGCACACAAAAAGGCAATGACAATGGCGTTTTCCACGCCTACCACCAACAGGGTAACGGTATAAACAATGAATAAAATGGTCAACTGTAACAAAATACCACCAAAATAGCGCGAAAGCAGATTATTGATCTTATGGATGGATTTGGAGGTATTGGTCTCTTTCTGGTCAGGAACAAAAATCATGATACCGTGTTGTAAAAGTTTACTGTCCTTAAGAAAGAAGAAAGAAATAAAAAGGACAGAGAACAGACCAATGCTAAAATTGCTCAAGCCGCTTAGGAGCGTATTCAGGATGTTGGGAATAAAGTTCAGGTCTATACCCTCCAATACGTTCTTTTCAAGTTCAGATTCTCTAATGAGTTGGTTCACATCGGTTGGGGAAGCTCCCAGATACTCCATGATTTCATAATACAACGAATCCAGGTCATGTTGTAGGTCATCAATGTTCAATAGCGAGAGGTTTTTACTCTGTTCGTTGATCAGTGGAATGAACAGGGCGAGAATACCAAAAAATAAACCGACCATCAACAACATGGTGGTGATCACCGCCAAAGTGTTCGGGAATTTTAACCGTCGTCTTAAAAAGTGTACAATGGGCCTGCCCAAAAGGGCCACTACGGCGGCAATGGCCAAATAGGCCAAGACCGAACGAATGATGTATAAAAAGTAGCAGGCCAAAAAAATGCCCACCAAAATACCCACAGCCCTTAGAATACCATTGGCAATAGTTTTTGAACTCATCGGTTATGATTTAAAGACATATGCTATTATGTTGGCACCCATTTGCAGGGCTTTTTCCCTAACTTCTTCCGGGTCGTTATGCACGGCAGGGTCCTCCCAGCCATCGCCCAGATCACTTTCGTAAGAAAAGAGGACCACCAACCTTCCTTCATGGACAATGCCAAAGGCTTGGGGGCGCTTGCCATCATGCTCATGAATTTTGGGCAATCCATTCGGGAATTTAAATTTTTGGTCAAAGATGGGGTGGTCTGCCCCAAGCTCTACCAATTCCTTATCTGGAAACACCTTTTTTAGTTCACGCTTTAGGTAGGGCTCCATGCCGTAATTGTCATCAATATGAAGAAACCCACCAGAGAGTAGATAGGTGCGTAGGTTTTGTGCCTCTGCATCGGAGAAAAAAACATTGCCGTGTCCCGTCATGTGCAACCACGGATACCGGTATATGGTTGGGCTGTCCACGGCCACAGTTTCGGGTTTTGGTGCCAACCGGGTATTAATGTTCTGGTTGCAAAAGGCAATCAGGTTGGGCAATGCGGTAGGATTGGAATACCAATCGCCTCCGCCACCATATTTAAGAATAGCAATCTCTTGTGATTTTGCATGGTGAATCACAAAAAGAGTTAAAAGCGCAGCTATGGTTGTAAGTCCCTTAATTCTTGTTCGAATAATCATTAAGATCAAAGTTAAGGTATTCATGATTAAGAAAATTCTAATTCTAAGTATAGTGTTTCTGGGGTCAACTTCTATGGCAATTTTAGAGACCAATGATCCAGGGAAAAGTAATGGGGATGAGGGGCTATATGGGCCTATTGTGGTTTTGGAACTCTTTACCTCTCAAGGCTGTTCTAGTTGCCCCCCGGCAGATGTGTTATTGAATAAGGCAAAAAAGGAATATCCTAATAATGTATTTGCATTGTCTTACCATGTGGATTATTGGAATTACATTGGTTGGAAAGACCCTTTTAGCAAGAAGCAATATGCTACCAAGCAGAGTTTCTATAATCGCAAATTAGGCTACGGGGGTAACTATACCCCAGAAATGGTAGTCAATGGAAGAGAACATTTTGTAGGCTCCAATGCTTCTAAGGTAAAGTCTAAAATTGCGCAATACGGGAAGATAAAAGTGGAAAATAAAATCAATCTTTCTAAGATAAACCGTAGCGGACGTACATTGGCTTTTGATTTTGAGGTAGAAGGCAACTTAAAAGATAAATCATTACGCGCCGTTGTGGTATTGGATGAACGAACCACCGTTGTAAAACGGGGTGAAAACCGAAATCGTACTTTGACCAATAGCAATGTTGTTGTTTTGGAAAAGTATTTGGAAGCCAAGGGTGGTGCCGGCAGTTCCATTTTGGAAATACCTGCTTTGGTTGGTGCTGGAGAAGATATAACCCTTATGCTATTGGTAGAAACCGATGAACTCGATATTACCGGGGCGAGCAAACTAAAAATATAGTTAGCTGTTGATCATGGCCACAGCACTACAGGCCACTAAAGCAGCGGTTTCTGTACGAAGCCTATTTTTCCCCAAGGAAACGGGTATAAACCCGGTTTCAAAGGCCAGATTAAGTTCTGGGGGTGAAAAATCACCTTCAGGACCGATCAAGACAACCACATCGCGGTCTGCGGCCACCCGTCGTTTTAGTTCTACCTTTTCGCCTTCATGGCAGTGGGCAATAAATTGTAATTCGCCTGTGACATTTTTTAAAAACTGGGAATACGGCACAAGCGGATTCAACTTGGGCAAAAAGGTCTGCAACGATTGTTTCATGGCCGATTGCACTATTTTCTCCAGACGTTCCTGTTTGATCACCTTTCGCTCAGAATTCTCACAGAGAATAGGGGTTATTTCATCAATGCCTATCTCTGTGGCCTTTTCCAAAAACCACTCAAAACGATCGTTCATCTTGGTTGGCGCTACGGCAAGGTGCAGGGAATAGGTACGGGGCACAGAACGTTTTTCCGAGACAATTTCTGCCTTGCATTTTTTTGGATCGGCCATCAAGATCTTGGCCTCAAAGAGCAATCCCCTGCCATTGGTAATATACAGGATGTCCCCTTCTTTTTTTCGTAACACACGCACTATATGCTTGCTCTCTTCTGGGGTGAAGGAAAATTGTTTAAAACTGTTGTCCAGGCTGGGGTTATAGAAAAGTTGCATTATTCTCCAAGTTTTTGTTTAGCATGTTCCAGTCCAAGTTCGATCCATTGGGTCAGTTGCTCCTGGGGCTCTTGGGCATTGGGGCCCAAAAAGACAAATTCTTTCATGGGTTTGCCGGTAAAGTCCATGGGGCGCACATGGTCTTGGGTGAGAACGGATTCCATTTTGTCACCGACCACCCGGACCATTAGATCATGGTTTATGGCGCCAACGGTCATCTTGCCTTTATAAAGAAAGGCAATACCGCCGAACATCTTCTTTTCGGTAAATTCCTTGGGATAGCCTGTTAAGGTCGCCCTTATCTGTTTTACAAGTGCTTCGCTGTAGGCCATTTATAGTACAAATATAAGTTCAAGTTCAAAATGGTGACTCAATGCTAAAAAGGTACAAAAATTCAAAGCTTGGATACGGATTAGTTACTTAAAGCAAATATCGTGCTTTGGCAGCCACGTTCTGTTCGGTAAAATCCTTGTTCACATATTTTAGATACCCCACAATGCCAATCATGGCAGCATTATCGGTACAATATTCAAATTTTGGGATGTAGGTCTGCCATCCTTTTTCGGTTTCGGCATCCTTTAAGCGTTGGCGAATGCCTGTATTGGCAGCAACCCCACCCCCAATGGCCACCCGATTAACACCCGTTTGTGCTACGGCCATGTCCAATTTTTGCATCAATATTTCGAGGATGGTGTGCTGTATGGAAGCACAGATATCGTTCATGTGCTCTTGCAAGAAATTGGAATTCTCTTTGGTTTGTCTCTGGATAAAATAAAGAATGCTGGTCTTTAATCCACTGAAACTGAAATTTAATCCATCAACTTTAGGCTTTGGGAATTTAAAGGCAAGCGGATTGCCCGTTTGGGCATTTTTGTCGATCAATGGGCCACCAGGGTAGGGAAGGCCCAACAGCTTGGCACTTTTGTCAAAGGCTTCGCCCACGGCATCATCCAAGGTTTGGCCAAGCACTTCCATATCAAAATAATCCTTCACCAAAACAATTTGGGTATGCCCACCGCTGATGGTCATGGCCAAAAAAGGAAACTCAGGAGGTCTTTGTGCGCTGTCCTCAATAAAATGGGCCAGGATATGGGCCTGCATATGGTTGACTTCCATCAATGGGATATTCAACCCCAATGCCAACGATTTGGCAAAGGAAGTGCCCACCAAGAGCGAACCCATAAGTCCGGGACCCCGGGTAAAGGCTATGCCATGCAACTGCTTTTTGTCGATATTTGCTTGTTGTAAAGCTTGGTGCACCACGGGAACTATATTTTGTTGGTGTGCCCTTGAGGCCAATTCTGGTACGACACCACCATATTGGCGGTGTATCTCTTGGGTAGCCACAACATTGCCGAGCACTTTTTCGTTGGCCAGCACGGCAGCGGAAGTATCATCGCAAGAAGATTCTATGGCCAAAATATATTTTGTCGAATTTTGCATTGAGTTTGGAACAAAAATTGTCGAACAAAGATAAAAGTTGGGTCGCTATCAAAAAACTCAAAAAAATACTGCTTAGAATCTTGCTTGTGCTGTTGATGCTCCTTGTGTTGGCAACCTTGTTCTTTTCCATTCCATCGGTACAGACAAGATTGGCCCAATATGCCACCACCAACCTTAATGAGGAATTTGGGACCAACATTACAATGGACAAGATCAGGTTTTCCCCATTTAACCTGAATACCCACATTAAGGATTTGTATGTAGAGGACTATAGGGGAGATACCTTGATCTATATCCAAAAAGTATCCACTTCTATTTTGAACATTCGGAAAATGATCAACAACCAAATGCAGTTTGGCGATTTTGAACTGAATGGTCTGTTGATGAACATGAAGACCTATGAAGGGGAGGCAGATACCAATCTGGATGTTTTTGTGGATAAGTTGGATGATGGCCAACCCCGAAGACCTAGCACGCCCCCGTTTTTGATGACCTCTGATGAGATTAAAATATCTGGGGGAACCTTCAGGTTGTCGGATGCCAATTTTGAGGAGCCAACCATTCTAGATTTTTCAAACTTGGAGATTATAGCCAAGGACTTTGAAATATTGGGCCCAGAGGTACGCCTAAATATTGTTGATCTGGCTTTTGATGATGTCCGCGGATTACGATTGGAAAAGCTGAACACGGATTTCACCTACACCAAACGGCAAATGCGTTTTGATTCGCTCAACATCAAAACAGCAGAATCGGAAGTAAAAGGCAATTTGGTTTTTGACTACAAGCGGGAAGATTTTCCAAGGTTTTTGGATGCCGTCAACCTAACGGCAAGTTTCCAGGAATCAAAGCTTGCCTTTAACGACGTGAATGTTTTCTTTGACGGGTTTGGGAAGGACAAGGTTGCGGAATTCTCTTCCCATTTCAGTGGGGTGTTGAACAATTTGGTGGCGAAAAACTTGGTGCTGCGATCAGGGAATACCGGGGTTAGGGGAGATTTTGTATTCAACAATATGTTCAATAGGGCGGAGCCCTTGGTCATTGATGCCAAGATGGACAATGTGACCACCACCTATTATCAGTTGCGTTCATTAATGCCAAGTACTTTTTCGGACAGTAGCTTGGAATTCATGAAGGCCTTGGGGGCCATTACGGTCCGTGGGGATGCAGAGATTACCGAAACATCGATTGATACGCAGCTTAGTCTCGCTACAGCATTGGGCAATGGTTTTGTGGACCTGCAGATGACGAACATAGACGAAGTTGAGGATGCCTCTTACCGAGGGTTGATCTCATTGACAGATTTTGATTTGGGAACCTTTATCAATGACCCACAAATTGGGGAAGCAACCCTGGACATGAATGTAGAGGGCAGGGGTTTTTCTGCTGCGTATTTGAACACCCAAGCCACGGGAGAGATTTCAAAATTGAGGTTTCGGGGCTATGAATACCAGAGGGTAAAGGTGTCTGGCGTTTTTAAGGATCAATTGTTTGACGGGAATTTGCTTTGCAACGACCCCAATTTTCGTTTTGATTTTAGGGGATTGGCAGATTTTAGCGAGGAGCGAAATGATTTCAATTTTGTGGCCGATGTGGATTATGCGGATTTAAAGCGCATGAACTTTATCAACGATAGCATTTCCATTTTCAGGGGGAATATAAAAATGGACATTACGGGCAATACCTTGGACAATATTGAGGGGGAGGTCAATTTCACCGATACGGCCTACCAGAACAAAAATGAAATCTATTATTTTGATGATTTCACCGTTGCCTCAAGCTTTGAGAACGATTCCATACAGGACATCCGCATCAACTCTCCAGATATTATCGAGGGCTATGTAAAGGGTTCCTTTAAAGTATCGGAATTGGACAAGCTGCTAAAGAATTCGGTGGGCAGCATTTATACCAATTACCGTCCTTTTGAGATATCGGGTGGTCAAAAGGTCAATTTCAATTTTAAGATCTACAACAAGATTATCGGTGTTTTTTATCCAGAAGTCAACTTTGGGCCGGAGACCTTTATCCGTGGTCGCATTGTATCGGACGAACAGGATTTTAAGCTTACCTTCCAATCACCGGAAATTGATGTTTTTGATAATCAAATGAAGGGAGTTGAACTCAGTATAGACAATAAAAATCCCTTGTTCAATACCTTTTTGTCGGTAGCGGACATGAACACCATTTATTATGATGTAAAGGATTTTAACCTGATCAACACCACCATAAAGGACACCTTGTTTTTTAGAACGGAATTTAAGGGAGTGGGCAAGTACAAAGATGAATACAACCTTAACTTTTACCACACCTTTGATGAACATAACAATTCGGTGATCGGCCTTAAGCGTTCCGGTGTCAGTTTTAAGGGCAATCAATGGTTGTTGAACCAAGAGGGCAACCTAAAAAACAAGATTACCTTGAGCCGTTCCTTCGACAGTATTAAGATAGAGGAGATTGTGATGGACAATCTCAATAAAGAACGTATTCGGTTGAATGGGGAACTTGCCGATTCCACCTACAAGGATTTGGAGTTGGAGTTTAAATTGGTGTCCCTGCAAAAGATAACCCCCTCAATAGACAGCTTAAAGATGGATGGAAAGGTCAATGGGTTTTTAAATGTGTTGCAGAAAGATGGCAAATATTTACCGTCTTCCAGCCTTAGGATAGATGACTTTACTGTGAACAATACCGTTTTGGGCGATTTGGAAATGATGATTTTTGGCAACGAGGATCTTACGGAATATGGCATGAACACTTGGTTAACACACCAAGGCCAAGAAAGTTTTGGTATGAGCGGAAAGATTTTTGATTCTGAAACCGAGACTACCTTGGATTTGCTGACCACATTTGAGGATTTTTCCTTAGAACCCTTGGCACCATTGGGCGAGGATATTATTTCCAATATTCGCGGTTACTTAAGTGGTAGTGCCCGGATCACGGGCAATGCCAACAATCCAAAAATAGATGGGACCTTGACCATGAACAATGGCGGTCTGGGCATTCCCTATTTGAACGTTGATTATGATTTTGCCCCATTGTCTACCATTCGTTTGTTTGACCAGACATTTTATTTTGAAACTATTGGCTTGAGTGATGTAAAGGAAAAAACCACCGCTTTTTTAGATGGGACAATCTCACATAGCGGTTTTGGGGATTGGGTATTTGATTTGAACATAAATGCCGCGGATGGTAGGTTTTTGATCTTGGATACCCAATATGACGAAGAGGCACTTTACTACGGCCAGGGTTTTGTGAATGGCAGAGGGCGTATTTTTGGCGATGTCGATGCCCTTAACATTCATTTTGATGGGGCTACGGCCAAGGGTAGTTCCTTAAAGATACCCTTGAATGACCTGACTACGGTGGGTGATTATTCCTTTATCAATTTTATAGAAAAGGACAATCCAACCATAGCCATAGATGAACGTGGTTATGGTGATTACGAAGGGCTCGAACTTTTCTTTGATTTGGTGGTTACCCCAGATGCCGAGGTAGAAATTGTCATTGACCAACAATCGGGAAGTTCCTTAAAGGGAACGGGGGAAGGCCTTTTGTTGATGGAGATCAACACCAACGACAAATTCAATATGTATGGTGAATTTGCGGTGGTCAAAGGAATCTATAATTTTAAATATGGAGGGGTCATAGACAAGACCTTTGATGTAAGACCAGAAGGTAGGATTATTTGGGAAGGAGACCCTTATGAGGCGCTACTGGACTTGGAAGCCGTGTATCGTCTTACCGCCAATCCCGCCCCGCTTTTGGAAAACTCAGGGAGTGGCATTAGAAGGATTCCCACAGAGGTGGTGGTTCGTTTGGAAGATCAATTGCAAAGTCCCTCCATTGACTTTGATATTGAATTTCCCGGGACCAGTTCGGTCATGAAATCAGAATTGGAATATCGCCTGCAAGACCCAACCATTAAGAGCAACAATGCTTTTTTCTTGTTGGCACAGGGCACCTTTGTAGATGAAAATACCGGATTAAACCAACAGGCAGTTACCGGTAACCTGATTCAAACCGCCTCAGGCTTGCTTAATTCGGTTTTGAGTGGTGATGGCGATAAGTTCAATGTCGGACTTTCTTATGAACAAGGCTATTTGGAAGCAGAGGACCGTTTTGGGGTAACCTTATCCACACAGCTTTCAGACCGTATTTTGGTCAATGGTAGGGTTGGGGTCCCCGTTGGTGGTGTTTCAGAAACGGTGGTGGCAGGCGATGTTGAAGTGCAGATACTGTTAAATGAAGAGGGAACCTTGAGTGCCAAGATATTTAACAGGGAAAACCAAATACAACAGCTTTTGAGTGAACGCCAAGGGTATACCCAAGGGATAGGTCTTTCCTATCAGGTAGATTTTGATAGCTTTAGGGGCCTGATGCGACAAATTTTTGGTAAGAAAGAGGCAGCGAAAAAAAAGGAAGAAGAGGTGTTGGTTCCAGAAACCATGGGGCAAGATAGTTTGATCAGGTTTTATCCAAAAAGCAGTTCGTCAAAAAGGCAATAAGATGATGAAAATCATAGGTTTCAGAGAATCTTTATACCGCAAACGTTTTCGGGGTCAGCTGTTGTAAAATAAGTCTTCACAGGCTTTTTTATTGCGTTTACATTTGCTAGTTTTGACGCTTCGTTTAGAAGGTAAATGGAGGGAAAGATTAAGAAAATTGCGGTTTTTACTTCGGGGGGTGATTCACCAGGTATGAATGCCGCTATACGATCGGTGGTAAGAACCTGTGCCTATAAGAATATTCCTTGTGTTGCCATATATAGGGGCTATCAGGGAATGATTGAGGGCGACTTCAAACTCGTGGATGCCCGTAGCGTGAACAACATCATCAACAAGGGCGGGACCATTCTTAAATCGGCACGTTGTGAGGAGTTTAGAACCAAAGAGGGACGCCAAAAGGCTTACGAGCAAATAAAAAAGGAAGGCATAGATGCCTTTGTTGTCATTGGAGGCAATGGAAGCTTTGCCGGGGCACAACTCTTTAATGAAGAGTTTGGTTTTCCCGTAATGGGAATTCCCGGTACCATAGACAATGATATTTTGGGCACCTCCTTTACCTTGGGCTTTGATACTGCCATAAATACGGTGGTAGAGGCCATAGATAAGATACGGGATACGGCAAGTTCGCACAACCGTTTGTTCTTTGTGGAGGTCATGGGACGGGACGTTGGCCATATAGCCTTGAATGCAGGAGTTGGTGCAGGGGCCGAGGAGATATTGATTCCAGAGCAGAACCTAGGTTTGGAGCGACTCTTGGAATCCTTGAAACGAAGTAAGAAATCAGGTAAGTCTTCCAGTATAGTTATTGTAGCCGAAGGCGATAAGACAGGAAAAAATGTATTCGAACTCAAGGAATATGTAGAGGAACACTTGCCAATTTATGATGTGAGGGTGTCGGTACTGGGACATATGCAACGTGGGGGCAATCCAACGTGTTTTGATCGTGTACTGGCCAGTAGAATGGGCGTGAAGGCTGTTGAGGCCTTGCTCGATGGAAAGACAAATTATATGGTGGGGATCCGAGACACAAAAATGGTGCTCACCCCAATAAAAGAAGCGATAAAGGCCCATACCGAAATCGATATGGAGTTGGTAAAGGTTTCTGATATCATGACAGTTTAATCAATAAATAATAAAATGGGACACACAAAAATTGGTATTAACGGATTTGGTAGAATAGGCAGATTGGTTTTTCGTGAAAGCGTAAAGCGGGACAATGTAGATGTCGTAGCCATCAACGACCTTTTGGATGTTGAGCATCTGGCCTACCTTTTAAAGTACGATTCTGTACACGGGAAGTTTGACGGAGAAGTAGAAGTAAGCGATGGCAACCTTGTTGTTAACGGGAAAACCATCAGGATTACAGCAGAAAGAGACCCAAAAAGTTTAAAATGGGACGAAATTGGCGCAGATGTTGTTGCCGAGTGCACAGGTATCTTTACCACGTTGGAAACAGCACAGTACCACATTGATGGTGGTGCCAAAAAAGTGGTTATCTCTGCTCCTTCTAAAGACGCTCCAATGTTTGTTATGGGTGTTAACCACAAAGAGGTAAAAGCAACGGATACCATTGTTTCCAATGCTTCATGTACCACCAACTGTTTGGCACCTTTGGCCAAAGTGATAGAAGATAATTTTGGTATTGTAGAAGGTTTGATGACCACAGTACACGCCACTACGGCCACTCAATTGACCGTAGATGGTCCTTCTAGAAAAGACTATAGAGGGGGTAGAAGTGCCATGTTGAACATCATACCTGCATCTACAGGGGCAGCTAAGGCAGTGGCCAAGGTAATTCCGGCATTGCAAGGGAAATTGACAGGAATGGCATTCCGTGTTCCTACGGCTGACGTTTCTGTGGTTGATTTGACCGTTAAGACTGAAAAGTCTACTTCTTACGAGGAAATCAAAAAAGCCATTAAAGCTGCTTCTGAAGGGGAATTGAGCGGAGTTTTGGGTTATACCGAAGAAGCGGTGGTATCACAGGATTTTGTATCGGATAGCCGAACCAGTATTTTTGATGCAGGGGCCGGTATCGAATTAAATTCAAACTTCTTTAAATTGGTCTCTTGGTATGACAACGAGGCTGGTTTCTCCAACAAGATGTTAGATTTGATGAGCCACGTTTCATCACTTTAATCCTATAAATTTCATATTCCTGAAAATAGGGAGACATTCCTTATTTTCAGGAATATTTTTTTACTATGATTTTAATTGTAGACAGCGGCGCTACCAAAGCCGATTGGATATCCTTGGATAAGAACGGGAACCAACTATTTGCGACCCAGACCTTGGGATTGAGTCCAGAAGTATTAACCAGAGAGGTTATTGAAGACCGATTGGCCAACAATTTTGATATTTCCAAAAATAGGGAAACAGTGACCCATCTATACTTTTATGGGGCAGGTTGTGGCACCGATAGAATGAAAAGGTTTTTGGGGGAAATTTTTAAGGAATTTTTTCCCAAGGCAAAAGTTGAGGTGCACGAAGATACCTATGCGGCCATCTATTCCACTACCAAGATTGGGCACCAAGGGATTGTCTGCATCTTGGGCACGGGTTCCAACTGCAGCTATTATGACGGTCACCAACTGTTTCAAAAAGTAACCTCATTGGGGTATATTTTGATGGATGACGGTAGTGGTAATTTCTTTGGGCGAAAGCTGTTGCGCGATTACTATTTTCATAAAATGCCCCATGATCTGGGACTCAAGTTTGCCAAGGACCATGAATTGGATGCCGATGTCATCAAGGAGAATCTTTACAAACAACCCAACCCCAACACTTACTTGGCTACCTTTGCAAGGTTTTTGATCGAGAACAAAGACCATGCCTATTGTCGTGGGGTGATCGACAAGGGTTTTCAGCAGTTTGTGAACAATTACATCATGCAATTTGAACTGGCCACCAAGGTGCCCATCCATTTTGTGGGCAGTGTTGCCTACTTTTTACGGGAAGAACTGACCACGGTGCTGGAACGAAACGATTTGATTGTAGGGGCCATTCGGCAACGACCTATAGATGGCTTGGTCGAATTCCACAAAACCACTATTTGACGGCAATCATAGAGATTTCCACGTTTACAAACTTTGGCAGGTTGGCCACCTCTACCGTTTCCCGGGCCGGTGCGGTAGCTTCTTCAAAGAAATTGCCATAGACTTCATTGATTTCTGAAAATTGATGCATGTCTTTGATGAAAATGCTGGTCTTTACCGCATTTTCAAATGTCATTTCAGCCTCTTCCAGTATGGCTTGTAAATTTTTCATGCACTGTAGGGTTTCCGCTTTGATGTCACCTTGGATCAGTTCGCCGGTAGTTGGATCAATGGGAATCTGGCCAGAAATGTAAAGCGTGTCCTTGATCAGGATGGCTTGGTTGTAAGGCCCAATGGGGGCAGGTGCGTTGGCGGTAGTGATTATTGTCTTCATATGTTGGTTTTTATTGTTATCTACGTCCCAATCTGCGTTGGCTTCTAGATTCCCATTTTAAATCCTGTAAAATGGAACTGCTTATCCCAATAAAGAAATACCAACGTTGGTTTCTGCCAAAGGGAGTCCAGTCAAATCGCAGGTCAAAGCTTCCCAGTTCCCTCGTAAATCCGAGCTGGGTAAGGGTAAATCCTTGATTTTTAAAATCATAACCAGAGGAATACCTAACCGACCATTTTTGGGTCAATTCAAGATTGCCAGAAAACATAAGGGAGGCTGTACTAACCTCATTTTGTCGGTTATTGTTCGTATACCTTGTGGCAAAGGCCAACCGCATATCCCAAGGAATTTTTGAGCCATATATGGGGGTTTCCTCATCGTCGTCCTTTCGTTCACGCCTGGCCGCACTGGAGTCAAATCCAAACCCCATAAGGTCATCGGTTCTGCCGCCACTTGCGGCCCTGTAGGCATCTGCTGCGTTCTCTTCTTCACTTCCCTTTTCTTCTTCCTTATCCTTGTTCTTCTTAAATGTATCACTGTTCAGGGAATAGGATAGGTTTAAACTTGCACCGGTCAATCGTAATAGACTGCCATTGTTCTTTATGTTGAGCGTATTGATCCGGCGACCATTGTTGTCAATGGCATAGGGGTCTAGCGATCCAGAAAAGTTGACCGACATTTTTTTATCGAACAAGGATGTGGCTCCGTTAAAACCTATGGGGGATAGTTTTAACGAATCTGCCTCAAAATTATAGGAGGTGGAAAAATTGAGGTTACTTAACAATTGGATCTTTTTGGGTTCAAGCTTGGTGCTGTCCTTATCCCTAACCTTGGCCTCTAAGGTGTTTTGAAGCGAGAACGATAACGAATTTGATTTGTTTAGACTGGGGGCACCATTTAAGGTCCCTTCAAATCGGCTATAGCGTTCTTCTTCTCCATTATTGTCAATATAGGAATCATAATATTGGTCAAAAGAAGGAGTATAGCCCCAACCAATGGAGGGCCTCATTACATGTCTTATGGATTGAATTTTCTTATCCTCCCCAAAGTTGAAGGTTCCGTATAAGGTGGTGCCAATACTGGCCCCCACGTTATAGCGGCCATAGCGGTCAAAGCCGTTTATGGTGTCCAACACAACCTCACGGTTACTTTCTGGATTATCGGGGTCAAGGCCACGTTCAAAGGTTTCCAGCGTCCAAACGTCCTCATAATTGCCGTTTAGGGTAACACTTAGGTACTTGGCCACCTTAAAATTGGTGCTGATTGGAATACGGTGCGATGCCCCAACCCGTGCATCATCAAACATTCTGGGGGTTAAAAAAAGCGAATCCGTTGTGGTTATCTGATTGCGGGCATTCATACTGTATTGGAAGTTGACGTTTTGGATCAACCCCTTTTTGGTGCCTTCCCTTTTGGCAAAGGGAAAAATACGTTCCATACTGGCCTGTAGAGTGGGCAGGGTCATACTTATGGTCTCTGTCCGGTTGTTTTGGTTGTGCGAAGCGGTCAGGGTCAAGTTCACGGATGGATAAGCAGGAAAAGTCTTTGAATAGTTGATGGAAGATGATAGGTTGTTCGTCTGGGTGTTGCCTAAATTGACCAGATTGGCCGATTGGCTATAGTAGTTGCTGCTCCCTATATTGACCGATGCGGAAAATCTGGAATTGGGATTGGCTTTTTGGTCTTGTGAATGGGAAATCTGCAGATTATAAAGTGTACTTCTGGCATAATCTTCAAATCCTCGTTGACTCGTTACTTGGTTCTCAAACCTAAAATTGATATTGCCCCGAAACCTGTACCGTTTGGTATAAACGGATTGAAGCCTAAAACCATAGCTGCCATTGGTATAATAATCGCCAAGAACATTTAAATCCACGTAATCACTTATGGGAAAATAGTACCCCAGATTCTGTAAAAAATACCCCCGCTGTGGATCATTGCCAATTACCGGGAATTGTAGCCCTGCCGTTCTGCCCGTGGTCAAGGGAAAATAAGCAAAGGGAAGGGCGACCGGCGTGGGCACATCAACCAAATATAGGTTGCTCAAACCTGCAATAATCTTTTTGCCAGGAACAAATTTGGCCTTTCTTACCCTAATGTAATAATCGGGGTCTACCGTGTCCTTTGATGTGGTCAGCTTGGCATTTTTTAGGAAGTAGACCGAGTCATTCTCTTTTTTGGTGATTTGTGCCAGCACCTTCATGGCATCACTGCCAAAGGAACCGAGACCGGCCTGTTGTTCGGTTCTTGAGTTCCAGATCAGGGCTTTCTGGGTGTCAAAATTAAACCGGATGGAATCGGGGACCACTTCTTGGTCTCCCTGCTTAAAATGGGGCAATTGGGAATATTCCCCAGAAATACTATCCTTGATTCGTCCGGCATACACCTCATTTTTTACGTAATCGAGAACAATAATCCCTGCTTTTAGTTCGGTGTCCTGGTAATAGATCTCGGCCTCATTGTACAAATAAATTTTCTGCTCTTTTTGGTTCAATCGAGTATAATCTTTGGCCCGGTATTCAATTTTATCCAGGAGAAAACTACTTTCCTTTTGGGTAGAATCTGCAACAATGGAATCTTTGGCCATCTTATCCTCAAAAGGGCTCTTAGTCAATAAAGGAGCGGTAATCTCATAGGTTTTGGGACTAATGGGCAGCGGCACCTTTCGGTCTTCTTGGCCATGGGATACAGCCACTGAAAAAACCATGAGCAGGACTAAAAGAAAAGGTGGTTTGTTTGCTTGCAAGGTGATTAATCCTATTTTTGTAGTAGGTTGGCTCGGTTTTTGAATGCCAAACTTACATATATTTTTAATTCCGTTGATTGGGCATTACAATTATTTTAACCTAGACGGATATTGGAAAACTAGAGTTCTTATGATAAAAAATTGGTCGTTATCCATCATTGCTTTCGGATTGTTGTTCTTTCTCTTCTCATTCATCAAAAATGATACCAATACCACACCAAATAAAGATTTTGTTGTTGTGTTGGATGCCGGTCATGGCGGCCAAGATCCCGGAAACCTGGGCAATGGGTATTTGGAGAAGGATATAGCACTTTCCATTGTGCTCCATGCGGGGGCCATATTGGAAAAGAGCAGCGGCATTAAAGTCATTTATACAAGAAACGATGACACCTTTGTTGATCTGTACAAAAGGGGGGAGATAGCCAACAAGGCCAATGCCGATCTCTTTGTCTCCGTGCATTGCGATTCCCATAGTTCCAGTGCCTATGGCGCAGGGAGTTTTGTCTTGGGACTGCATAAAAACAAGCAGAATTTTGAGGTGGCCAAAAAAGAGAACTCCGTTATATATCTAGAAGATAATTACGAACAGCGGTATGCAGAGTATGATATCAATTCTCCGGAAGCTGTTATTGGGTGGACCATAATGCAAGAAGAGTTTTTGGAACAGAGCATGCAATTAGCCGGACTTCTTCAGGATAATTTTACCCATAAGCTCCAACGAAAGGATAGAAAGGTAAAGCAGGCCGGGTTTATCGTGCTCCATCAAACATTTATGCCAAGTGTGCTCATTGAGGCCGGTTTTCTGACCAACAAAAGCGAAGGGGCGTATTTAAATTCTAAAAAAGGGCAACAGGAAATGGGCAAGGCCATTGCAGAGGCGGTCATAGCCTATAAAAACGGTGTGCAGGCCAGCAGTATAGATTTGGAAGTTGCAGATGTGGTGAATATTCCCGAAGCGCCAAAAGAAAAAAAAGAGGTGGTTCAAGAAAAAGTTGAGGTTGCCCCTAAAAAAGAAGCTCCTGCTATAACGAAGACGGTGACAAAACCCCAACCGGTCGTAAAATCCAAGGAGTCAATAAAAAAAGAAACTCCAACCAAGACTGTGGATGTAGGCAGAGTGATATTTAAGGTGCAGATAATGGCCAGCGCCAAAAGCTTGTCGTTGATTCCCCAGAATTTTAATGGGTTGACCACACTTTCCAAAGAACCCTATAAAAATATGACCCGCTATATGTATGGGAATACATCCTCATATACTGAGGCAAAAAAGCTAAGATCGACGGCAGAAGCCAAGGGTTTTACCGGAGCCTATATCGTGGCTTACAAAGATGGGGGACGAATTACAATCTATGAGGCCCTTAAATTGATTTCGAGACAGTAAATCCACCTTCCAATAATTTCCTACATTTGTTTGGTAACAAAAAAATTGCGATTTGAAACTAACTCGCGAGCTTAAGACAGGCATCATTACTTTGGGGGGTATCGTCCTTTTTATCATGGGGTTTAGTTATCTGAAAGCCTCATCCCTATTTGACAATGAGATTACCTTGCATGCGGTATATGATGATATAGCAGGCTTGCAGACGGGTACCTCTGTATCTATGAAGGGAACAAACATAGGTAAAGTCAATGGCATTAAATTTATCAATGGGAATAGGCAGGTCTTGGTGTCTTTTTCTATTTCCAATAAGGTAGAATTTTCAAAGAACAGTGTGGCCGAACTGTTTGGGTCAAGCCCCTTGGGCGGGATGGCTCTTAGTGTGGAACAGGTTTATGACGATGCGCCAATGGCCAAAGAAAACGATACTTTGCCAACACGAAAGAAAGCCGGACTTGTGGAAAGACTAGATCCCTTGCAAAAAAATATTGACGGGGCCATTAACAATGCGGGATCAATGTTTGCCAATGTGAACTCCTTGCTGTCTGAAGATAAGAAAATGGAACTGAAAGACGGCATTACGAAATTTAGCCAGTTAATGGTTTCCCTTAACCAAAGTGCCACTCGATTGAATGCAATGTTGGCGAACAACCAAACAAAGCTGGATAGCTCAATTGAAAATATAAACGAGATCACTTCAAATTTCGCAGCGGTTTCAAAAACCTTGAAGGATTCAAACCTATCGGAAACCATCCAAAATTTTGGTACGTCTGTGGAGAATCTCAATATTTTATTGGCCAAGATAGAAAGAGGGGAGGGGTCGTTGGGCAAATTGGCCAATGACGAAGAGTTGTACAATAACCTAACCAATGCTTCTCGAGAGCTTGATTTGCTGTTGCAAGATTTTAGGCTGAACCCTAAACGCTATGTAAATGTTTCTGTTTTTGGAAAAAAGCAAAAAGAATACACCCTTCCAGAAAATGATCCTGCAGAACAGCAAAACCAATAAATATCTATGCATTACCTGCCCAATATTTTATTCGCTATAGCCTTGGCCCTTGGCATTGGCTTTTTTGTGCGAAATGTAAAAAAACTATCCCGGAACATTAAGCTTGGGAAAGATTTGGATGTTTCTGACGATAAACCACAGCGTTGGAAAAATATGGCGTTGATAGCCTTGGGCCAAAACAAGATGGTGGTACGCCCCATTGCGGGACTGTTGCACATTGTGGTATACGTAGGCTTTGTCATCATCAATATAGAAGTGCTGGAGATCATCATAGATGGTCTTTTGGGCACCCACCGTATTTTTGCCTTTTTGGGCGGGTTCTATGATTTTTTGATCGCTTCTTTTGAGATTTTGGCTTTCTTGGTCATTGTGGCCGTTGTTCTTTTTTGGTTGCGGAGAAATATCATCAGGCTACAACGGTTTATTAAGCCAGAGATGCAGGGATGGCCAAAAAACGATGCCAACCTTATTCTGTACATTGAGTTGGTATTGATGATGTTGTTCTTGACCATGAATGCGACCGATCTACAATTGCAGGGCATGGGAGCAGACCATTACAGCAGGGCAGGGGCCTTTCCGATAAGTCAATTTATAGCCCCACTGTTTGAGGGAATGACGGAATCCACGTTGGTCTTGATGGAACGTGCCGCTTGGTGGGTACACATTCTGGGCATCCTGTTCTTCCTAAACTACCTCTATTACTCAAAACACCTACACATCTTATTGGCCTTTCCCAACACCTATTATGGTAAATTGGTTCCCCAGGGAAAATTCAACAATTTGGAAGCTGTCACCAATGAGGTTAAATTGATGTTGGACCCAACGGCAGACCCGTTTGCGGCACCGGCAGCGGATGAGGGCGATCCTGGTAAATTTGGAGCTTCGGATGTGATGGACCTAAATTGGGTTCAATTAATGAATGCCTACACCTGTACCGAATGTGGCCGATGTACATCGGACTGTCCTGCTAACCAGACAGGGAAAAAATTGTCGCCCAGAAAAATAATGATGGATACCCGCGACCGTTTGGAAGAAGTGGGCAAGAATATAGATGCCAATAAAGGAACGTTTGTCCCTGATGGCAAACAACTGTTGGACGACTATATCTCCCGCGAAGAACTTTGGGCCTGTACAACCTGCAATGCCTGTGTCCAAGCATGTCCGGTAAGTATAGATCCCTTGTCCATTATACTGGAAATGCGTAGGTACTTGGTTATGGAACAATCTGCAGCACCCACGGAGTTGAATACAATGATGACCAATATAGAAAACAACGGAGCCCCTTGGCCCTACAGCCAGATGGACCGTTTAAACTGGGTAAACGAATAAATCTGTTACTATGGGCGAAGGACTTAAGGTAAAGACCATGGAAGAGTTTATGGCTCAGGGAGAACAGCCAGAAATATTGTTCTGGGTCGGTTCTGCTGGGAGCTATGATGATAGGGCCAAAAAGATTTCTAGGGCTTTTGTAAAAATATTGAACAGGGCCAATGTAGACTTTGCAGTCTTGGGAACAGAGGAAAGCTGTACAGGTGATGTGGCCAAACGTGCCGGCAATGAATTTTTGTTTCAGATGCAGGCCATGATGAACATTGAAGTGTTGAACGGTTATGAGATCAAGCGCATTGTTACCTGTGACCCACATTCCTTCAATACCCTAAAAAATGAATATCCAAGCTTGGGCGGCACTTATGAAGTGTTGCACCATACCCAATATATTAAAGAGTTGATGGACAATGGGCGTTTGTCTCTCGAAGGCCAAGTGTACAAAGGCAAGCGAATCACCTTCCATGACCCTTGTTACTTGGGAAGGGCCAATTCGGTTTATGGTGCGCCAAGGGACCTCTTGGAAAAAACCAACGCGCAGCTTGTGGAGATGAAGCGTCATAAAAAAACAGCCTTATGCTGTGGTGCCGGCGGGGCCCAAATGTTCAAGGAACCGGAAAAAGGGGATATGGATGTAAATGTGTTGCGTACCAAAGGGGCTTTGGAAACCAAGCCCGATATAATTGCAACGGCTTGTCCTTATTGTAATACCATGATGACGGACGGAATTAAGGCACATGAAAAGGAGGACAGCGTCACTGTTTTGGATGTGGCAGAACTTTTAGCAAATTCTATTTAATATGTTGGTCAATTTTGAATCCCTTCCAGACCATTCCAGAGTGTGGGTCTACCAATGTAGCCGTAGCTTTTCTGAAGCAGAATTGGTTGAGGTACAATCTGCTTTGGATGCTTTTCTGACCCAATGGACGGTTCATGGCAAAGAGTTAAGGGCCGCTTATGAAACACCCTACAACCGCTTTATTGTCATTGGGTTGGACCAGTCGCATGCCAGTGCATCGGGTTGTTCCATAGATGCATCGGTTCATTTTATCCAAGAGTTGGAACAGAAATTCCAGGTAGATCTGTTGGATAAAATGAATGTTTCTTACAAACAAGGGGAATACGTAGCCTACAAACCATTGAAGGATTTTAGAAAAATGGCCAAGGAAAGGGCGGTATCAAAAAAAACCATCGTTTTCAACAATCTTGTAGCTACAAAAGGAGAATACCTAGAGCATTGGGAAGTACCCGCATCTGAGAGTTGGCATGCCCGTTTTATGTAGGCTTATCCAATAAAAAAAACGCTACACCATATTTTTAGCACGTTTTTAGATGAAATACATATTTTTGGATATGTACGTCAGCTCCAAATAAATTGTTCTATGAAGAAAACCCTTTTCACTTTTTTTTACTTGTTGGCCATATCCCTTCTGGGACAGTATCATCCATTACAGACCATGGATTCAACGACCCAATCAGAATGGGTAGCGTTGCAGTACCAATCCATGTCCTTGGAAGAGCGCATTGGACAGTTACTGATGGTCATGGCCACATCCAACCAAGAGGAAAGTGAAACTGAAAGGATAAAGGGATTGATTGCAGAAGGAAAGGTAGGGGGCATCATTTTCTCCAAGGGAGGCCCGGTACGGCAAGCACGTCTTACCAATGAATTCCAGTCCGTAGCCAAGACACCGCTTATGATTGCCATCGATGCCGAGTGGGGCTTGGCCATGCGATTGGACAGTACGTATGCCTTCCCGTGGAATATGACCTTGGGGGCGATCAAGGATAGTTCGGTCATTGAACATGTTGGCCGTCAAGTGAGCAAACACTGCAAGCGGTTGGGGGTACATATGAATTTTGCCCCGGTATTGGATATCAATACAAACTCAAGAAACCCCATCATAGGGAATCGTTCATTCGGTGAGGACCGTGAAAATGTGTTGCGATGTGCCACCGCTTTTCTCAGGGGAATGGAAAGCGAGGGGATCTTATCTTCTGGAAAACATTTTCCAGGACATGGGGATACCGCTACCGACTCTCACAAGACACTTCCTTTTCTAGATTTTACCAAGGAGCGTTTGGATAGTGTTGAATTATATCCCTATAAAGATTTAGTGGACAAAGGGTTGAGCAGTATTATGATCGCACATTTGAACATCCCTGCCTATGAAAAAAGAAAAGGGCTGCCCTCTTCCCTTTCAAAATCAATAGTCACAGGCCTTTTAAAAAAACAATTGGGATATAAAGGCCTAGTCTTTACCGATGCCCTGAACATGAAAGCGGTTTCTGAATTTGCCCCACCGGGAGAGGTGGGACTGGCTGCCTTTATGGCTGGCAACGATATATTGTTGATGCCCCAAGATGTGTCTGGGACCATAGCAAAAATGCGCAAAGCGTATGAAAAAGGGAAGATAAGTGAAGCGCGCTTGGCAGAATCCGTCAAAAAGGTATTGATGGCCAAATACAAGGCAGGTCTCAACAAATATGAAGCAATAAAAGAAGAAAATGTAGTCGCCGATTTAAATACCATTGAAAACGATTTGATATATGAGAAGGCCATGGAACATGCCATCACCCTAATAAAAAATCGTTTCCAACTCATTCCCATTAAGAATTTGGACAATAAAAAAATTGCTTATGTAAAATTGGGTAATGATCAAGGGGAGTCATTCTACAAGACCTTGAAACGCTATGGGGAGGTTACATTGGTTGAAGCTAAGAATATAGCGGCGTATAAACAGCAGCTTAAAGAGTTTAATTTGGTGATTATTGGGTTGCATAAGGATAATGGAAACCCATGGAAGGACCATGGACTAACAGCTACCGAGCGTCTGTGGATCCAGGAAATAGCCGGTTTAAGGACAAGCAATACCCTTTTGGTGGCTTTTGCTAATCCGTATGCCTTGTTGAACATTGTCGATTATTCATCGTTAGATGGGGTAGTGTTGGCTTATCAGAACAGTAAAATAGGGCAGGTCAAGGCCGCAGAGGTTCTTTTTGGGGCCATTGGGGCCAAGGGAAAACTGCCCGTTTCCATTTGGAAGGATTTTCCTGTGAATACGGGATTGGAAACAAAGGCCATAGGTCGCCTAGGGTTTAGTGTTCCAGAACGCGTTAGGATGAGCTCTACCCGATTGGCCAGGGTTGACAGTCTGGTACAGAATGGACTGGACTCCATGATGTTTCCGGGGGCCCAGGTTTTAATTTCCAGAAGGGGTAAGGTCATCTACAATAAAAGTTTTGGCAAACCTACCTATGAATCAAAAGATAGTGTCACGGAAACCCATATATATGATCTGGCATCGTTGACAAAAATACTTTCTACCCTTCCTATCCTTATGAAAATGGAGGAGCAGGGGAGCATACACCTCAACGATACCTTCAAAGATTTGGTGCCAGAGTATGAAGATACCGAATTAAAGGACGTTACCGTGCTCAGGTCCCTTTCCCACTACGGTAGATTACCAGCTTGGATCGCGTTCTACCTAAGCACTTTGGATGAAGAAAAAAAGCCATCAAGCGATTTTTACCGAAACCGTCTACAAGATGGGTTTTCCATTAGGGTAACAGATAGGTTATATCTGGCAGATGCATTCAAGGATTCCATATACAACAGGATTGGTCGCCAGGATTTAAAATCCAATAGGTATAGGTATAGTGATATAGGGTATTATGTCTTTAAAAAATATATTGAAAGGTTTTATGGAAAAGGGTTGGACACCCTTGTGGATGGTTTTATGTTGAAATCCTTGGGAGCAAACAATACAGGATACAACCCATTGGCTAAGTTTAACCGGGAAATAATCGTACCATCGGAAGAGGACAATTATTTTCGCTACCAGACCATCCAAGGCTATGTCCATGATATGGGCGCAGCCATGCAGGGTGGTGTAGGAGGCCATGCCGGTCTTTTTGGCAATGCTCTGGATGTGGCAAAAATTATGCAAATGTACCTTCAGGGTGGATATTATGGGGGAAAACGATACTTGGACGCCAGAACCATAAAAAAGTTCAACACTTGTTATTTCTGTGACAAAAAAGTGCGTCGTGGGGTGGGCTTTGACAAGCCGCAACTAGAAGACAAGGGACCTACTTGCGGATGTGTCTCCAGAAATAGCTTTGGTCATAGCGGATTCACGGGAACCTATACCTGGGCAGACCCCGATGAAGAATTGGTCTATGTGTTTCTCTCCAACAGAACATACCCAACATCTGAAAACCGCTTATTGGTGACCACCGGATTGCGAACCCGGATACAACAGGCGATTTATGATTCCATTATCAATTAGCAATTGGATAAAGGGTTAGTTTTGTCGCTATGAAAATTGCCATTGTATGTTACCCCACCTTTGGTGGAAGCGGTGTTGTTGCTACGGAATTGGGAATTGCCCTAGCAGAGCGCGGACATGAAGTTCATTTTGTTACCTACCAACAACCAGTTCGTTTAGGATTGTTGAACAGTAATATCCATTTTCACGAAGTTTTTGTTCCGGAATATCCATTGTTCAGATATCAACCCTATGAGTTGGCACTTTCAAGTAAATTGGTGGATACAGTAAAGCATTATGGAATAGAACTGCTCCATGTACACTATGCCATACCCCATGCCTATGCAGGATATATGGCTAAAAAAATGCTGAAGGAAGAGGGGATTTACCTTCCCATGATCACTACGTTGCACGGTACAGATATCACACTTGTGGGCAATCATCCGTTCTACAAGACCGCAGCCACTTTTAGTATCAATAAATCTGATGTGGTCACTTCGGTTTCGGAGAGTTTAAAGGCGCAGACCTTGGATATTTTTGATGTGGAAAATGAAATAAAGGTCATCCCCAACTTTATAGATACCAAAAAATACAGTCAGGATTTTACGGATTGTCAGCGATCGATGATGGCCACTGAAGATGAAAAGATTATCACCCATATCAGTAACTTTAGAAAGGTAAAGCGTATCCCTGATGTCATTACCATATTCCATAAGATCCAACAACAGATACCCTCAAAACTCATTATGGTGGGCGAAGGACCGGAAAAGGAATATGCCGAGCTTCAATGTGAGGAATTGGGAATAGCGGAAAAAGTATTGTTCTTGGGCAACAGCGATGAAGTGGATAGGATTTTATGCTTTTCGGACATCTTTTTATTGCCCTCGGAAACAGAAAGCTTTGGTTTGGCGGCCTTAGAGGCCATGGTGAACAAGGTTGCCGTGATTTCAAGCAATACAGGAGGTATCCCAGAGGTGAACCAAGAAGGTGTGAGCGGTTTCTTGAGTGATGTGGGCAACGTAGAAGAAATGGCGGCCAATGCCATCTATCTTTTGAAGGACGAAAAACGTTTGGAGACATTTAAACTAAATGCCCAGAAGATTGCCCATCAATTCGATATTCATAAGGTCCTGCCCCAATACGAAGAGGTTTATGAAAAGGCTTATGCTTCCCGTTACAGGAATTCGTATTGAAATCCTAAATATTTGATTGCATAATATTTTTCGATTAGTTGTAATAGTTGGTAGTGGAACTAACAATTAAATGCCAAATGTCTTATGCTGGTGTTAATGTATAGATTTTCAGTGCATTAGGTTTGTTGTCGAAAATAGTGACTCTAAATCTAAAAAATTTCAGATTTTGTCCGTGTGATGCCACATTGCATACAACATTGAGTTCAGACTTAATAGAAAAACTTTTTTTGTAATATGCTGTAAAACAATTGTATAAATATAGTTGAAGTGAGAGGTGAGGTTGGTTTTAATATGATGTGAATGGCGGTGTGATTTGTTAGAACTGTATTTGGAACAATTTTAAGCACTTTTTGGGGGAGAAGCAACCAACTTTTCCTAAAAACCAGAAAATAAGATTATCAAAACCAAACAAACCATGAAACAATTTTCTTTCCTAAAGAGATACCGCTACGACTTTTATGTTGAGTTATTGGTTAAGGAGAAACCTTCCCTCCCTATTGTAAAAAGCATATTGTTGGAACCTGTGTCTGCCCACACATTTAAAATTGATTATAACGAATACCCAACTAGTTTTGAAAAGGGAGTAGTCCAGATTTCCCATATGCCCAATTTTTGTTCCATCCAATTATCCAACGATGACAGACTCATGAAAAGAAGTGTGGTTCATGATTTTGGTTTTAAAATAAACATAAACAACATAGAGAATTTGAACTCTTATCTAAAAGGGCAATTTAAGAAGAATGCTAAGTCCATTAAGCGATATGTTAGAAGATTGGAATCCTGCTTTGATATTGAATATAAACTATTCTTTGGGGATATAGAAAAAGTACACTGTGATGAACTTCTTTTAGCATTAAAAAGTATGATAGTTAGAAGGTTTGATGAAAAGAGGGAGAACAGTGTACAATTGAAGGAATGGGAACACATTGAAAAACACGCTTATGAATTAGTGAAATCCAAACGCGCTTCCATTTTTGTCATTTATGAGAGTGGAGCCCCAATAGACATTTCCATAAACTACCATGTAGGCAAGATATATTTCAGTTATATTTCATCATTTGATATCGATTATTCAAAATTTTCTTTAGGTCATGTTGATATATATAAACAACTGGAATGGTGCTTGGAAAATGGGTATGAAATTTTTGATTTGGGAGGAGGTGTCATGGACTATAAGAGACGTTGGAGCAATTGCTCCTATGATAACAGACAATATTTTTATTGTAATAAAAAATCATTTTTGGATAGAGGGTATCTTCAGCTTTTGTTAATTTTTTACAAATTCAAGCTTTTTTTGGTAAAGATGGGTGTTCATATATTGGTGAAAAGGTATAAAAAGAGGATTAGAAACATAATGCGGCCAAAAATTAATTTGCCAAATGTCCTTATTAAAGAAGAGACTAGGGTTTTGGACGGATATAAAGAGGTTGGTCTATCGGAAGCAGGTCTTTCGATGTTTAAAAAGAATATTCTCGATTTTCTATATTCAAACCAAGAACATATTTCCAACATAAGTGTATATCAATCCAATGACTATAAATCTATATTGGTTGAAGGAACCGATAAAATAGAGAAATTGATGTGTTCGTACCACTAATGATATGACATTTACAAAGTTTGTTTGAAATGTGGATTATCGGATTGTTGAGAAATAAATTCAGCATTTAAAAATCTCCAAACGTTACCTACATCTAAGTACTCCAAACTAAAACAATCACGTTGTTAATGTATATAAATTAATTCATTTTTTGTTATGGAAAAGCTATCTTTTCCATACTTCCTTATAAACTCTCCTATTGTCAACTTTTGTAGCGCCCCGGGGATAGGAAATATAATTCCCTCTATCCTTAAGACAGGTTTTCTAGACCAATACCAAAGAGTTCTATGGAAAAATCTATGTATCAGGGTTTAAGAATCCGTATATAAAATTCACTGAATAGTTGCTTATTACACACAGTTTGTCGGAAAAAACTAATGTTAAACCTAAAATTTTTTAGATTTAACCAGCATGGCACCAAATTGCGAATGGATTTAAATTTATAAAAAAGATTCTTTATGCATAAAGCTTAAAAATAATTGTTTAAGTGTAGGTTCGTATGAGTTGAAGTTGCCATTTTATGGCAGAAAAGGCGGAGTTATTGGAACCGAATAAAGAACAATTTTTTTTTGGGAGATAAGTAGTCAATTTTTTACCATAGAACTAGAAAACTATATAACCAAATCTAACAAACCATGAAACAGTTTTCTTTGTTAAAGAGACACCGCTATGACTTTTATATTGAGTTGTTGGTAAAGGGGAAACCCTCTCTCCCAATTGTTAAAAGTATATTGCTGGAACCTATCTCTACCCACAAATTTAAGATAGATTTGGATGGCCCCTCTAGTTTAGAAAAGGGGGTAGTCCAGATTTCTTATATGCCCGATTTTTGTTCCATCCAATTATCCAATGATGACAGACTCATGGAAAGAAGTGTAGTTCATGATTTTGGATTTAAGATAGACCTAAAAAACATAGAGAATTTAAACTCACATCTAAAAAAGCAATTTAAGAAGAATGCCAATTCAATCAGGAGCTATGTTAGAAGATTGGAATCCTGCTTTGATATTGAGTATAAATTTTTTTTCGGGGATATTGAAAAAGAACACTATGAAGAGCTTCTTTCAGTGTCAAAAAGAATGATAATCAAGAGGTTTGACAAAAAAAAGGAAAAAAGTGTACAGTTGAAGAACTGGGAACTTGTTGAAAAACATGCTTATGAATTAGTTAAATCCAAACGTGCTTGCATATTTGTCATTTATGAGAATGGGATTCCAATAAATATTGCCATAAACTATATCAACGGCAAGATATATTTTGGCTATATCTCATCGTTTGACATTGATTATTCAAAGTTTTCTTTAGGTCATATTAATATTTATAAACAACTGGAATGGTGTTTTGAAAATGGGTATGATGTTTTTGATTTGGGGGGAGGTACCATGGATTATAAGAAGCGGTGGAGCAATTGCTCCTATAACAATAGAAAATACTTTTATTGCAATAAAAACTCATTTTTGGATAAAGGTTATCTTCAGTTGTTGTTGATCTTCAATAAAATCAAACTTTTTTTGATAGAAAAGAGATTTCACTTATTGATAAAGAAATATAAAAAGAGAATCAGAAAAATAATCCGTAGAAAAAAAAAATTACTAAATGTTCTTACCAAGGAGGAAATCAAGGTTTTGGACGGATATAAAGAAATTGGTATATCGGAAGGTGCACTTTCGAAATTTAAAAAGAACATTCATGATTTTCTATATTCAAACCAAGAACATATTTCCAATATCAAGATATATCAATCCAATGATCATAAGTCTATACTTGTTAAAGGAACCCATAAAATAGAGAAAATGTGGTTATGCTGATCAAAACAAGTTGTTTGATATTTATACATTTAGAACAAGTCTACATATAGGATGTTAAAAAAGCTCTCTACCTGTAAAAACTTCAAAACTTTACAGGGTATCGATTATTTTTGATACTTGAAAGATGTTTTTGTCAGAGATTTAATCAATAAAGCTACTTTTAGCATTAGTTTAACCACATAAACCTTTTTAAATAAGCTCCCTATTCAGCTAGAATTTAGATTATGTCTAACCTGCAAAAGTTATGAAAACGATAAAAACGGCTATTGCCACTACAACCTTTTTTTGCTACAGGGAAAAATGGTTTTCCCTTATTTTAATGATCATGGCATTTGTATTCAATTCAAATGGCCTAAATGCACAATGCAATACTTCTCCATCAGGTGATTGTGATGGGGATGGAGTAATAAATAGTATTGACTTGGATGACGATAATGATGGAATCCTAGATCAAGATGAGTATTTATGTGTTTCATCAACCATTGATTGGGATACAGGAGTTTGGACTGGAGGAAATCCCGAAGATGATGTTTCGTATGAAATCACCCAGATAGTTAACGGAACTACGGTCACAGCAAATAATTCCAATACTGATTTTGCCAACATGGCCAGTTATGTGGCCCAAGTAGGTAGTTTAAACACAGTTCAAGGGTTGCAGCTATTGGCTTATATAGCTCAATTTCAAGATAGCACAAATTTAATACGTTATAGGGTAAGTTTTGACAGACCTGTTATAGGTTTATCTTTTAAATTGGTGGATGTAGATGCAAGGACTACAGCAGATGGTAATCCATATATTATTGGTGCACAGGTGACTATTTCCAATCAAAATGAAACAATAACCCCGGTTCAAGGAACAGATTACACGGTTGGTTCGTCAGTCGATGATTTGGGTAATGGATATTTTAGAGGAAACTCTTGGGTAGATGGAGTGGCAGATATAGGAGATGTTAGTTATACGCTCACTCAACCAGTAGATGAAGTTTACATTGAAATATCAAATGTCGACCCTACATATGTGACAACATCCCAAGATTTCATGACAGTGTTGATATCCGATATGACATGGAATTGTACCTACAATGATACCGATGCAGATGGGGAATACAATAGCTATGATTTGGATAGTGATGGTGATTTTTGTCCAGATGCACTTGAAGGTAGTGCAGGATTTGATTTAGATAATCTGGATGCAGATAACTCATTGGGAGACATTGTGGATGGTGATGGAGTTCCTACCATAGCAGTAGGGGGGCAAAATGATGTTAGTAGTACTAATAATGCAATTTCTTCAGCAAACTGTGATAATGATGGGGATGGTATTTCAAATGGTGAAGAGATTGCTGCTGTTACAGATGTAAACAATCCTTGTGATCCGGTTCAAACATCGGGCTACACAGGTTATGATACAAATAGTACGGTCTGGTCCACTGCAGATTGTGACGGGGACGGCGTGACCAATGGGGATGAAGTTGCTAATGGGATTGATCCTTATTTTAATGCAGGAGATACAGATGGTGATGGGGTAACGGATAGTGATGAAGTTTCTAACGGGACAGATCCAACAGACCCCTGCGACCCTGTCCAATTGGCGGGCTATACGGGCTATGACAGCGGGAACGCGACCTGGTCATCGGCGGACTGTGACGGCGACGGGGTATCCAACGGGGCCGAGGCCGCCAACGGAACGGATCCCTATGCGGTATCTTCGGACACCGACGGCGACGGTATCGATGACGACAACGAGACCAATGACGGCACAGGGGTGAACGACCCCTGCGACCCTGTCCAATTGGCGGGCTATACGGGCTATGACAGCGGGAACGCGACCTGGTCGGCTGCGGACTGTGACGGCGACGGGGTATCCAACGGGGCCGAGGCCACCAACGGCACGGATCCCTATGCGGTATCTTCGGACACCGACGGCGACGGTATCGATGACGACAACGAGACCAATGCCGGCACAGGGGTGAACGACCCCTGCGACCCTGTCCAATTGGCGGGCTATACGGGCTATGACAGCGGGAACGCGACCTGGTCATCGGCGGACTGTGACGGTGATGGCGTGAACAACGGGGCCGAGGCCACCAACGGCACGGATCCCTATGCGGTATCGGCGGACACCGACGGCGACGGGATCGATGACGACAACGAGACCAATGGCGGCACAGGGTTGAACGACCCCTGCGACCCTGTCCAATTGGCGGGCTATGCGGGCTATGACAGCGGCAACACGACCTGGTCGGCTGCGGACTGTGACGGCGATGGCGTGAACAACGGGGCCGAGGCCGCCAACGGCACGGATCCCTATGCGGTATCTTCGGACACCGATGGCGACGGGATCGATGATGACAACGAGACCAATGACGGCACAGGGGTCAACGACCCCTGCGACCCTGTCCAATTGGCGGGCTATACGGGCTATGACAGCGGGAACGCGACCTGGTCGGCTGCGGACTGTGACGGCGATGGCGTGAACAACGGGGCCGAGGCCACCAACGGCACGGATCCCTATGCGGTATCGGCGGACACCGACGGCGACGGGATCGATGACGACAACGAGACCAATGGCGGCACAGGGTTGAACGACCCCTGCGACCCTGTCCAATTGGCGGGCTATACGGGCTATGACAGCGGGAACGCGACCTGGTCGGCTGCGGACTGTGACGGCGATGGCGTGAACAACGGGGCCGAGGCCGCCAACGGCACGGATCCCTATGCGGTATCTTCGGACACCGACGGCGACGGGATCGATGACGACAACGAGACCAATGGCGGCACAGGGGTGAACGACCCCTGCGACCCTGTCCAATTGGCGGGCTATACGGGCTATGACAGCGGGAACGCGACCTGGTCGGCTGCGGACTGTGACGGCGATGGCGTGAACAACGGTGCCGAGGCCACCAATGGCACGGATCCCTATGCGGTATCTTCGGACACCGACGGCGACGGGATCGATGACGACAACGAGACCAATGGCGGCACAGGGTTGAACGACCCCTGCGACCCTGTCCAATTGGCGGGCTATACGGGCTATGACAGCGGCAACACGACCTGGTCATCGGCGGACTGCGATGGCGACGGCGTGACCAATGGCACTGAGCTGGCCAATGGCACAGACCCCTATTTGGCAGAGGACACCGATGGGGACGGGATCTTTGACGATTTCGAGGTGAACACGGACACCGACCCGGCAAACCCCTGTAACCCTTCCCAATCTTCCGGATATAGAGGTTACAATGCCGGCAATGCCATCTGGTCATCGGCGGACTGTGACGGTGATGGCGTGAACAACGGGGCCGAGGCCTCCAGTGGCACGGATCCCTACGAAGCTTCCGGTGACAGTGACGGTGACGGAATAGATGACGACAATGAGATAGCCAATGGCACGGATGGCAATGACCCCTGTGATCCAATCCAGATAGCAGGTTATAGCAGTTACAATGCGGCCAATACGGTCTGGTCATCATCGGACTGTGACGGCGACGGCGTATCCAACGGCGAAGAGCATTCCAATGGCACGGATCCCTATGATGCCACTTCCGAGGGCGATGCCGACAACGATGGGGTGGCCGATGGGGATGACAACTGTCCCTCAGTCTACAATCCGGACCAAGTAGATGGCGACAATGACGGTATCGGGGATGTTTGCGATGGAGATCTGGACAATGACGGGGTTCCCAATGAAAGTGACCTTTGTTCGGATACCCCTACAGGAGTTGTTGTGGATGTGGACGGCTGTGCCGTGTTCACCCTTCCGACGGACAATTTTGACATCAAGGTGGTCAGTGCTTCCTGTATAGGGAAGAACAACGGTATCTTGGAGATAAGCACGGAAAACCCATTGGATTATACCGCTGCGCTGAGCGATGGTGACGGCAATTTGGTGGAAAGTGCAAGCTTTACGGAAACGACCCTTTTCGAAGACCTTTCGTCAGGGAGCTACACGGTCTGTTTCACGGTGGGCGGCCAATCGGACTACGAACGTTGTTACACGGTAGACATATCCGAGCCGGCCCCGTTGAACGTAGCCTCAAAGCTTCTTTTCTCCAGAAAAGAGCTGGAGCTGGAGCTATCCGGTTCCCAAGTTTACACCATTGAGCTGAACGGGCAGGAGTACAGGACAACCAAGGACAAGATCGTTCTTTCCCTGGACAGGGTGGAGAACAGTATACGGGTGAGTACCGATAAGGACTGTCAGGGCAGCTACGAGGACAAGGTGGTTTTGAGCTCGCGTGTATTTGTGTACCCGAACCCAATAGCCGACACCTATTTGAGCATCTATGCTGGCTCAGAGGGCATACAGAGGGTCGATCTGGGCATATTTGACATGAACGGATCCCAGGTCATGGGACAGAGGATGGATTCCGACGCTGACGGTTATGCGAGGTTTGATATTTCAACCCTTCCCAAGGGAGCCTACCTATTGAGGGTGGATACCGGGAATTCTACAACGAACCATAAAATCATAAAGAGATGAGACTATATAGATTGTTTGGCCCCATCGTGTTGGGCGTTTTCTTGACATTTTCGGGCTGTAGCAGTGAGGGTTCCTCGGGCCCCGTCCCAGACCCTGAGCCTGACCCCATAGCCGATCCCGTTGCGGCGACCTTGGTGTTTCCCGAGGACGATACGGAGTGCAACGAAGGGGAAGTGATAGACGAAGAGCAGAGCAGGGTGACCTTTATCTGGAACGAATCTGAGAACACCGATAGTTATGAACTGGTCTTGTTGGATCTTGGTACGGACCAGGAGGAGCGATATGCATCTTCCACGGACGAGCTGGGGGTGACCCTTTCAAGGGCCACCCCCTATGAATGGTATGTGGTCTCCAAGGCAGAGGGCACCAACGTAACGGCAGAGAGCCAACGGTGGAGGTTTTACAATGAGGGTCCAGGAGTGGAGAGCCATGCACCGTTCCCGGCAGAGGCGGTATCCCCTGTCAGGGGATCCACGGTCGAGACCACTACGGGCACAGTAGTATTGGAATGGATCGCATCGGACGTGGATGATGATATTGTGGGGTACGAGGTGTTCTTTGGGACGGATGCCGATCCAGTATCGATGGGAACCACCACGGAGAGCAGTATGGAGGTGGAATCCGTTGTTTCGGGAACGACCTATTACTGGAAGGTGGTCACCGAGGATTCCAAGGGAAACTCCTCAACCTCTGAGGTGTTTGAGTTTAAGGTAAGTTAACAACTTAATTATTTTACTCTATTAAGAAGAATAAAAAATGCCCCCAAAAAAAGTCAAGAACTATTTTTTGGGGGTATTTTTTTGATTATTGCATTGTCTTTTTAATTCCATATTTCTGTAACCGAAACATCTCAAATAAAATTAGAATGCTGTTTAGATTATATTGTTCTTTAAATAATAGCTGGAGCTTTTTGTTTAAAAAATCATTATCGCTCTATTTATTTCTAATTCTTTCAACCCTTTCCATTTATGGTCAATATGATAAGGTTGTCATAATTGGGGCATCAATAGTAGAGCAGGTCTATGGACGTGATATAGCTAACCCTAATGCCACAAGAACGTCACAGTGGAGAGCAAAAGGCTTAAATGTTGATGTTTATGGTTATGGGTTTAGTAATTATGACATTAATGCAATAATTGCCGAAGTAAGGACAGCTATAAATGTCCATGGTACAAATACCCTATATATGATACATATTGGGGGTAATGATGTGACCGCCACCAGACCTTATGCCACTGCACCTTCGACGGAATTGCAGGGCATAAGTAATGATTATGATAATTTGTTGGCCGAAATTGGACAAAGCGAGAAAGAGCATGTAATCATTATGCCGATTTCATTTAGATTATACACTACGGGGGAGGATATATATAACAATGAGGAATTGGGGAGTCTCCCATATAATAGAGAGATTTTGATTCCCAAAATTTTAAGTAATACACCTTCACAAATCAATATTGATGGCAACCCAATTGTTGACTTGTATCATTTTATAAGAGCAAATTATCAGACTTTTTTTAGTTTTGATGGAATCCATCCAACTTTAGAGGGAGAAGTGCTTCTTTCAGATTTTATGGCTGATCGCGCCCGTTATTTTATTAATGGAGGAAATATTCCTAATCCGCTGACTTCTAATGTTGTGGTTACTGGAGTGAATCTTTCTCCAAGCTCAGCTAACATAACTACAGGAGATTCGTTTAATTTCACCGCAACTGTTATTCCTGACAATGCAACAAATCAATCAATTACTTGGTCTTGCAATAACACTTCGGTTGCTACGGTAAATTCAACAGGTTTGGTCACAGGAATAGCTTCTGGTTCCGCTATAGTTAGGGTAACAACAACTGATGGAAATTATACAGCGACTGCTACGGTTAATGTTTATGACGATACTGATGGAGATGGTATAAATGATGGATTCGATGCTAATCCCAATAACCCCTGCGACCCTGTCCAATTGGTGGGCTATGCGGGCTATGACAGTGGGAACGCGACCTGGTCCGCGGCTGACTGTGACGGCGACGGGGTATCCAACGGGGCCGAGGCCGCCAACGGAACGGATCCCTATGCGGTATCTTCGGACACCGACGGCGACGGTATCGATGACGACAACGAGACCAATGACGGCACAGGGGTGAACGACCCCTGCGACCCTGTCCAATTGGCGGGCTATACGGGCTATGACAGCGGGAACGCGACCTGGTCATCGGCGGACTGTGACGGCGATGGCGTGAACAACGGGGCCGAGGCCACCAACGGTACGGATCCCTATGCGGTATCTTCGGACACCGATGGCGACGGTATCGATGACGACAACGAGACCAATGACGGCACAGGGGTGAACGACCCCTGCGACCCGGTCCAATTGGCGGGCTATGCGGGCTATGACAGCGGGAACGCGACCTGGTCGGCTGCGGACTGTGACGGCGATGGCGTGAACAACGGGGCCGAGGCCACCAACGGCACGGATCCCTATGCGGTATCTTCGGACACCGACGGCGACGGGATCGATGACGACAACGAGACCAATGGCGGCACAGGGTTGAACGACCCCTGCGACCCTGTCCAATTGGCGGGCTATACGGGCTATGACAGCGGGAACGCGACCTGGTCATCGGCGGACTGTGACGGTGATGGCGTGGGCAATGGAACAGAACTAATTAATGGCACCGACCCATATTTTAATGCAGGGGACACCGATGGAGATGGAGTGACGGATAATGATGAGATTTCTAACGGGACAGATCCAACAGATTCCTGCGACCCTGTCCAATTGGCGGGCTATACGGGCTATGACAGCGGGAACGCGACCTGGTCGGCTGCGGACTGTGACGGCGATGGCGTGAACAACGGGGCCGAGGCCGCCAACGGCACGGATCCCTATGCGGTATCGGCGGACACCGACGGCGACGGGATCGATGACGACAACGAGACCAATGGCGGCACAGGGTTGAACGACCCCTGTGACCCGGTCCAATTGGCGGGCTATACGGGCTATGACAGCGGGAACGCGACCTGGTCGGCTGCGGACTGTGACGGCGATGGCGTGAACAACGGTGCCGAGGCCGCCAACGGCACGGATCCCTATGCGGTATCTTCGGACACCGACGGCGACGGGATCGATGACGACAACGAGACCAATGGCGGCACAGGGGTGAACGACCCCTGCGACCCTGTCCAATTGGCGGGCTATACGGGCTATGACAGCGGGAACGCGACCTGGTCGGCTGCGGACTGTGACGGCGATGGCGTGAACAACGGTGCCGAGGCCACCAATGGCACGGATCCCTATGCGGTATCTTCGGACACCGACGGCGACGGGATCGATGACGACAACGAGACCAATGGCGGCACAGGGTTGAACGACCCCTGCGACCCTGTCCAATTGGCGGGCTATACGGGCTATGACAGCGGCAACACGACCTGGTCATCGGCGGACTGCGATGGCGACGGCGTGACCAATGGCACTGAGCTGGCCAATGGCACAGACCCCTATTTGGCAGAGGACACCGATGGGGACGGGATCTTTGACGATTTCGAGGTGAACACGGACACCGACCCGGCAAACCCCTGTAACCCTTCCCAATCTTCCGGATATAGAGGTTACAATGCCGGCAATGCCATCTGGTCATCGGCGGACTGTGACGGTGATGGCGTGAACAACGGGGCCGAGGCCTCCAGTGGCACGGATCCCTACGAAGCTTCCGGTGACAGTGACGGTGACGGAATAGATGACGACAATGAGATAGCCAATGGCACGGATGGCAATGACCCCTGTGATCCAATCCAGATAGCAGGTTATAGCAGTTACAATGCGGCCAATACGGTCTGGTCATCATCGGACTGTGACGGCGACGGCGTATCCAACGGCGAAGAGCATTCCAATGGCACGGATCCCTATGATGCCACTTCCGAGGGCGATGCCGACAACGATGGGGTGGCCGATGGGGATGACAACTGTCCCTCAGTCTACAATCCGGACCAAGTAGATGGCGACAATGACGGTATCGGGGATGTTTGCGATGGAGATCTGGACAATGACGGGGTTCCCAATGAAAGTGACCTTTGTTCGGATACCCCTACAGGAGTTGTTGTGGATGTGGACGGCTGTGCCGTGTTCACCCTTCCGACGGACAATTTTGACATCAAGGTGGTCAGTGCTTCCTGTATAGGGAAGAACAACGGTATCTTGGAGATAAGCACGGAAAACCCATTGGATTATACCGCTGCGCTGAGCGATGGTGACGGCAATTTGGTGGAAAGTGCAAGCTTTACGGAAACGACCCTTTTCGAAGACCTTTCGTCAGGGAGCTACACGGTCTGTTTCACGGTGGGCGGCCAATCGGACTACGAACGTTGTTACACGGTAGACATATCCGAGCCGGCCCCGTTGAACGTAGCCTCAAAGCTTCTTTTCTCCAGAAAAGAGCTGGAGCTGGAGCTATCCGGTTCCCAAGTTTACACCATTGAGCTGAACGGGCAGGAGTACAGGACAACCAAGGACAAGATCGTTCTTTCCCTGGACAGGGTGGAGAACAGTATACGGGTGAGTACCGATAAGGACTGTCAGGGCAGCTACGAGGACAAGGTGGTTTTGAGCTCGCGTGTATTTGTGTACCCGAACCCAATAGCCGACACCTATTTGAGCATCTATGCTGGCTCAGAGGGCATACAGAGGGTCGATCTGGGCATATTTGACATGAACGGATCCCAGGTCATGGGACAGAGGATGGATTCCGACGCTGACGGTTATGCGAGGTTTGATATTTCAACCCTTCCCAAGGGAGCCTACCTATTGAGGGTGGATACCGGGAATTCTACAACGAACCATAAAATCATAAAGAGATGAGACTATATAGATTGTTTGGCCCCATCGTGTTGGGCGTTTTCTTGACATTTTCGGGCTGTAGCAGTGAGGGTTCCTCGGGCCCCGTCCCAGACCCTGAGCCTGACCCCATAGCCGATCCCGTTGCGGCGACCTTGGTGTTTCCCGAGGACGATACGGAGTGCAACGAAGGGGAAGTGATAGACGAAGAGCAGAGCAGGGTGACCTTTATCTGGAACGAATCTGAGAACACCGATAGTTATGAACTGGTCTTGTTGGATCTTGGTACGGACCAGGAGGAGCGATATGCATCTTCCACGGACGAGCTGGGGGTGACCCTTTCAAGGGCCACCCCCTATGAATGGTATGTGGTCTCCAAGGCAGAGGGCACCAACGTAACGGCAGAGAGCCAACGGTGGAGGTTTTACAATGAGGGTCCAGGAGTGGAGAGCCATGCACCGTTCCCGGCAGAGGCGGTATCCCCTGTCAGGGGATCCACGGTCGAGACCACTACGGGCACAGTAGTATTGGAATGGATCGCATCGGACGTGGATGATGATATTGTGGGGTACGAGGTGTTCTTTGGGACGGATGCCGATCCAGTATCGATGGGAACCACCACGGAGAGCAGTATGGAGGTGGAATCCGTTGTTTCGGGAACGACCTATTACTGGAAGGTGGTCACCGAGGATTCCAAGGGAAACTCCTCAACCTCTGAGGTGTTTGAGTTTAAGATTGGTTAAATTCAAAAGTCCATGAAGTATGACTCATTAAATGATTTTTTGGCTTTTTATGGAGCGGTTGGTTGCAAAAGGAAGTGAGCAAAAACGATGTTGATTATCCTTTGAACGAGAAAATGATAAGTTGCATGGAGAATTGCTTCGGGTGATGAAATAAAGCTATAGAATTGCAAGGAAATGAATGATTAAGTAGCAGGTAAAGTTGTTGTAATTTAAAATTCAACAACTTTTTGTTCAGATAACCTTGCTGTAAAATAGTTCAAAGAGTAAGTCGTTAACATACAGTGATTAAAATAACTAAATAATGTCCTTTAACTCGATTGATTATCTCTTTTTTTTACCTACTGTTTGGATTCTTTATTGGTTGATAGGTTCAAATAGATATAAAACGCAAAATGTTCTTATTCTTATTGCCAGTTATTTCTTTTATGGACTGTGGGATTGGCGATTTTTATCACTGATCATAGCAAGTACCTTGGTTGATTATTTTGTAGGAATAGAGATTCATAGGTCTGATAGTCATGGCATTAGAAAACGATGGCTATGGTTGAGTGTTGTTTTTAATGTTTCACTTTTAGGGTTTTTTAAATACTATAATTTTTTCGCCGACTCTTTTATGGATATGTTCCAACTCTTTGGCTACACCATTAAAAGTGAATGGACTTTAAATATACTATTGCCGGTAGGAATTTCATTTTACACCTTTCAAACGATGTCCTATTCTTTGGACATTTTTTACAAAAGAGTAGAACCAACCAGAGACTTTTTGTCCTTTGCAGCTTTTGTTGCCTTTTTTCCACAATTGGTGGCAGGACCTATTGAAAGGGCCTCAAATCTTTTGTCACAAATTACAAATGCTAGAAAATTTGATTATAATAGAACGGTTCAAGGTTTAAAATTGATTCTTTGGGGGCTTTTTAAAAAGATGGTCATTGCCGATGGCCTAGCTCCCATGGTTGACGATATTTTTGCAAACTACCCAGATTATCCTGCTTCTACACTGATATTAGGTGTCACAATGTTCAGTTTTCAGGTTTATGGAGATTTTAGTGGATATTCAGATATTGCAATAGGAACTGCAAAGTTGTTTGGCATTGAACTGATGTCAAATTTTAAATTTCCAAACTTCTCAAGAAATGTTGCTGAGTATTGGCAACGTTGGCATGTATCGCTTTCTACTTGGTTTAGACATTATATATATATTCCTTTAGGTGGGTCTAGGGTAAGTAAGCTTAAATCTGTTAGGAATATTTGCATTATTTTCTTGGTCAGTGGATTTTGGCATGGGGCAAATTGGACTTTTATTTTTTGGGGAGCCTTTCATGCCATAGCTTACATTCCAGTATTTTTGATGGGGAGAAATACCATTTATAAAAATAACGTAGTAGGGGAAAATACATGGTTTCCCAATTTCAAGGAAATCATCCAATTGATTGCTACATTTTCAATTGTCACTTTTTCAAGAATTTTCTTTAGATCGGAATCAATAACAGATTCTTTTAAATTTATAGATAAAATATTCAGCAATTTTACTTTTGAGCAATATACCCATCCATTGGGCTATAGAATGATTGATTATTATGTGCTGATAGCAGCTTTTGTGTTTTATGAATATCTAATTCGTAGAAATGAAAGGGATCCTTTTGGATTTAAGTCACCCGTGGTTCGTTTTATTTCTTATACGATGGTAATTTTTGCGATGCTATTGTTTTACGATAGCGGTGTGGATCGTTCATTCATTTATTTTCAATTTTAAGAAGCGATGGTTAAATTATTCTTGAGGTTAATTAAATATGGGTTTCTCATCATATTGAGTTTAGAAATTTTGGTCAGACTGTTTTATCTGGGCAAGGACTATCCCACAAGATTTGTGGATGATATGAAGGTTGAGAAATGGGTGCCCAATCAAAATGGATACAATGTAACGGGCAATAGGAGACAAAACTTTTCTGAATATAAGATCAACAGCTCAGGGTTCAACTCATATAGGGAGTTTAATCCTACAGCAGATAAAAAGGAAATAGCCTTGGTTGGGGATTCATTTATAGAAGGATTTCATACCAATTACTATAATTCGATAGGCAAAAAGATAGAGGACATGCTTCCGGAATATGAGGCCTATGAATATGGATATGCTGGGTATGATTTTGCAGATCAGTTACATTTAATGGATGCCTATAGGAATCAGTTCAATTTGATAGACCATGTGTTCATTAAGATTAAATTTACCAATGACCTTACGCGGGGTACTTATGAGGTTTTACACTACCGGATGAAATTGGAATCTCCAATATACAAATTGATGAAGAAAAGTAAATTGATAGTTTACGCTCAGAATATAGGTTTGGTGGATCCCATAAGAGATTTTGTTTCGTTCAATGCCAATTTTGCCATTAACCTATTAAAGGGAAATAGGGCTAATGGAGATACTGCACCGGTCTATGAAAATGAAGAATTAGATCAAATGTATCTGGACAACTTTAAAAGTTTGGTCAGTGAGTATAACTATGATATGCAGAAAAATGTTTTGATATTTGATTCTGAAGAAACTCCAGATTTCTTTATATCATATTTAAAACAAAACGGATTCAAATATTTTGATTACGGTAAAAAACTAAGAGAATCAAAAGCGCCTACCAATTTGATTTACGATATGCACTGGAACAACCATGGAAGAAAGATAATAGCATCAACGATTGCGGAGTATGTTAATAAAAATGATGTTTCTGGGCAGTAATTTACAAATACCATACATCAGCTTCAAAAACCAAACAAAAACCATCCTTGGAAAACATGACCGATACATATTCAGTCCCTAAAGAAGGGCTTGGCTCATTCTTTCATTCTTATGAAGATTTTGAAAATAAGTGGGGTTCAGTTGACTTTCATGAAGAACATTTGTTATTCTATACAGGAAGGCATGCCATAAAGTACTTGTTGGACACCATTTCTCTTGAAAAAACCGTTAATAAAATTTGGTTGCCAAAATATTATTGCCAACATGTAACTCATTGGATGCAAACAATATATTCCAATATTGACTTTTACGAAGCCAATCCTTTTGAATTTGACGAAAATATTGATTATGGTTCATTTGCTACAAAGAATGATATTGTCATCATCAATAATTTTTGGGGTTTGTGCAAAGCGACCAAAAAATCGGGTAAAAACAAGCCCATTTTAATAGATGACCATTCACATGGTTGGCTAACAAAAGGATGTATTGAAAGTGGTGCGGATTATTGTTTTGCCTCTTTGCGAAAATCACTTCCAATTCCCTTAGGGGGAATTGCATGGAAACCAAATGGTTCTTTGAATTTAAATAAATCGGTCTTTCAATCAGACAATAGCTTTTATGTAATATGGGACAAGATCAAAGAGGCCATGGATCTTAAGACAAAGTATGCACAAAAGAAAGAAAATGATGAACCTTTAAAGGAAGCATACTTAAAGCTGATCTATGAGGCTGAGGAGGAAATGCACCAAAATCATAACTTGGTCGAATTAAAGGAAGGCCATCAGACTTTGATAAACTCCCATTTGAAGATCAATGTGGTTGAAACCAAAAAAAATAACCTGGATATAATAAGGCAGAAACTAAAAAAATCTTCATGTTTTAAATTAATGGAAAAAGGAGGGCTTCCTTCATTTGGAATAAATTTATTGTTTAACGACACATCTAATTTTTCCAGTTTCAAAAGGCATTTGGTCAACAATAAAATTTATCCTTCCCATTTATGGCCCAATAATCCAGAACCGTATAAGAATGACTGGCTTATAAATATTCATATCGATTTTAGATATAAAGAAGAAGACATTCAGTATATCATTAACCAAATAAACGAATGGAAAAACTAGAGGACAACCCTTATTTATCTGATGAATATACCTCGGTTTGGCTTAAACATTACCATGAAAACAAAGAAGCTGAACGTTTTAAGTTCATGGACGGGGTCTCTTTTGTAAAACACAAAAAGTTTCCGCTGTACATAAATACAGGTATGAACCTTACCAATGGTATTAGCTATGCATTGAATGATGGAAAAGAGAATGATTTTAAGGGAAAGGTTTTTTTGTTATACGATATAGCGGATTATTTTAAAATAAACCCAACTATTACTAATAGGTCATTGTCCTTAAAAAAAGTCAAACAATATAATGGGTACTTGATAAAGTTGGATTCATATGGTTCTTTGGATGATTATTATCGAATGAACTTTAGCACCAAATCCAGGTCCCAGCTTAAAAGGAAGAAGAGGAAGCTAGAAGATGCTTTTGAGATAAGTTATAGAATGCATCGTAATAATGATTTGACGAAGGACGAATTCAGTAACCTGTTTATGTCGTTCAACAAATTACTGAAAGATAGGTATGATGAAAAAGAGGTGAACAATCACTATCTCACCCCTGCCAAATGGGAATATTTTGAAGAAGTTTCATACAATTTGTATTGCAACAACAAGGCATCTGTATTTGTTGCTTATGATAAGGACAAGCCAATTTCAATTTCAATGAACTTTACAAATGGGGAAGTGTATTTTTTGGTATTACCGGCTTTTGATATCAATTATTCTAAATATAGTTTAGGTCTGGTATCCAATATTGCCCAAGTGGAATGGTGCATTGAAAACAAAGTGGGAACATACGATTTTTCAAAAGGTGAGTTTGATTACAAAAAAAGGTTTGGAAATCTTGAATATGGTTTTGACTATCATATTTTTTACGACTCAAAATCCTTAAAGGCTACTTTTACCGCTCTGGTTGTTTATAATTTTTTTAGGGTTAAACAATTTCTTAGGGAAAATGAGTTTCACACAAAATACCATGAAGCCATTTTTTCAATTCGAAACTTATTCAAAAAAAGAACAAAAAAATAACCAGAATTCAATAAAATTCATTGTGTATGATCTACGGCTCTTTTTTTAAACGCCTTTTGGATATATTAATGTCCATTATTGGTTTAGTTCTATTATCACCGATTTTTTTAGCGGTTTTCATAATATTGTTGTTTACCAATAATGGAAGACCTTTTTTTACACAGGGCAGACCTGGTAAGGGGGAAAAAATATTTAAACTGATAAAGTTCAAGTCAATGAACGATAAAAAAGATGAAAATGGAGAGTTTCTGCCTTTTCATCTTAGGGTAACAAAAACAGGAAATTTTATCAGAAAATATTCTTTGGATGAAATACCGCAATTAATTAATGTCCTTAGAGGAGATATGAGTATTGTTGGTCCACGCCCACTATTGATACAATATCTTCCACTATACAATGAAACACAAAAAAAGAGACATTTAGTTAGGCCGGGCATCACAGGTTGGGCGCAGGTAAATGGAAGAAACTCCATTAACTGGGGAGAAAAATTTGAATTAGATGTTTGGTATGTGGAGAACCTTACTTTTATATTGGATGTAAGAATTATCCTGAAGACAATTCTGAAAGTCCTTATAAGGGATGGGGTAAACAGTTCGGAAAATTTAAATATGTCTACGTTTGATGGTACAAATTAGGCCTTAAGGCTTGTTTTGCCCAGAATATAAAAAACTATTTATGTGCGTACCTGTATAACGGAAAAAAATCTATCTCTTTTGGATGTTCAGCAAATTTTCTAGAGACAAGAGACTCATAAATGACAGGGTTTATTATTTTTCTTCCGGTATAATAAATCATATCATCATCTTTTGGAAAATAAGCCTTTTTGCTCTTATAAAGACCATCGTAATCTTTTAACCCACCGCCCAAAACATATTTTTTTCTACCATTTTCTATGGCCCATTTAATGACTTCTACCCGTAAAAAATCATTTGGTCGAGTATGAAAAAATGAATGGTCTGTACCCCCTAAAAAAGCATAGATCCAATCTCCGCACTGTATGTGTAACTCAGTTGATACGGCAATCCCATTAAAATAGACTAGAGCTATGGAGAAATCCCTCACGTTGTTTAATATCAAACGGTTAAAATAATCTTCAGAGAAGTAAAGTGATTTCTTGGCATTGTTCCTTACCATTGTTTTATGGTATATATTATAAAACTCGCCAACAATTTTTTCATTTAAATCATCTCCTTTATAAAATTTAAAGCTTAAATCGAAGGATGTAGCTTTTCTATAATTATTCCTAACTTTCTTATCAAAGAAATTCCATTGCTCTTCAAAATTTTCTTTGATGGCTCCACAAACGTTCAATAAGGTCTTGACTGTTTCGCCCGGATAATTTATATGATTGTTGAGGAGGTTAAACCTAACAAATTCCGTTATGACATTATTGGTCAAGTACCATTTATCTATTTCGCTCCAAAAAAAGTCAATATATGACTCATCCAAACTTTCTTTGAAAAGTGGTCCACTGTACCCATACGGAGTAATGGAATCAAAACAATCAGTATCTGGAATGGAATTTAGAATGATTGGCATTAATGCAATAGGCTCTTCGTGATCATATAATAAGAAAACAATAAGCTTGTTGGGAAATTTACAGTAATATTGGATGTATTCTATATAGTAATATGGATTTTTAAATTTGTTTATTACTAAATCTTTATAAAAAGCCTTATTGTCCTCATTGCATAATTCAATAACGGACAGTTGTAAATGGGTGGGTTCCATTTATTAAGATTGGTTAATGTGTTTGATTTTAATGGTTTACCAAATGTAGTAAAACGGAATCTTGATGTCAAAAAAACGGATTTTTTTTGGGATGGCCTGCCAATTTAATAGATGTCCTGTACATATTTGGATAAAGTGTATGGGTTAAATGAATTCTTGTTGTTTAGAATAACGTTATCCAATCTCAGTTTTTTGTCTATGGTTGTAATAGAGATGTCGATAAATCAACCTCGCTAAAGCTCTCATTTGGAATCATCATTAGTTGGTCATATTTTGAATAGGAGACCCCTGCTTTGTATTTGTTATATCCATCCACGTTTTTTTCATTGTTCAACCATGAAATGTAGATGCCAGGGGTATTAATTCCGGCTTTGTGGGAAAATGGATAGCCGCCACCAAATCGTGGATTCATTTCTAAAAAATAAATTTTGTCCCCACGTACAAAAAAATCGCAATCCATATTTCCAATATGTTTTGTTTTAAGAGCTATTTTTTTGGCCATGTTTGTGAATTTCGAATCTATAACAGAAATTGCTTTATCTGTTTCTCCGCATCGCATTGCTAATTTTTTTCTTACAAAAGCACCGTAAAAATTTCCGTTGAAATCATTCAAAATATCCATGCCATATTCGTCGCCGTCAACTTTTTCCTGTATGACAATACTTTCTTCACTATTTTGGGAGCTAATTGTATTTAGGATAGACCTTTTTATCTTAATATGTTGCATTTTGAAGGCAAGTATCAGTTCTTCTTCATTTTCAACAACATCAACACCAATTGAAGCGCTTCCCCATCTGGGTTTTACTATTAAAGGGAAACATACTTCTTTTAAGAGCAATGCCTTTCTAACATCTTCGAGGGTCAGATAAGTTCTTGGGGTAAGAACTCCCATTGAATTGAAAAAGATGAAGGTTTTCCATTTGTCTAGGCAAATGTCTATAATCTCTTCACTTGAGATAATAACATTGGCACCATGGAATTCGAGTTCTTTCCTGTACTTTGAAAGAATTGGAAGTTCCAGGTCATTCACGGAAAACAACGCCTTTACTTCGTAATCGTTTATTGTTTTTTTTATTGTTTCAATATAATCGGGCTCATATATCGATGGAACTTTTAAAGCTATATCAGCATCTACCAATGCTGGAGCGGAGAGTTGGCTGTCTACGGCAATTACTTTACCAGTATTTTTCAGAATTTCTTTGAAATATCTTACCAAATAATTCCTTCTTCCAGCACAGGTAATCAATATGTTCATGGGGATTTTTTTAATTAAAAAGTTATTTATTTTATATAAGATGTGGAACGATATGTATCTAGGGCATCCATTTTGGCGTTCAATATGATTTCCTCCTCCGATGCATGGAAAATTTTTTTGAACGTTTTTAAAATAATTGCAATGTCTAGCCATAGCGTATACTTTTTTACGTATTCTACATCAAGGGCAAGTTTTTGATCCCAATTGAGTTTGTTTCTTCCAGACACCTGGGCCAATCCAGTGATGCCTGGTTTAACGGTATGTCTAATTTTTTCTATCTCCGTATAATAGGGGAGATACCTGACTCTAAGAGGACGAGGCCCCACTATACTCATATCTCCTCTAAGGACATTGAATAATTGCGGTATTTCATCAATTGAACTTTTTCGTATAAAATTACCGAAGGGAGTTAATCGATCGGCATCTGGAAGCAAATTTCCAGAAGGATCGGCAGCATCTGTCATTGACTTGAATTTAATAATCTCAAACACCTTTTCGTCTTTTCCAGGTCTTTTCTGGAAATAGAAAGGTTGCCCTTTGTTTGTGAACCATAACACAATATAAGTGCTGGTAAAAACGGGAAACAAGATGAGTATGCCAATGGAAGACATGATTAAATCCAATATTCTTTTAAAAAATGTAGCATACATAAAAAGAAGTTATTGTTTGAAGAATTAATGTTCAATCCAAGAAAACAACCACAATAATTTTTAAAGCGGTATCTTAAGATTAGAATTGTTTTATTTGTTTTCTATATAATAGTTGTTCAAGGTAAGCTTACGTTTTCCGGAAGACAGTCTAGGTATCTCATCTACATATTTAAAATTAATATTGGCATCCTTTCCCAAAAACGATTGAAGCTTGGTTTTTACGTTATGTTCTTCGTCAAAAAGCTTTTCTATGTTCAAGAGTATTTCATAATCTTTTTTATCTGTTTGTATAATCTGGAATTGTTTTAATTGATCAAAAACTTGAAGTTCATATGCTATAAACGGAGATACTCTATTTCCTTGGGTATCAAAAAGAACATCCATTTTTCTACCTTCAACTTTTTTCAGTACAGGCGCATTGTTGAATTGATTTTCATCTTTTTCCATCACCCCAAGGTCACCAGTATCGTATCTGATCATGGGCATGCTATAATTGAATAGATCTGTTATTACAATCCGACCCAGTTGTCCATAATCAGCAGGTCTATCGGTATCTATTTCAAGAATTTCAACAACATAACTGGCCCAGTTAATATGGAAATTATCGCCAGCCCCAATAATCTGTTGGGCAATTATTCCATTTTCAACATTGCTATACCTAGACAAAACATTGGTGTCTAATATAGATTCCAAATCTTTTTTTGTATTTGGGTTCAGGGCTTCTGCCATAGCAATGACAGAAGATACTTTGGTGCTGGACTCAAAATTTGTTTTTTTTAGATAACGGCAAAAATCTGTAAGAGCAGAAGAATATCCAATAAATGCAATTGGGCCTTTTTTCTTTGAGATTATTCTTACCAAGTTTTGTAGGTAGTCGTCACTAAATTTTGAGACTTCTACAGGAATGACATTTTGGGTGAATCTAGACAGTAGACTTTTAGAGGAGTAAGCGCTCCATTTTCTACAATAGAAGAGGGGTTGTCCCAATGTATACCCTCCCTTCTGACCAAAAAACAAGGTGTCTGCAGTATTTCGAGTTCGTTTTATGCCGTCTTGGATTATTTTAAATGGAGTGCCAGTGGATCCACTTGTCTGTACATGAAGCAAAGGCTTTTCAAAACCCTTTTTAGCTTTAAATTCCTCATAATGGTTTCTAATGGTCAGTTTGTCAATTATTGGAAAATCACATAGTGAAGAATGGCCTTTTAGGTTAGAATAAAACTTTGTGTTTTCTATGGAATGGTTCAAAATGTTAGCCAAGTTTTTTTTACGTAACAAAATGGATTCTTCGCTATTGAAATTCTTTAGAACACAATCAATCTCTAACAAGCTCTTCTTAATGGAACTACCTTTTATTTCATCCAGAAACAAAAATGCTTTTTCTCTTATCATTATAGTTTGTTGTTTTTTAATATTTTGATTGTTAGCTTACTTATCTGTTGTCTCAATACCACCATCTTAAATAGAAGGTATTTTCTTACAAAATAATCCGGTTTTATACATAAATAAACCTCATGTCTGGAATTTTATTTTACAATTAAAGCAAAGAAAAAGTTAACCAATGAATAATGCAGGATACTTTCTCATTGCAAAGTTGATGCTAAATTTTTATTGTAAATAATAAAATAAGCAACTAAGCTTAAAAGGGACCATCGTCTGATAGCAAGACTTCTAAATTATTGTCACTAACCGAAAATATTTAATAGGCTCAAAGTCAAATATGTAGTTTGATAATGAATGGTTTTGAGTAAGGCTTAACTTTGCAGTTTGAGCATGAAAAAAAATCTGGTTGTGGTTGGTCATGAAGTTAAATATCACGATTCTGGGTATAATTTTTCTATTATGTTAAAGTTTAATGTAGTTAATCGATTTTTTGATTTTGAGAAAGTCTAAACTTATTCCCGTGACGTAACAAGAGTGTAATTCGTCGAATATTTATACCCTTTAAACGGTTTGACGGTAATGTATTATTAATTTAATCTGATAAAACCCCACTATCATGGATAAAATTTTAAACTCCATATCTATAACCATGCTTTCCCTGATTTTGTTTTTACTATTAAGTGTTTCTTGTACAGATGAAAGAGATCTTTTTTATGAATATGTGATTGATCAACAGGAAGATATTGATTCCAACGACGGTCAAGATGGATCAGATGGCCAAGATGGCGATTCTGATGGAAATTCAGATGATGGTTCCAACAATGGTGATGGAGATTCTAACACAGGAGGTGATGATGGTACAGGAGATAATGGAGGTAATGGAGATGATACTATAAATTCTGATATCAATAAATTGCCCGATGGACTACCAGATTGGATGCCATTGAATCCTACAGCGACAAAACCAGACGGGGGAACCGTATACTACCCCAAATCTTCATCCGAGATATCAGATTCCTCGAATGAGGGTAAAACGGCCATCATAGAGAATTCTTTTGACTGTTCTGGGTGTACTTTTGCAAGGAACCAATTAATTGTCCCAAAAGGAGGGGTTATTTCAGGGAGAAATATAAATTTGAATGGAAGTTTTATAGATGAGGTTGCCGATCAGGCTTTTGATCCTACAGTTACCTTTTCAGCTGTTTATATGGATTCATGGGTGTTTCCCGAACTGTTTGGTGCAAAATCAAATGATTCCACTTCTGACGATGCCGCCATTGATGCGATGATTGCAAACAGCCAGTTTGGTACTGGGGTATCTAATGCTGTTTACATTAAAAACCAAGAAAGTGTATATAGCAGAAATGGTTCATTCGTTTGGAATATGAATGATTGCATAGTTAGAACCAACAGTGGAAATGCATTAAGTCATGGATCATCTACTTCCAATGATTCCAAGTTTTTAATGTTTTTTGATGGCTTGGAACCGGCAATCATTAATGGTGAATTTGATGGAAACGATATAGCCAGTCGACTATTTCGAGTGGATAGAACCACCCTATTTATCTTTCACGAATTAAATATCCATGATTATTTTGCCCCTGCAAATGCTTATGCAAGAGGTGTTGCATTTAAGCTTGATATACGGGCAGATTCAAACACCAACTTTGTTAATGGTCTCATATCGGACACAAATATTGAAAATATAGGGGCCTTTAGTGATGGCAATGCCAATAATGCTCCCTTTGGAATATCAAAAGGGATTTGGGCTAGTCTATCGGGAGGAAATGAAGCAAATATTTATTTCAGGAACAATACCATTAAAAATGTATACGGTGATGATGCCGAGGGTTTTTATTCCGATAAACTTTGGGGGGGGTCTTACAATTATCAGGAAAGTAGAACCAATTTGATCTTTGATAATGAAAGCTATATTGGATGCCAAAGAAGGGCAATGAAAATTACCACTTCAAATGTATATGTTACCAACAGTTATTTTGAGAGTGCGGCCAATGCTCCAATTTTTCCAGGGGCCCAGGCAACATTGGTTCATGTTTTTAGCACAAGTGGGTATAATCAACCCTTAGATGATGTAGTATTTACAAACAATGAAATTAGGATAGCGGGCAATGCGCAAAACAACCCCTTGGGGTTTACAGATATCAGTAGGTGTACTTTTGAAAATAATAAAATTTCTTGCGATACATTTACAGCATATTCTTATATAGGTTTCGGTACGGGAATTTCAAATCCTTATTCGGGTGATATTTCAAGTTCGGTAAGTTTGAGCAATAATGAAATAACAAATACATTTATTCATATAGACTCCGTATATGACCCTATTGATGGAGGTGCCGTTGTAGATGGTAACAATTTTGATATTACATATTCGCAGAATACCGGAGCATACATTGGTGTTGTCCGATTGTTCAAATTTTCAGGCACAAGCCCAACATTTAGAATTTCAAACACTACTGTTAATGTAAATATGCAAACTGCCTCGAGCATATTTGGTGGAGTATTTAACACTTGGGGAGCAGAACCAAAAAATTGGGTATTTGATAATGTTGATATAAACTGGACTGGTGCCACTCCCTTATATGCATTTGCATATGCTGGCAGAAATGGTACATCGGTTAGTTTTGATAGCTCAAATACTATAACTGATTGTGACATAACAGGAGCAAGTGGTGCGGGAGCGGTTTTTGTTACAGGATCGGACAAAAGCGTTGTCATTACCAATAGTTTTGGTGAGGGAAACACACCATTGACTACGAACTGATTAACCGATTGATTTACAATTATATAATAAACAAAAAATCGATGTGTTTCATCGATTTTTTTATGTTTGTAGCATCTAAAGTTTCCCTTACCACGTATTAATAGTGTAGTTTGTCGAAATAATAATATCATATGTCGATGACACTATATACAGAAAGTATTTTTAAACAAACAAACCCCACTGCAGCTATGAAAGATGTTAATTCCAATTTAATTTGTTATCCCATTGTTATTCTTTTTCTGTTGCTTTTTTCATGTTCAAGGGATAAAGATTTTTTGTATAATAATATTAACGACCAAGCAGATAATGTTGAGCAAACAGATGATGGCTCAAACACCGGAAGTGAGGATAATACAGAATCTGGCGATAGTTCAGGTGAAGAGGGAGAAAATGAAACAGGTGAAGAAAACACTGAAGGTTCAAATGGCGACGATTTTAACACACCTGATAATTTAGATAACCCAAATAGCATAGAAGGAACTTATTACCCAAAATCTGCAGCTGAGATTATGGATTCATCAAGAGAAAATTTTAGGGCGATTATTTCTAATTCTTTTGATTGTTCAGAATGTACTTTTGCTGCTAACCAGACTATTGAGCCTGATGGGGGTGTAATTAGCGGCACCAATATAAATCTTAACGGGGCCTATATTGAAAACAATGGAGAACAGGCTTTTTCAAGCGAAACAAATTTTAATGGAATTTATGAGCTTTCAAGATTGAGCCCTGACATATTTGGAGGGTTTTCAAATGATGGAACAGATGATACGGCCGCTATTGATGCCATGATCAACAATTCAAAATATGCTGTAGGCAGAGAAGATGGACTATATCTTAAGAATGCTCCCTCTATTTATAATAGACAGGGAACATTTGATTGGGACATGAATGGTTCAAAAATATTGACTAATGACAACTCATCTTTTGAAATAAACAGCTTTGATAGGGACTATCTTTTTGATATCACCAACTTATCACCTAAAATATATAATGGCGAGTTTGACGGGGGCGAGGTTTATGGGCGGCTTTTTTGGTTGCGGGGACAAGAAAGATATTATTTTGCAGATTTAAATATATACGATTATCATTCTACCTCAAATGCACGAGCAATTGCTTTCAGAATAAATCTTTATCCTCAATCATATGGTTTTGAAGAAGGCGAAATGTATAGGTGCAATATAGATAATATTGAGTCCGATAGCAATGGTATTGCTAATGATGTTTATGGGTTGTCAAAAGGAGTTTGGATGGAACTTGAAGAAACAGGTACTGCCAATGTCTACTTTGAGGATAATGTAATGACCAACATGAAGGGTGATGATGCAGAATGTGTGTACATTGCTCCAAGGGGTTCATTATCTAAAACAAATAATGTACATTTTTATTTGATAAACGAAACCTACAAATTTGCAAAGAGGCGCCAAGCAAAAATAACCGCTTCCAACGTTCATATTTACGACAGTTATTTTGAAGCTCCAGGAGTAGATCAAGATTTCAATGGTCAAGCTGTGACCATGTTGGGTATTTTTAGTACTAGCGGCGAGAATAATTTGAATGCCGAGGTTGTTAACTGCGAGTTCGTCTCATCTGGAGTTCATTTTATGCATGCACTATCGTTGACAGAGGTTGAAAATGCAGTAATTGAAAACAACACTTTTACATTTAGTGATATTGCCAATTATGTCGGATTGTACTTGGGAGGTGGAGATGCAAATTACTCAGGTAATCTTGTCAACAATTCAATAAAAAATAATGAATTTAATAACTGTGGAATTCAATTTTCGAGTTATTTTACTCCTCAGGAAGCTTTGGTGATGGAAGAAAATACTTTTAATTATGACTGGCAGGGGTATAACCCTGGAACTTACGTAGGGGTAATACGATATGGCGCTTATACAAGCCAGACAGTTTCAAGTGAGGTGGTTTTTAAAAATAGCACCATAAATTATAATGCTCAAAACACATTTTCGCTTTTCCGGGGAGTTGTGGTAAGCTCTTCATCAAATGTTCAAAACCTAACTTTAGATAATATTAAGGTTAACTATACCGGAGCGTTACCAGGTCAAGTGTTTGCTCATATTGGAACAGGAAGCAGTTCTTCTTTTGATAGTTCAAACATTATTAAGAATTGTACCATTAATGGTGCTTCAGGTTCAGGATCCATTACGGTGAATGGATCAGACAAAGGAGTTGTTGTAGAAAATAGTTATGGTGATAATTCAAGTCTCATTTCTGTAGAATAATCTTGTGTCTATCGTAATCATTTTAAATCTACAGCAGAATAAAGTAAATAGTTGCTAATTACAATTTCATTATTTGAGTTTACATGAAAATTAACGAACATATGCTTTTATACATGATCAGTGTTGTTTTTCTGATTGGCGCATGCAGTGCTGATGGTGAAATATTTCAAGAAGTTATTCTTGTCGAAGAAGATTTGGAAGAGGTAATTGAAGATAATTCTGAAAATGATGATGAGACAAATTCCTCTGAAGAAAATGAAGAGAATAGTGAAGAACAAGAAGAAAATCAAGAATCTTCAGATGAAGATACTGGATCCCAAACAGAAAATTGGAACTCGGAAATAGACCCTTCCATCACCATTGCAACATGGAAAAATTTTGCTTCTTCTGCCATATCACATACGTGGGATGATAGCTACAATGAGCAAATTGAAATTGCAGTCCCATTATTTGACAGCTATGATATGAATACCACATTGTTCATGCTGCCAAATAAGATAAACAATTGGGAAAAATATAGACAAGCTTATTTGAATGGGCATGAGATTGGGAGTCATACGTTAAGTCACCCTAACTTCAATGGTATGGGTTATGAAGCAATTGAGGCAGAACTTAAAACATCAAAAGAGCTAATTGAACAAAACTTGGGCATGGCAGATTGTAACACATTTGCATATCCGTACTGTTCTACAGAAAATTTTGGGTTGACCGAGCAGTATTATATAGCTGCTAGATCTTGTCAAAGTACAGTTGAAGGGTCTACTCCTAATGATTTTATGAATATAGCATCTTTTTTGTGCGGAGAAGGGACTTCATATAATACGACTGAAAGTCTTAACTCAATTGCTCGGTCTGCGCTTCAAACTAAGGGTTGGGGGGTTTATTTATTTCATCTGATTGATGGGGCTGGGGGATTTACGATTAGTTCAGATGTACTTGACCAACATTTAGCCTTTTTGAGTGAGAATAAAGAAGATTTCTGGGTTGATAGTTTTGTAAATGTTATAAAATATATTAAGCAAAGAAATAGTGCGGTAATGGAAATAATTTCTGAAAACGAAAATCAAATAACTTTATCTTATATCGATAATTTAGATAATGGAATCTATAACTACCCGATTTCCTTTCAAAAAGAAATTCCTGGAGAGTGGAACAACTCAGCGGTCAAAGTAATTCAAAACGGGGAAATTAGAGAGTCGTATATTACCGAAGAGGATGACAATGGAGTTGCTAAGAAATATTTGGTTTTTAATGTAATCCCCGACAGGGGAGAAATTCTAATCGGCCCAAACAACTAATACTCATTATAGGTTGGCTGAATTAATGGGGCCATTGTTTTTGTAAAAATATCGGCCCCAGCTTGGTTTAAATGATTCTTGTCTTCCCAATATTCATTTTTTAATAGAAAATTACACTTATCACTTTTAATAAGTTTAACCGTATCTGAATTACTGGGTTTATAGTAATTCCTATTATAATCTCCATTTATTTTACAATCAATCAATATTGGAATATAAACTTTTTCAAAACCTATACTTTTCCTTTTTGATAGATTTATGGCATTGGACAAAAACCTTTCTTGGTTTTTTTGATTAAATAAAAAATTGTTTTGAAAATATTTTTCCGTAAGCTTACGTTTTAATCTTTTTAAATCATTGATAACCCTATTCCTATTTTTTTCATTTTCAAACAGATAATCATTCATGTAAAGATTTAGGGCTTCATCTATATTGCTGTTAATGGTATTTTGATAGATGTCTTCATCAATTTGGTTGTAACTGTTGACTTGCCCAAATCCATTTGATTGAAATTTAGAGTTTTGGTTTTTTAGCAACCTCTTGTTGTTGAGCATGAAGAAAAAATATTCTAAAGAAAGTCTTGCTTTTTTGAAAATGAAATTTAAAAAATCAAAATTGACAGTTTGTCCAATCTCCAATAAACTGGATGAAGAATAAAGGAGAGGAGTAAGTTTGTGTAAACCTACATATGGGATTTTCCCTTTTAAGTAGATTATTTTTTTTGGTGATGAATTTTCCAAAACTCTCTTTTGAAAATATAGTGAAAGCTCATTACCGTTATGTGGCACCCCCATGTTCAGGGATTTGATTCCGATTGAAGTCAATAGCGAATCATTAATCCCTCCCTGAGTAATCGAAGATCCAAAAAAGATGATACTTTCATTGATGTCCTCTTTTCTTTCATTGATCATATGGATATTCCAAGCTACTTTTTTGTAATGAGTGTCTATAGTTTTATGTACAATGAATTCATCTGAAAATTTTATCTCAGAAAGTAGATAACAGCCTATGAAGAATATTGTGGAAATAAGGGTTAATTCTATGAGATATTTTTTCATCAGATTAAAATTGGAAGTAAATAAAATCTTGTTGATTGTCCATGTAACCAATAACGGAGACGCATAGTATTATATAAAACAGCCATCTAATGGGCCTTGATATGATTGTTTCCAAACCGTCAATTGCAAATTGCTTTTTTCTTCCGATCCATTCAAAAGCTAAGAAAAAGAACAAAAAAACATATATGGTTGGGTCGATTTGTAGAATACGTGTATTTGGTCTGAAGATATTTTGAATGTATTCAAATGAGTGTGGCAAATTTTCTGCTCTAAAAAATATCCAAGCAAAGAGGGTAATTCCAAAAGTGCCAAGAATTTGCATTGACTCTTTCAATGATGGCATAATTGTATTTTCAGCCACATTGTCAAGGTTTTTCCTATTTTTCTTTGACAAAAGCAGTGGCAAAAAGTAAACAGCATTCAATGCTCCCCAAAAAATGAAGGTCCAATTTGCTCCATGCCAAAACCCACTTACTATAAAAATAATAAAGGTGTTTCGTATTTTCATGCGCATACCTCCCCTGCTTCCCCCTAAAGGAATGTATAAGTAATCCCTGAACCATGTAGATAAGGAAATATGCCACCTTCTCCAAAATTCGGCTATATCCCTTGAAAAATAAGGGAAAGCAAAGTTTTGCATCAGCTTAAAACCAAATAGTTTTGCAACACCAATGGCAATATCCGAATAACCTGAAAAATCCCCATAGATTTGAAAAGCAAACAGCAAGGCACCGATGATTAAAACTAGGCCCCCATGTTCGGCAGAGTTATCGAAAATGGAGTTGACATAAAAAGCACATTGGTCGGCAATCACCACTTTTTTGAACAACCCCCATAAGATTTGTCTCGTTCCATCAACAGCGTCTTCATATTTAAAAAACCGTTTCCTTGAAAATTGTGGCAGAAGATTTGTTGCTCGTTCAATAGGGCCCGCAACCAATTGCGGAAAGAAACTTACAAAAGCAAGGAAGGGAACTATTTCTTTAGAAGGCTCAAGTTTTCTTCGATATACATCAATTGTATAGCTAAGTGTCTGAAAGGTATAGAAGCTTATACCAACAGGAAGTATTATTTGTAAAGCATATCCTTCAAACCTATAACCAAAAAAACTGAAAGCACTCTCAAAATTTGAAATGAAAAAGTTGTAATATTTAAAGAAGCCCAACAGGCCTAGATTCACTATTAAACTTATTGTTAAAAGCAGTTTTCGGTATGATTCCCTGCTTGTTTTATTAAGCCTTAACCCAATGGAGTAATCCACAATTGAACTAAAAGCTATCAATGTCAAGAAGCGATAATCCCACCAACCGTAAAAAAGATAACTTGCAAAAACAACAAGAAGGTTTTGTGCCTTAAGATTATTCTTTGTTATGAACCAATACAAAAAGAAAACTATAGGAAGAAAAATTGCAAAATCAAAAGAATTGAATAACATATGAACTGACTAAAATTCAATAATAGCTTTGTAAGCGCCAAAACTAATACAGTAGAAAGCTTTGATAAAACTAATTCGATAAAATAGATTTAAACGTCTTTTACATGATACAGTGGTTAAACGGCTGAACATATTTTGGGATGGGGTAAAATGTATGGATTAAAACATTCTTAAAATCAATAACTTTTTAAGGTCAAAAAAATTGCATTTCATACAATATTGCTTGTATTATTATGTTAATTCAACATCTTTGTAATTTAAAAACAATACTGTGGCAAAAAAAGCATTGATTACTGGGGTTACCGGCCAAGATGGTGCCTATTTAAGCGAATTTCTTCTAAAAAAGGGATATGAGGTTCATGGATTAAAAAGGCGATCCTCATTATTTAATACAGACCGTATAGATCATCTCTACCAAGACCCTCATGTTGAAAACCGCAACTTTATCTTGCATTATGGTGACATGACGGATAGTACCAACTTAATTCGGTTAATTCAAGAAATACGTCCAGATGAGATTTACAATTTGGCAGCTATGAGCCATGTTCACGTAAGCTTTCAGACTCCTGAATATACTGGTAACGCCGATGGATTGGGTACATTAAGAATACTTGATGCGGTTCGCTTATTGGGATTAAGCGAAAAGACCAGAATATACCAGGCCTCAACATCAGAACTATATGGCAAGGTCCAAGAAGTGCCACAAAGCGAAACCACACCTTTTTACCCTCGAAGTCCATATGCCGTTGCCAAGATGTACGCTTATTGGATAACTGTGAATTATAGGGAGGCCTACGGTATGTTTGCCTGTAATGGTATTTTATTCAATCATGAATCGCCCATTAGAGGAGAAACCTTTGTGACCAGAAAGATAACTAGGGCAACATCGCGCATAGCCATGGGCTTGCAGGATAAATTTTACTTAGGCAATCTAGATGCCCAGCGAGATTGGGGCCATGCCAAGGATTACGTAAGAATGATGTGGATGATATTGCAAGCCGAAGAGGCTGAAGATTGGGTGATTGCCACGGGCAAGACAACTACGGTAAGAGATTTTGTTAGAATGAGTTTTGATGAAGTGGGAATTGAGCTGGAATTCAAAGGAAAAGGAGTTGATGAAAAAGCATATGTTAAAGCTTGTAATGATGACAGATATCAATTGGAAATTGGCAAGGAAGTTCTTTCTGTTGACCCTAAATATTTTAGACCTACTGAAGTAGATTTGTTGATCGGAGACCCAACAAAGGCCAAAACAAAATTAGGTTGGGTGCCGGAATATGATTTAAAAGGACTGGTAAAGGATATGATGCAGAGTGATGTAAAGGTGATGGAAAAAGAACAGTTTCTTAAAAAAGGTGGTTACCGCATCCTCAACTACTTCGAATAAGATGAACCCAGAATCTAAAATCTATGTTGCGGGCCACAGAGGGTTGGTTGGTAGTGCACTGGTGAAAAACCTTAAGGCCAAAGGATATAGTAACATTGTTGCCAAGACCCGTAGCAAGCTTGATTTGACAAACTCAGTTGAAGTAGGGAATTTTTTCGAAAACGAGAAACCTGAATATGTTTTTTTGGCTGCTGCCAAGGTAGGGGGCATAGTGGCCAATAATAAATACAGGGCAGATTTTATCTATGACAATTTGATGATACAAAACAATGTGATTCATCATAGTTATTTGAATGGGGTCAAAAAAATGTTGTTTTTGGGAAGTACATGTATTTACCCCAAAGAGTGTCCACAACCTATGAAAGAAGAATATTTGTTGACGGATACCTTGGAATATACCAATGAGCCCTATGCCATAGCTAAAATTGCAGGCATAAAATTGTGTGAAAGCTACAATTTACAGTATGGGACAAACTTCATTTCTGTTATGCCCACTAATCTTTATGGTCCCAATGATAATTTTGATTTGGAAAAATCACATGTATTGCCCGCGTTGATTAGAAAAGTACATTTAGGCAAGGCTCTTGAAAATTCGGATTGGGAGCTAATTGATTCAGATTTGAACAAACTTTCCATTGAAGGGGTCAGTGGGTTATCAACCAGAGAAGAAAAGATTGCTGTGCTCAAGAAATACGGTGTTCAAAAACAACCCGATGGTAAGGTAAGTGTTGAAATATGGGGTACAGGATTACCAAAACGAGAGTTTTTATGGTCTGAGGATATGGCGGATGCTTGCATTTTTATTATGGAAAAAAGGGATTTTTCTGATACTTATGATAAGAATCAAGTTGCAATAAGAAACACCCATATCAACATTGGTACAGGTACAGATATTTCTATTGCAGATTTAGCCAAATTAATCAAAACCCATCTAGAATTTGAAGGAGATTTTGTTTTCAATGTAGATAAGCCAGATGGCACCATGGTTAAACGTACAGATGTTGGTAAATTGAACCAACTAGGTTGGAAACATACTATTGAAATTAAAGAGGGCATAGCTTTAATGTATCAATATTATCTTGGCTGATCATTTCTTGCACAATCCTGTTGTCCATAGGGCAAAAACCTGTAAATCATAGACCTTTGCTGGAGAAAATAAAAACATACTTACAAAGTAACTCAGGGTTTACCCGATATTTAAAGAACACCTCTTGGCTCATGGGTGAAAAAATATTGCGCCTTTTGATTGCCCTTAGTGTAGGTGTTTGGGTAACACGTTATTTGGGGCCAACTGAATTTGGTGTGTTAAGTTATGCCCAAAGTTTTGTGGCTATTTTCGGAGCTCTATCTACATTGGGACTCAGTGATATTGTCATAAGAGAATTGGTAAAGACCCAAGAGCAGAGGGACGTTATAATGGGGTCTTCATTTGGATTGCAAATTTTAGGATCTTTGGTGATTATGGTCATCTTGGCAATCAGTATTTTTTCAAACGACAATGAAGAACGAACAAACAAGATAATAGTAATATTGGGTCTTTTGAACTTTTTGAACAGCTTTGGGGTTATAACCTCATATTTTTTCAGTCTGGTCAAAAGTAAATTCTTTGCCCTAACGGGTATATTGGGAGTAGTTATATCTGCATTGCTTAAAATATACTTGATAGTGGGGCACTATTCATTGATCTATTTTGTATACGTTTTGGTTTTTGATACTTTTTTTCTAGCACTGGGCCTAATTTGGTTTTATCAAAAATCGGGACTAACAATATTCAATTGGCGTTTTTCTTGGTCTGTTGCCAAGGAGTTGTTGAAAGATGCTTGGCCATTGATATTGAGTGGTGTTATTGTGTCCATCTATATGAGGATAGACAATGTTATGATAAAGGAGTTTTTAGGTAATAGTGAAGTGGGGTTATATTCTGCAGCAGTTCGCTTAAGTGAGGCTTGGTATTTTATTCCATCCATTATTTGTAGTTCCCTCTTTCCTGCCATCATAAATGCCAAGATGATTGATTATGGCTTGTATATGTCACGACTTCAAAAGTTATACAACTTAATGGTTGTTTTGGGGGTGGCAATTGTTTTACCTGTTCTTTTACTTAGCGATTGGGTAATTTTAATGCTGTACGGTGAGACGTTCATACCCTCGGCGGCAGTACTCAACATTCATATTTTGGGTAGCATATTTGTCTTTTTGGGAGTGGCTAACCAAAAATGGTTTATTAGTGAGAACTTTCAAGCGTATAACATTGTCTGTTTGGCATTGGGCATGGTTGCCAATGTGTTGTTTAATATTATTTTGATTCCAAAATTTGGAATACTTGGAGCAGCCTATGCAACTTTGATTTCACAATTTGTCGCTTCGGTTTTGGCCCCTTTCTTTTTCAAAAGAAGTAGAAATTCTTTTTATATGATGATACGGGCTATTTTTTTTGTTCAGGTCTTTAAAGACAGAAAACTGTTTTAGGAGAGTCAAAATTCTTAGCTTACAAAAACAATTTTTTTTAACAAAAAAGGTTTACAAAATTAACTGGCCAATTATCTTAGAATTTTGGTCCCCATATATAATTAATTAAAATTCAGGAAAAATGTGTGGTATTTTAGGAACAGTACCTTCAACAGATTCCAATTGTTTTAGACAAGCTTTGGATACTTTGACCCATAGAGGGCCGGATAGTTATGGTATTGAAGATATTGCCGGAGAGGTGTCTTTGGGGCACCGTAGACTTTCTATTTTGGACATATCTGAAAATGGACATCAACCAATGTATGATGAAACTAAACGGTATGCTATTGTCTTTAACGGTGAGATATACAATTTTTTAGAAATTCAAAAAGAATTAAAAAAACTTGGACATACATTTAGATCAACTTCAGATACAGAGGTTCTCTTAAAAGCTTATTTGGAGTGGGGTGATGATTGTGTGCTTAAATTCAATGGAATGTGGGCCTTTGGATTATGGGATTCTTATGAGAAACGTTTGTTTATATCACGAGACCGCTATGGAAAGAAGCCCCTCTTTTATGCCGAAGTAAATGGGAAGTTTATTTTCGCATCAGAAATGAAGGCAATTTTCCCGTTTTTGGACCGCTTAGAGGTCTCGGAGGATTTTCATTGGATGAGGAAAAACATCTTTTTCTACGAAGCAACTGAAAAATGCTTAATAAAAGGAATCAGACGATTTCCTGCAGGCCACAGTGGATATTATCAAAAAGGAGATTTTAAAATCTATCGCTATTGGAACACTTTGGATCATTTGGTTGAGGTACCCAAGGGATATGGGGAACAGGTAGAGTGTTTTAGGGAGCTCTTCATGGATTCTTGTAAATTACGTATGCGTTCAGATGTAACCATTGGTACGGCATTGAGCGGGGGGCTGGACAGTAGTGCAACCATAGCAGCCATGGCCAATTTGGCAAAAAACAACAACAGTTATTCAGATGATTGGCAGCATGCTTTTGTAGCATCTTTTCCCGGGACGCCTTTGGATGAGTCCCATTATGCCAAAATGGTCACAGATCATTTGGGTATTGGGGCCACATTTGTAGATATTGACCCCCTTAAACATTGGGGTAAATTAGAGCATTATTTTTATTTGTTCGAAGATCTATATATTACATCACCTTTGCCCATGATAATGCTCTACGGTGCAGTTAAGGAGAATGGAACCACGGTCACTCTGGACGGACATGGTGCAGATGAACTTCTTAGTGGTTACCAGCAAGGCGCTTTGGAAAGCCTTTGGGATGCCCGTTTTAGCCTCAAGAACACTAAAGATATTTTAAATATCTATCAAGGTTCAATGAACGAAGATAAAGTACAGTTTCAAAGGGATGGGGACCTAAAACTTTATACTGATTTTATGGTAAGGAAACTTGCTAAAAAAATGATTGGAAAAAAAATGCCATCTATAGATAACGGACATCCATTTTTCAAGAAATTGGATAACCTTTCACAATATCTATATTCTATGTTCCATGAAAATATTTTGCCAACCCTTCTTCGCAACTATGACCGTTATGCAATGATCAACAGTGTGGAGATACGAATGCCGTTTATGGACCATAGAATTGTAAGTTTTGTAAATTCCTTGCCTTATTCCAGTAAGATTGGAAACGGATATACAAAAAGGATTGTGAGGGATGCTCTAGATCCGTATTTGCCCAAGGAAGTAACTTGGAGAAAATCTAAGGTCGGGTTTAGTTCTCCCATCGTTGATTGGATGCAGGATCAATTGTCAGAATGGTTTATGGACAATGTCAATTCAAAAGAATTTCTTGAATCCAACTTGATTGAAAATTCAGATATGTTGAAGGGGAGGATCGAGCGAATAGTACGAAAAGAAAATAATAGCTTTGTTGAGGCACAAACATGTTGGACCGAATTTTCATCATATATTTGGGAAAAGGCTATTTTGAAAAAAACATTTGCTGTAGCCTAACCGTTGCAGAAACGAACACTCTAAAAGCAAATGATGTTCAAACAACTAAAACATATTATTGTTTCCAATAGATGGTTGACCACAATTGCAATTGCCATCAATAAGTTTAGAATCAAAAAGAAGTTCAAACTTAAATACGGAAACAATGTTTTTATTGGTTACTCTGTAGTTACCGAGGGGCGTAACTTTTTTTATGATAATTGCCATATAACAAGCTCATTTATTGGTTATGGGTCGTACTTGGGGGAAGGAACACGAATTTCAAAGGCCAAAATAGGGCGCTATACCTCTATTGGCCCCCATGTCAATTGTGTTTTTGGACGTCATCCTTCAAATACTTTTGTTTCTACCCATCCTGTTTTCTTTTCCACCAATAAGCAAATGGGTTTTTCCTATACAGACATACCTCTTTTTGATGAGTATGCCCCAAACAGGGATGAAAATGATAAATACTCCATACTTATTGGTAATGATGTTTGGATTGGTGCCCATGTAACAATCATGGATGGGGTCAGTATTGGAGATGGAGCAATTGTCGCGTCCAATGCGTTGGTAAACAAAGACGTGCCTCCCTACAGTATTGTGGGAGGGGTGCCGGCCAAGATTATTAAAAAACGTTTTTCAAATGACCAGATAGATTTCTTGTTAGACCTGCAATGGTGGAATAAGCCCGAATCTTGGGTAGGTGAACATGCTTCTCTGTTTGTGGATATAGAAAAACTATATGACAAGCTTAAACATGAATGATAGTGTCGCTCCAATAGTGGTTGTTGGTTTTAACAGACCAAATTCATTGTCTAGATTACTTGGGTCTTTGGCCAAGGCCAATTACCCAAACAAAAGTATCCCTCTGATAATTAGCGTTGATAGAGGAACAAATAATCAAGATGTATTGGAAGTAGCCAATGATTTTTATTGGGAAAATGGAGAAAAAACCGTCAACTATCAATCTGAGAACCTTGGTTTGAGAAAGCACATTCTTCAGTGTGGCGATCTGTCCCTTACATATGGATCTATAATTGTTTTGGAGGACGACCTTTATGTTTCTCCCAATTTTTATTTCTATACGTTGGAGGCTTTGAGATTTTCAGAAGATAAAGATTACATTGGGGGTATTTCCCTATACAACCATCAAACAAATGTTCACACCAGTGAAACCTTTTTGCCCATAGATGACGGTTACGACAATTGGTACTTTCAATTTGCATCCTCTTGGGGCCAAGCATGGACAAAGAACCAGTGGGAAAAATTCAAAAATTGGTATGCAAAACATGAAGTTCTTCCCCAAATAGAAGGAATTCCCAAGAATGTCTCCAGTTGGTCGGATAAATCTTGGTTAAAGTTCTTTATTGTTTATTTAATTGAATTCAACACTTATTTTTTATATCCTAAAATATCACTTACAACCAATTTTAGTGACACAGGAACTCATGTGGGGGTCAACACAAGTGGATATCAGGTACCCTTACTAATTTCAAAGAAGGAAAAGTACTTCTTTGCGAGAATTGAAGAAAGCAAGGGGGTGTATAATGCTTTTTATGAAAATGTAACCTTGGCCAGATATCTGGATATTCCAGAAAATGATCTATCGGTAGATTTATATGGATATCTTGGGGAATCAACAAAAAGATATTGGTTAACTTCTACAATGGAAAATTATAAAATAATAAAATCTTTCCAGAGGTCTTTGAGGCCAATTGATTTGAATGTTATCTATGAATTGGAGGGGGATGAATTGTTCTTGTACGACACCAGTTCCATTGCCAACAACAACAACAAGGAAAATAGATATAATAAAATAATGTATAGCATAAGACACCTGCTCTATAACGATTTGCTGTATTTGTTCAAGATTGAAACTAGAGCTAAGGTAAAAAGGGTTTTAAAAAAGGTTAAAGGAAAATTTTAAGAGTAGGAATGGATTTATGAGCTCCAAAAAAAATCTTTTTTAGATAGAAAATATGAGTTTGTTAAAGAAATTTATTTTGTTTTTTCTGGATTTACCAAATAGAGTCCATAATCATTTTATTTTAACAATTAAAAATGTTGATTATGGGAACAAACCTATTATTAATGGAAAACTTAAGATCCATGGCCATGGCAAAATTATTTTGGGCAATAACATAGTAATCAATTCAAATACAAGTTCTAACCCAATAGGGGGTGACACTCAAGCTGTTTTTTCTGTGATTCAAGGGGCTACAATTAAAATTGGGCATGATACAGGCATCTCAAATTCAACAATTTTCTGTAAACAAAAAGTTGAGATAGGAAATAATGTAAAAATAGGAGGTTCTGTAAAAATATATGACACGGATTTTCACTCTTTAAATTATCAGAAACGAAGAGATTTGAGTACTGATATTGGCGATATTCTGCCAGTTACGATAGGGAATGATTGTTTTATTGGAGCCCATTGTATTATATTAAAAGGGGTTAAAATAGGGAATAGGTCAATTGTTGGTTCCGGTTCTGTTGTGACAAAATCAATACCTGAAGATGAAATATGGGGAGGGAATCCTGCCAAATTCATTAGAAAATTGACCAAATGACAAGAAGCAACTTGTCTTTTTTGTATAATATTTTATTCATTTTCTCTAGGCTACTTTTTGGTTTTGGTTACCTTCTATAAGATGTTTTTTGTATTCTTATCTAGGCAAAAGATTTTTTTAAACCTTTTTTAAATTGCCAAGAAAATAATATGATAATTATTCTACAAATGAGTCTGTTAAAAATTTATTTAATAATTAAAAGATAATCTGGTGCTAAAAAAAATCAAGGAGATTGGTTTTCTTCTAACTTTTTTGTTTTTTCTTTATTTGCTCAACCCTTTTGAGTTAAACATTTATATCGGATATCTTCTTTTTGGTCTAATTATATTAAAAAGGAATTTTTTAGTTGAGAATTTTGATTCAATGGGCTTGTTGCTTCTTGTGTTTTCGGTAACATATGCCTTGTTCTTTTCATTTGATCCTATTGCGGGTAAACAGTATATTATAATTTATGCAATTGTTCCAGTAACTTTCTATCTGATGGGCAAACTTTTTATAAGTGTTTTTGGTGCAAATGAAGGATCTACAATTTTGATGCTTTTGATTACGACAATAATTTTTTCTACAACAGGAATATTTTCTGTGACAACCGCTCTTGGTCAGTCTGGTTTTAGTGAAGTAGAGCGTAATCTCCCTAATTTTTGGACAGGAAATACAGTGACCGCAACAAAGATGGGAGCGTATTTTACTTTGAATATGTGTATCCCAGCCCTTTTGGTTCCTCCAAATAAAAACTTGAATATTATTTTACGTGGACTATTAATTGCTGTTTTTGCTATTACCATTATGTGTGTTCTTAGAATTGGAAGCCGCACACAATTAGGTGTTTTTATGATTACGCTCTTAATATCCCTTATATATGTAATGCCCAAACAGAGTTTTAGAAGAAACTTTCTTATGTTCTCAATGTTTCTACTGATGGTATTTTGGGTTGTGACTACAATTGAGTTCGATTTTGATCAAGATTGGCTATCGGCATTTGCGGGAAGAATGGAAGACAACGCTGTTGCTGATTTAGCTTCAGGTGGTGGCAGAACTGAGAGATGGATAAAATCTATAGAATACCTTTTTGAAAAACCATTGGGGTGGAGCGAGCATGAATTTGGACATGCCCATAATTTCTGGTTTGATGTTTTGAGAATAGGCGGGTTCATTTCTTTTTTTCTCCTGATTATATTCACTGTTAAAACACTGATTTTGATTAGGGCTTTTATTAGAAAAAACAAATCGATTTTGGCACTGAACCATCAGCTCATAATTTATACGCTTGCTTTTAATATGGTTTTTATGGTTGAGCCCATTTTGGAAGGTGCATTCGACTTTTTTGTTGTTTTTTGCTTTTTTATTGGGGTTGTCAGTAAGTATAAAACAACTTGACCCATATTTTAAAACAGTTGACCAAAAATGTTTTTCTGGCAAAAGGAATAATTTTAGATTCGCAGCGTTTTTATATGGACCATCCAATACAAAAGTATGCCAAGATTCTCAGTTCTCCTTACCTGTTTCAATAGATCCGAAAAAACAAAGTCATGTTTGACTTCATTGTATGAAGCATATGTAAAAGTTAAAGATCAATTTGAAATGGATGTTTTCTTGACTGATGACGGATCCAGTGATGGGACTTCAGAAATGGTCAAAGAATTGTTTCCCAAGGTTAAAATCTTAAAAGGAGATGGAAACCTTTTTTGGGCCGGAGGTATGAGAAATTCATGGAGGGAGGCTCTTAAAGGGAGGTATGATGCATATTTACTTTTAAATGATGATACCACCATATACCCAGAAACCTTTAAGAAGATAATAAAGACGAAAGACTTTTGTATAAAGGAACATGGTGTTGAAGGAATTTATGTTGGAGCTACCAAAGATTTGATAACAAAGGAAATTTCCTATGGGGGGTCAACGTTTACAAACCGTTTTTTAGGTACAATGCAAAGAGTTCCCATAAATGAAGATGAGCCTGTTAGTTGTGAACTTGGTAATGCAAACATAATGTGGGTGCCAAGAACCGTTGTTGGAAAAATTGGAATTTTGTCTGAAGGATATGTACATGGAATGGCAGATTATGATTATACCATGAAAGCGGTTAAATCAAAGATTCCCGTATTGGTTCTACCAGGAATTTCAGGGGAATGCATAGATGACCATGGAGATATCTATGAAGGTTTTGTTAAATCTTCATTTACTGAGCGTATAAAATTTTTGTATAACCCTGTGGGATTGGATTTTACTTCACAATTGCACCATATGAAAAAACATTTCCCCATTAGATTGCCCTTGTTTTATCTAATGGGCTGGTTTAAAGTGTTATTTCCAAAAATCTACCATGAAGTTATTTATGGCACTAGGGCAAAACAATCTTAATAAAATAGTATCATCCAGTCATTTTCAATTTAAATGATATGAAGAGAGCCCCAAAAGACATCATATTTCTCATTCAAGCTTTTGAACAGCCAAGAATATTGAAAATTATCATAGACAAGTCTAAACAGTATGATAATGTCCATGTCTATGGTTTTAACAGAAAAATACACTCAGTTCAGAACTATAAGATATTGGAAGAATATGCCAATATAAAGTATACTATTGTAGGAACCCTTGAAGATTTAAAATATTGGAACAGATTTACCCATTACTTTAAACTACTGTGGTTGATCTATAAAAACCATGGATTGAAAAAGAAAAGTCTATACGTAGTGGGCATAGATTTGAGAATGTTATGTGTTTTCGTTTTTAATAAGCATATCGATTACGCAATAAGTGATTTGGCATGGCTTTATTTTCCGCAGCCATTTAAAACCATTATGGGGTTGGTGGATAAGTATTTGTCAAAATGGTCAGATAAGGTTTTAATGACCTCAATGGGGTTTTATGAGGCACATTACAAGAATTATGTTAAACCGGAAAACCTAGTGCTCACAGAAAACAAATTGGCCACCTACAATAAGGTCTTTCCAATAGAAAAGTTGAAAAAAGACAAGATCAGCATTGCTTATATAGGGGCTTTCAGGTATAAAGAGATTATCTCAAATTTACTCAATGTGGTTTCTGGCAGTGATAAATTGATGTTGAATTTCTATGGTGATGGGTTCTCAGAAATAGTCCAGACAATGAAACAGCATGCAGATAAATTCGAAAATATAACATTCAATGGTGCATTTAAAAACCCGGATGATTTGCAACACATGTATGAGAACAACAATATAAACTTTGTGGTATATGACAATAGGCACGAAAACGAAAGGGTGGCCATGCCCAACAAGTTTTATGAGTCAGGTTTTTTTAATGTCCCAATTTTATGTGCAACAAACACCTATGTTGGACAAAGAGCGTTAGAATTAGATATGGGGTGGATATGTGATATCGATGAAGAATCGATTGGGGATTTTTTTAATTCGATTACTGTTGATGAATTGATAAAAAAGCATGCCCACATCAAAACTCTTGATAAATCGTTGTTCTGTTTAAAGTGAGAGGTTCTTCAATTTCATGCTAAAAAAAGCAACAATAAAATTCAACTATACCAATGAATAAGAAAAACCTGATTATATTTGGAACCAGACCAGAAGCCATTAAAATGGCTCCCCTTGTAAAGACTTTTGTCAAAGATGAAAGGTTTGAGACTAAAGTTTGTGTAACGGCACAACATAGGGAAATGCTGGATCAAGTCTTGAACTTTTTTGAAATAGTCCCAGATTTTGATTTAGACCTAATGAAACCAGGTCAAAACCTATATGGATTGACAGCGTCAATTTTCACAAATCTCCAACCTGTTTTAGAAAGCTATAAACCAGATTATGTTTATGTGCATGGAGATACCACTACAACCATGGCGGCTAGTATTGCTGGGTTTTATTCAGGGGCTAAAGTGTGCCATGTTGAGGCTGGTTTGCGTACGTTTAATAAATGGGCTCCTTTCCCTGAAGAGATTAATCGAAGGGTTACAGGACATGTGGCCGATTATCACTTTGCCCCAACACAAACTTCATATGATAATTTAATCAATGAAGGTATATCTAAAGAGTTGGTGACCATAACAGGAAATACAGTCATTGATGCACTTCACGAAAGTGTTGAGCGTGTAAAAAGCCTTGATACTCTAGAATTGAACCAGTTGAAAGAGGTAATTTCTTCCGATAAGAGAATTATTTTGGTGACAGGCCATAGACGTGAAAACCATGGACAGGGCTTTATCAATATTTGTCAAGCTTTAAAAGAGATTGCAGGACGTTTTGATGATGTAGAAATAGTATATCCAGTTCACTTAAACCCTAAGGTGCAAAAACCGGTATATGAATTATTAGGTGATCTGGAAAATATAAAATTAATTGCGCCGTTGGCTTATCCTGAGTTTGTATGGTTAATGAATGAATCATACATGGTCATTACAGATAGTGGTGGGGTACAAGAAGAAGCACCAAGTTTGGGTAAACCAGTATTGGTCATGAGGGATACCACTGAAAGGCCAGAGGCTGTAGAGGCAGGAACGGTTATTTTGGTCGGGACAAATAGAAATAAAATAATTTCCGAGGCCACTGTTTTGTTGGATGATGAAGCTCGTTACAAGACTATGAGCAAATTGCACAATCCTTACGGTGATGGAAAAGCAAGTGCAAGGATAGTGGATTTTATTTCCAAATTGGATTAAGAAAGTTTTCAAAAGCATTTTTTTATGACATTCAATGGTAAAACACTTTTAATTACTGGCGGAACAGGTTCTTTTGGCAATGCCGTACTTAATCGGTTTTTGAAAACCGATATCGGAGAAATACGCATATTTAGTCGTGATGAAAAGAAGCAAGATGACATGCGTAATCGTCTTAAAAATCCGAAAATAAAATTTTATATTGGTGATGTTAGGGACTATAACAGTATTCACCGAGCCATGAAAGGGGTGGATTATGTATTTCATGCAGCAGCCCTTAAACAAGTTCCCTCTTGTGAATTTTTTCCGATTGAAGCAGCAAAAACCAACGTTTTTGGAACCCAAAACACTATTGATGCTGCCGTGGCCAATGCTGTAAAGCGAATTATTTGCCTTAGTACCGATAAGGCAGCATATCCCATTAATGCAATGGGAATCAGCAAGGCTTTAATGGAGAAAGTTGCGGTTGCAGCTTCCAGAAACATCCCTAACGATTCTACAATTGTTTGTTTAACCCGTTATGGCAACGTAATGGCTTCAAGAGGATCGGTAATACCTTTATTTGTAAATCAGATCAAAGAGGGGAATTCACTTACGGTAACAGACCCAAATATGACCCGTTTTTTAATGTCATTGGAAGATGCGGTTGATTTGGTGCTTTTTGCCTTTGAAAATGGTAACCAAGGTGATTTGTTTGTTAATAAGGCCCCAGCAAGTACCATAGGGGATTTGGCTAAGGCCATAAAACAAATTTTCAATGCAGATAACGAAATAAAGGTTATAGGTACCCGCCACGGGGAAAAATTATATGAAACCCTATGTACAAGGGAAGAAATGCAAAAAGCGGTTGATATGGGCGAGTTTTATCGAATTCCAGCAGATAATAGGGATTTGAATTACAGTCGATACTTTTCCGTTGGTAAAACCGATATAAGCACAATAGAGGATTACCATTCACACAATACCAAGCATTTGAACGATAATGAGCTAAAGGACACATTGTTAAATTTAGCCTTTATAAAAGAACAATTGAATGTCAATTGATTATTTGATAGGGGGAGGGCAATTTGAAGATGAAAGGGGAGCAGTTCGTTTTATAAATGATTTTGATATGACCCAAGTTGTACGGTTTTATGAGATTGTACCTAAAGATGAGAAAATAATCCGTGCATGGCAGGGCCACAAAGTTGAGAAAAAATGGTTTTATTGCTTAACGGGGTCATTTACAATAAATATTGTTGAAGTTGATGATTTTCTATCCCCATCAGATGATTTGAGGCCAATCAGGATAGATTTAAGCCAAGAGATCCCAAAAATTTTAAGCGTTCCAGGAGGTTTTGCTACGGGAATAAAAGCATCTTCTGCAAACTCAAGATTGCAAATTTTTTCCAACTTTGACCTAGAAGAATCAAAGAACGATGATTATAGGTTTCCAATGCAAAAATGGTCAGCACAATGGTAAATTCTAAAAAGATTAAGGTAGGAATAACAGGACAATCCGGTTTTGTTGGGAATCATTTGTACACCACCTTGACATTAAGGGAGGATATTGAATTAATTTCCTTTGAAAAGGAATATTTTGAAAACACGGAAAGGCTCTGCGAATTTGTTTCTGGTTGTGATACAATAGTACATTTGGCAGCTATGAATAGGCACGAGGATCAAAATGTAATTTACCGGACCAACATTGCATTGGTAGAGAACTTAATTGATGCCTGTCAAGTATCTAATGCAAAGCCACACATCATCTTTTCATCTTCCTCGCAGGAAACTCGGGATAATCTTTACGGAAAAAGTAAAAAAGAAGGTAAAGAACGATTTGAAAAATGGGCAAACGAATCAGGTGGAAGATTTACCTCTTTGACCATACCTAATGTTTTTGGACCATTTGGAAAACCCAATTATAATTCAGTAATAGCTACCTTTTGCCATAAAATAACCCATGACGAGGAACCAACCATTATCAAAGATGGTGAAGTTGGTTTAATTTACATCAATGATTTGGTCAAAATCTTTATTGAAGCAATCAAAACAGATGGTTTTGGAAAATCTACAGGTAAAAATAGCAGGCAAAAAATTATTTCTCCCAATCATTATGTTAAGGTCTCAAAAATTTTAGAATTGTTGAATCAATTCAAAACAGATTATATGCAAAATGGTGTTTTTCCCAATTTGGAAGACCATTTTGAAAAATCATTGTTCAATACTTTTAGGTGTTATATCCCAGAATCCCACTATCCTGTAAAGTACATAAAACATTCAGACAATAGGGGAAGTTTTGTAGAAATAGCCAAGACCCAAACCCCTGGTCAATTTTCATTTTCGACCACGGTGCCGGGCATAACCAGAGGTAACCACTTCCATACCAGAAAAGCAGAGCGTTTTGCCGTAATTAAGGGGAAGGCCCTAATTAAGCTAAGAAAAATAGGGACGGGACATGTGGTTGATTATGAGTTGAATGGAGATGAGCCTTCCTATGTAGATATGCCCATATGGTACACCCATAATATTACAAATATTGGAGATGACGAGTTGATAACCCTTTTTTGGATCAATGAGCCATATGACCCACAAGATGCGGATACGTACTTTGAAAATGTCTAATAGCAAAATCAAATTAAACCATTGAAGAAATTAAAAGTCTTAACAGTAGTTGGTACTAGACCAGAAATAATTCGTTTAGCATGTGTGTTGAATGCACTTGATAAAAATGAAGCCATAGAACATACGTTGGTACATACAGGACAGAATTATGATTACGAATTAAATGAAATTTTTTTTGATGATTTTGGTATTCGTAAACCTGATCATTTTTTAGGGGCAGCCGGAAAAAATGCAGCGGAGACCATTGGAAACATTCTGGTTAAGATCGATCCTTTGCTCGAATCCATTGATCCAGATGCTTTCCTTGTGTTGGGAGACACCAATTCATGTCTTTGTGCAATCCCCGCTAAAAAAAGAAAAATACCAGTTTTTCATATGGAAGCTGGTAATCGATGTTTTGATCATCGCGTACCCGAGGAGACCAATAGAAAAATTGTAGATCATGTTGCAGATATAAACCTCACTTATAGTGATATAGCAAGGGAGTATCTCCTTAGGGAAGGCTTGTCCCCAGATAGGGTTATTAAGACAGGAAGCCCAATGTATGAGGTGTTGCACCAGTTCAAGAATAAAATTGACTCTTCTAGGGTTCTTGAAGATTTGGGATTGGAAAAGGAAAAATATTTTGTGGTTTCATCACATAGGGAAGAAAATATAAATAACCCCAAGAATTTTAATGGGCTGATGGATTCTTTGAACAGAATTGCAGAAACCTATGACTACCCTGTAATTGTTTCCACCCATCCAAGAACAAGAAACATGTTAAATTCAAAAGACTTCCAGACGCATCATAATATTCGTTTTTTAAAACCATTGGGTTTTTCGGATTATAATGCCTTGCAGGTAAATTCCTTTGCGGTTCTTTCGGATAGTGGGACAATTTCTGAAGAATCGTCCATATTAAATTTTAGGGCCCTTAATATTAGGGAGGCGCACGAAAGACCAGAAGCTATGGAAGAGGCTTCTGTAATGATGGTTGGATTGAACCCAGAAAGAATTTTGCAGGGATTAAAAACATTGGAGCAACAAAAAAGAAACCCCAAAAGAAATTTTAGGGAGGTAAGTGATTATTCAAAGCCCAATGTTAGTGAAAAGGTTGTAAGAATCATTATATCGTATACAGATTATATCAATCAAAAAATTTGGTGTAAGTATTAAGAAAGAATTACCATATGAGAGTTTTTTTCCTAGGATTAAGTCTATCACATCTTGAAAAGTCAAATTTTTTATATGCGGATCTAATTTCAGAATTTAATGATAGGGGCCATGAGATTGTTGTAATTTCAGAGGCCATTAGTAGAGATCAAACAGGGGTGCAAATTGAAAAGGGCATTAAAGTGATTCGCGTGCCAGCTTATGGGTTATGGTCCCGCAATAAAATAATCAAAGGGATAGCCAATTTGATACTCCCCCTAGAATATAAAAGGACTTTTAAGAAAAGTGGCGTTGACCCTAAGTTTGATTTGGTGTTAATGCCCACACCGCCAATTACCCTAATAAATTTTGCAGATTGGTTCAAGAAGCGGTATGGCTCAAAAGTTTATTTGATACTTAGGGATATATTTCCTCAAAATGCAATTGATCTTGGTTTAATGAAAAAAGTAAGTCCAATCTACAAGTATTTTAGGAAATTAGAGAAAAAAACGTATAAAGTGGCCGACTTAATTGGCTGTATGTCTCAAGGGAACATAGATTATGTATTAAAGCATAATCCAGAGGTAAACACAGACAAACTCCATTTATTGCCTAATTGGGGAAGTCTTAAGCCATTTATTTCAGAAGAAGAAAAAGATAAGATTCGAAAGAAATACGGGTTAACGAATAAGTTTGTCGCAAACTTCGGTGGCAATCTTGGAAAGCCCCAAAGAATAGATAATTTATTGGCCCTTGCAAAGTCCTGTAAAGAAAACAAAGAAATACTTTTCCTTTTTATTGGATCGGGAACAGAGTCTGTCCATTTAAGAAAATCTATTGAAAAATATAACCTGCTTAATGTAAAATTTATTGATAAGCGTTTGGATTCTGACAGCTATTTTAAAATTTTGCAAGCATGTGACGTTGGGTTGGTTTCTTTGAGCCAAGACTTTACTATACCTAATATCCCTTCAAAAACTTTGGCATATTTTAATGCAAAAAAACCAATCTTGGCATCTATAGACCAGCATACGGATTATCATAAGATTTTAGAAGATTCCGAAACAGGACTTTGGGCCAGGGCAGGGGATACCTGCCACCTCAAAACCCAGCTTCTAACCCTTTTGAAGGATTCGAAATTGTGTGAGAAAATGGGAGAGAATGGTTACGTTCACCACCAAAAATACTACCTTACAACAAACGCTTACAGCACTATAATGTCCAAATTGTAGAATACGTTTAATCGAGTATTTGACGATTATAACGATTTTGCAATAGCGTAAATGACATATTCAGATTTTTCCATTTAATTTTAAGATAATTTAGACCTTGCCATGCAAACCATTACGCAAAAGAAAATTTGGTTGTCGTCGCCCCACATGGGTAAATCAGAACAAGAATATGTGAGACAAGCCTTTGAAAGCAATTGGGTGGCGCCTTTGGGACCTAATGTTGATGGGTTTGAAAATGCACTGGAGCTTTATGTTGGTAACAATATAAATGTTGCCTGCCTTAGTTCTGGAACAGCTGCAATTCATCTTGCCCTATCAATTTTGGGAGTTGGACAGGGAGACAAAGTACTTTGTCAAAGTTTCACGTTTGCAGGCTCAGCTAATCCCATTACTTATTTAGGGGCAACCCCTGTTTTTATTGATAGTGAAAGGGAATCTTGGAACATTTGTCCATCACTCTTGGAAAAGGCAATTAAAGATTCTTTGAAGGAAGGTGTAAAGCCAAAAGCAATATTGGCAGTTCACTTATTTGGAATGCCCTACAAGGTAAAGGAAATAGAAACGATTTCAAAAAAATATGAAATACCGGTAATTGAAGATAGTGCAGAGGCACTGGGAAGTTCATATTATGGTGTTAAATGTGGAGGCTTTGGAGATATTGGAATTTTATCTTTTAATGGAAATAAAATAATAACTACTTCTGGGGGAGGAGCCTTATTGGCTAAATCAAAAGAAGTAAGGGATCAAGCTGTTTATTTAGCAACTCAAGCACGTGATGCCGCACCACACTATGAGCATTCTCAAATAGGGTTTAACTATAGGATGAGTAATATCTTGGCAGGCATTGGTAGGGGGCAAATGGAAGTTTTGGATGATAGGGTCAAGGCCAGAAGGTCTAATTATGATTTTTATAAAAAAAGATTGGGAAATATAAAGAGAATAGGTTTTTTAGATGAACCAGAGGGATTCTTTTCCAATAGATGGCTTACCTGTATTCTTACGGAATCTTACCATATGAGAGAGCAAATAAGATTGGCTCTAAATGAAAGTAATATTGAATGTAGACCGCTATGGAAACCTATGCATATACAGCCTGTTTTTCAGAGTGTTAAGGCTTATAAAAACGGAGTGAGTGAAGATTTGTTTAATCGAGGGCTGTGTCTACCTAGTGGTTCCAACTTACAGGTAGAAGACCTTGAGCGTATTGTAGGGATTATTGAAGGAATATTGAGATGCTAGAAAGGTTCTTTAAGAATAATGCTAGAAGATATGCGCCAAAATGGATGGTGCTATGTATAGATTGTGGTATAGTAACCGTAGCATTCATTGCCTCATATGTGATACGGTTTAATCTAAGCTTTGACTTTGATATAAAAAGTCTTTGGTACCAATTACCCATTGTAAATGTTATTTTTCTAGTTTCTTTTCTTATAACAGGCAGTTATAAAGGCTTCGTAAGGCATACAGGAATCAAGGATGTGTATGTCATATTTAATTCTATCTGTTTGGCAAGTATTGGCCTTATTGTATTCATTCTTGTGAACAGGGTCTATTCAATAATTTCTGGATTTACAGTTCCATTATCTATAATCATAATTAACAGTTTGTTGACGTTTATAGCATTAACGGCACTGAGATATATTTTCAAGGTAATTATAGATTATTTGCTTAGTGATGTTACTTCTCCTGCCAAAAGTGTATTGATTTATGGTGCTGGGGAATCAGGTATAATTACGTTGAACACCTTAACCAACCACCCTAAAATAAAAGTAAAAGTTGTTGGCTTTATAGATAACAGTAAGCACAAGGTAGGGAAACTGATAAATGGGGTGAAAGTGTATGACAAAGATATCCTAAACCATGAATTTCTAAAATATAATAGGATATCTGAAATTATTTTTTCAATTCGAAATATTGAATCAAAAAGATTGCGGGAGTTGATAAATGAAATGGTAGAACTTCCCGTAAAGGTTAAGATTGTCCCACCAGTTGAAGATTGGATAAATGGCGAATTGAAAATTTCCCAAATTAAAAGGGTTCAAATAGAAGATTTGTTGGACAGGCCACCAATTGATATAAGAAATGAAAAAGTAGCAAAAGATTTTGTGGGAAAAACCATAATGGTGACAGGTGGTGCAGGTTCAATAGGCAGTGAACTTGTACGCCAAATTTGCAAATATGAGTATCGGATGTTGGTTGTTGTCGACCAAGCGGAGTCTGCTCTTTATGATTTGCAGCAGGAATTAAAACAAATAGGCCACCACAATTTTATACCAATAGTTGGCGATATAAGGGATAAAAAGAAGATGCAAGCATATTTTCAGGAATTTATGCCCGATAGGATTTTTCATGCAGCAGCCTATAAGCACGTACCCTTAATGGAAGGAAATCCATATGAAGCCATTAAAACAAACATATCGGGGACAAAGAACATTGTTGATCTAGCCTTAAAATTTAATGTTGAGAAGTTTGTTTTCGTATCAACGGACAAGGCAGTAAACCCTACCAATATCATGGGGGCCACTAAGCGAATAGCTGAAATGTACATAAGCTGTAGTCAGCAGAAGGGCAAAACCAAATTTATCATTACACGTTTTGGTAATGTTCTAGGATCCAATGGGTCAGTTATTCCACTATTTAGAAAACAGATGGAAAAGGGTGGACCCTTAACCGTTACCCATAAAGATATCACCAGATATTTCATGACCATACCTGAAGCTTCACAATTGGTCTTGGAGGCAGGATCTATGGGTAAGGGTGGTGAGATTTTTATTTTTGATATGGGAGAATCAGTCAAGATAATCGATTTGGCCAAAAATATGATTCGCCTATCTGGATTGAGCTATCCTGAAGATATTGATATTAAAATCACTGGATTACGACCAGGAGAAAAATTATATGAAGAGTTATTGGCAAACGGTGAGAATACCCTTCCCACCTATCATGAAAAGATAATGATAAGTAAGGTGAGGGAAATTGACTATGCAATGGTGAAACAACTAATTGAGGAGTTGTGTGTCTCAAATCTTTTCTCAAAAGAAAATGTGGTTCGGTTAATGAAGCAAATTGTACCAGAATACATTTCGAACAATTCAGATTTTTGTAAGTTTGATGAGACAAAGCCTAAAAAAGAAACCCCAAAAGTGTTATTGCCCAAATAGATACAAGCATATAAACTCCATAAAGACCACATGAATAGATTTTTTCTTTCCGTTATTTTATTTTCATTTCTTTTGATTGTTTCATGTTCAACCAATAAGAATGTTGTTTATTTTCAAGATGCAACAGCGTATGAGACTATTGTTGATGACTCTCCATTTGTCACCAAACTTAAGGTTGACGATTTGGTAAGCATACATGTGTCAACATTGGATCCAGAGGCAAGTGAACCATTTAATTTGTTTCGTGGAGCATCGGAAGGTGGATTTAGTCCAGAACAGGTGGATTATTTGGTGGATAAAAATGGTGAAATTGAATTCCCGGTTATTGGAAAAGTTAAAATTTCCGGCCTTTCCCCAGATGAGACATCAGAATTGTTGCGGGAAAAATTGACAGATTATTTAAAAGATCCTATAATTAATATTAGGCTCCGTAATTTCACGGTTACAGTACTAGGAGCTGTCAATAGACCGGGCACCTATGAGGTAAATGGAGAGAAGATTACAATTATGGAAGCACTGGGCCTAGCTGGTGATATTACGATAAAAGGTAGAAGGGATAACGTCCAGGTTCAAAGAGATTTTGACGGTGCAAAAGTGTTTTATGATGTCAATCTAAATTCCAAGGAGGCATTGAAGTCACCAGCTTATTACCTTACCCAAAATGATATTGTATATGTTGAACCCAACAAATCGGGTAAAACAGAATCAGTATTGGATCAAAGGGCTACAATAGCAGCATCAATAATATCTGTTTTGATTACTTCTACCGTTATTATCTTGACGAGAAATTAAGATTATACTCATTATTTAAAAAAAATATAGCCCATGTCCAATAAATCTGAATTGGATTTAAAGAACTTGTTAGATTTATGTTTGAATAATTGGAAGTGGTTCGTGCTATCCATTTTATTTTTCATTTTTTTAGCTGTATTGTATTTAAGATATACTGTTCCCGAATATAGTGCAATAGCCAAGATTCAGGTTTTAGAAGAATCCAATCAGGTTTCTGAACTCAGCCTATTACAGGACTTAGATATTTATTCTTCTAATAAAACACAGATTGAAGACGAAGCAGAATCATTAGCTGCTAGAGATAATTTTATACAAACTGTTCTTGATCTAGATCTTAATATAAAATATTTTTTGATAGGAAAGATAAAGAGCTCAGAAATTTATGCAAGTCAGGACATTCCTTTTGCAATTAATTTTTTGTCTAATGACTCAATAGTGAGTACATCTGATGCTGATTTTTATATTAGGATAATTGATTCAACATCGTTTGGGTTTAAAGACATAGAAGAAGAGAGGGAATCTATATTTGATTTTGGCGATAAGGTCAATACAGAGGTAGGGGATATGATTTTGACACCTAAAGAGAATCTTTCCAGTTACGTAAATAAACAAATAAGGGTTGAGCTTAGACCAGCGGAACTTGTTGCTGATTTTTTGCGGCAAAAAACTAGAATTTACCCTAATGATAAAAAGTATTCCAATATCATTAATATATCGATTACCGATGCTATAGAGAGAAGGGCAATAGATATTATAAACAAGTTGATTGATATTAATAACACGAAGACTATCTTAAGTAAAAAGGCTATTGCAGACAAGACCTCTACATTTATTGATGATCGTATAACGGAGATATATTCAAACTTATCCAGTGTTGATAAAACTGCAGAAAACTTTAAGACCAGTCGGGGTATTGCTGATCTAGGTTCGCAGTCAAATGTCAACTTTAATATGAGTGCTGCAAGTGAACAAGAACTACAGAATGCCAATATTCAATTGAGTATTGCTAATTCAATGAAAGATCTTATTGATGGTCAGAGTGGCTACGATATAATTCCAGAAGTTGGCCTTACAGACCAAGGGATTTCAACTTCTGCCCAGCGATATAATGATTTGGTGCGCCAACGAAAGAGATTATTGGAAAGTTCAAATGAGAAAAACCCAGTGATAGTTAAATTAGACCAACAACTGGAGGACTTGAAAAAGGGAATGCGATCCAGCTTGAACAATGTCACCAATAATCTTAATCTACAAGTTAATAGTTTGAGCAAGCAATTATCTCAAATAAATTCAAGAATATATGCAGCTCCCGGTAACGAAAGAGCCTTAAGGGATATCTCAAGGCGGCAACAGACAACAGAGTCTTTGTATCTATATCTTCTTCAAAAAAGAGAAGAAGCTCAAATCACATTTGCATCAGCAACACCAAAATACAATGTTATTGATTCAGCTTATGGTTCAATTTTCCCAGTATCCCCCAAAAGGAATGCAGTATTGTTGGCCTCATTGATCTTAGGGTTTTTAATACCTTTCTCAGTATTGTACATTTTGGATTTTCTGGATAATAAAATCCATAATAAAATAGGATTGGAAAAAATAATATCAAACAAAGTTCCAATTTTAGCCGAATTACCAAGAATTAGAAATAATGAAAAGAAATTAATAACGGGAAAAAATCGCTCTTCAGTATTAGGGGAGTCACTTCGAATTTTAAGGACAAATCTAGATTATATCATCAAAAAAGATATCAAGCCCAAAAAAGGGGGGATAATCTTGGTCACTTCAAGTGTGCCTGGGGAAGGAAAAAGTTTTGTTTCTACCAATTTGGCTTCTGTTTTGGCAAGTGCCAGTCGTAATGTACTTTTAATTGGGGCGGATATCCGAAACCCGAAACTGACTAGTTTTATAGTTGAAGAAATAAAAAACGGTTCAGACAAGGTTAGGGATACGGACAAAAAAGGACTTACCGATTATTTACACAATGAAGAATTAGAGGTTGATGAAATTATTCAGACCACAAATTTTGACGATATCAAAATAGATATTGTTTACTCGGGGGACATACCACCAAATCCTGTAGAATTATTAATGTCACCAAGATTAAAATATTTATTTGAAACTTGCTCATCAAGATATGATTATGTTATAATTGATTCTGCCCCTGTTGTTTCTGTGACGGATACTTTATTGCTCAATGATTATGCTGATCATGTGATATATGTTACCAGGGCTGGCAAAACAGAGCAGAAAATATTGGACTATCCATTAAGACTCATTAAAGAGAAGAAATTAAAGAATTTATCTTTTGTGGTAAATGCAGTGAGGGAGACCAATCTTGGGTATGGTAGAAAATATGGCTATGGCTATGGGGCAAGCAACAAAAAATGGTGGCAATTTTATGCTAAGGCGTAATAAACTTGACTATGGTTTTAAATTTGACAGGAATAAAATGTTCTTCATTTTTATTATTTGCCAATTACCTATTTTAATGGATTTTAGAACATCTAGATGTTTCAGGTTGTGCACATCACTACCTGTATAATCATATAAGCTTAATTCTAAAAGTTTTAAAGCTATCTTATTGATTTCTTTCCCATAGTAATTACTTAACGAAAGCATGTTCAACTGGAATTTGATTCCCAAGGATTTATAGTATTCATACTTTCCGAAATCCTGATGCAGATATGCATAGCGTTCTGGATGGGCAAAAACAGGAAACAAACCTGCTGATTGAATTTTCTTGACAGCTATTTCAAAATTGATACTGGGTTGCAGATAAGACATTTCAACGAGTAGGTGGTTGTTCCCCAGTGGCATTATATTGCCTTCCTCGAGAATGTTTTCAAAATTGTCATCAATCATATGCTCGGCAGCGGCTCTAATGTTGATATTGTCCAAACCTTCCTTTTTGAGTTCCTTTTTCAACTTTTCAAAAGAAGCATTGATTGTGTTGGGACTATTGTCATAATAATTGTGCATAATATGGGGGGTGCAGATAAAATCCTTGACGCCAAATTCCCCGAAAGCTTTTATAAGTTCTATGGATTCCCCAACATTTTTTGCGCCATCATCTATACCGGGCAAGATATGGTTGTGAATATCAACAAAGCCCTCTAGATGGTCTACTAAATAATTGTTTTTTGAAAAGAAACTAAACATAGCCCAAAATTTGCAAAGGCAAATATACAATTAAGCCATGCTACGTATAGTATAATTCCTATCAATATGGCACGTAGTCTACAAAGCCTTGGGATTGGGAAAGATGTCACGATTGATTAAAAAAATTCTGTGATAGAGCATAGCTGAGTCATCCAAGCATAAGATATGTGTATAATTATTGGACATTTTGTGTAAATATATTTTACATAAAATATCGATTTCTCTTCTTGAGTTTGAGTGTAATATGCTTATTATTAGTTATTTGTGTGTTTGGCACAGTTTTGGAAAAACTTGAATATCTTTTTGGTCTAAGGTTGATTATCTTCCAAAGGACATTCATCAATCAAAAATAAAATCATGTTAAGAAATCATTTTAAAACAGCTTGGAGGAGCCTGCTAAAAAACAAGAGCTATGCCATGATCAATGTGAGTGGATTGGCTTTGGGCATGGCAGTAGCCCTGATCATAGGCCTTTGGGTCGTTGACGAATTGTCTCATGACAATTATTTTACTAAAAAAGATAAGATTGCACAGATTTACCGATCAAACACTCAAAATGGGAACACCAACACCAATGCTTTTTTGCCTATCCCCCTAGAACAGACCTTGCGGGAAAGTTATGGTCATAACTTCAGACACTTGGTGATGTCATCGTGGACAATGCAACAGTTTTTGGACTATAAAGAAACAAGTGTTGCAAGACAAGGTAATTTTATGCAAGTCGAGGCACCCGAACTATTGGATCTTAATATAATTAGAGGGGATAAAGACGGGCTTCATGAGGTCAATTCCATTATGCTCAATGAATCAACAGCCCATTCCCTTTTTGGATTTGAGGATCCAATTGGTAAAGTTATTAAAGTGGACAAAAAATTTGATATGATGGTTACTGCCGTCTACGAGGATATTCCCTTTAATACTTCCTTTAAAGATCTTACCTTCATTATGCCTTGGAAACATTATGAGAGCAACAATGATTGGGTGCAAAGCAATATTGATAACTGGGAGGCCAATTCTTTTCAACTATTTGTAGAGGTGGCCAATAATGTCACAATGCAAGAGGCTACAAGTTCCATTCAGGATGTTATCAAAAATGTCAGCACGGATTTAGCCGAGTTCGACCCTCAAATATTTTTGTTGCCTATGAACGATTGGTACCTACGTGCTAATTTTGAACAAGGACTCCAAGTTGGTGGTCGGGTCACATACGTATGGTTATTCGGTGTTATCGGTGTTTTTGTGTTGTTGTTGGCATGCATCAATTTTATGAACCTCAGTACGGCACGCTCAGAGAAACGGGCTAAAGAAGTGGGGATACGTAAATCGATAGGTTCGCAGCGTTCACAATTGATCCATCAGTTTTTAAGTGAATCTTTTTTGATTACCTTATTGGCCTTTGTGATTGCCGTGGGCATAGTTGTGGTTTCATTGAAAGGCTTCAATCAAATAGCCCAAAAACTCTTGGTGTTTCCATGGGATGATTTCAGGTTTTGGATTGCCTCTTCAATCTTTATTGTGATTACCTCCCTCTTGGCCGGAAGTTATCCTTCGCTGTACCTATCCTCTTTTGATCCCGTGAAAGTTTTAAAAGGCACCTTTAAGGTGGGTAGATATTCCAGTTTGCCCAGAAAGATACTGGTTGTATTACAGTTTACGGTTTCAGTGACCTTTATCATTGGTACCGTTATTGTGATGCAACAGATCAATCATGCACAAGACCGCCCCGTAGGTTACGATAAAGAGGGACTGATACAAGTACCTACTTTTGATCCTGATTTTATTGGAAAAACCGATCTATTGCGCACAGAATTTGTAAAATCCGGAGCAGTTACCAATATGACTACATCCAGCGCACCTACCACAGATGTTTGGTGGAGAAGAAGTGGGTTTGATTGGAAAGGCAAACCGGAAGGATTTCAGGAAAGTTTTGCATGGACGTTGGTCTCACCAGAATATGCAGAGACCCTAAAGCTTGATATCATCCAAGGGCGTGATTTCTCTAGGGATAGGGCTACAGATTCCTTAGGGGTTCTTCTCAATGAGACTGCTGTAGAATATATGGGGCTGGATAATCCGGTAGGGCAATTAATACAGGACGGTGAGATCGATGGTCAAGCACCTCCCCTTAAGATTATTGGTGTTGTCAAAGATATGGTCGCGCAGTCACCGTATCAATCCGTAATGCCCGGGATGTATGTTTTTGATCGCTTTGGAATTATAAATTATTATTATTTGAGGCTCAACCCAAACGAGAGTGCCAATAAAAGTTTGGCCACTATAAAACAGGTGTTCACCAAACATTTTCCGACAGTTCCATTTCAGTATCAATTTGTGGATGAAGAATATGACCAAAAATTTGTTGCGGAACAGCGTATTGGAACGTTAGCTGCAATTTTTACGATTTTGACCATTTTAATAAGCTGTTTGGGACTTTTTGGATTGATATCCTTTGTGGCCGAACAACGCACTAAAGAAATTGGATTACGTAAGGTTTTGGGGGCCACAGTGCTTAATATGTGGAACATGCTTTCAAAAGATTTTCTAACGTTGGTGGCCATCTCTTGCCTTATTGCTGTCCCAATTGCCTATTATATAATGGACAATTGGTTGCAGGAATATGAGTACCGTATTACGCTAAAATGGTGGATATTTGGACTGGCCATGATCGGAGCGATATTTTTGACGCTTATAACGGTGAGTTTTCAAGCCATTCGGTCAGCCAAACAAAATCCTGTAAAGAGTTTGCGTATGGAGTAGTTCTTTAAAAAACGCTCCCTTAACAATATCTAGCGAATCCAGAGGTGTTTCAATTCACCAAATGGCCTTTGGCTTCCTTTAAAATATAATTGCAGTGGTCCACGTCTTTGGCATTAAGTTCAAGCCATCCGGATACCGATACAATTTGGTCGGTTTTAAAGGGTGGATTTTCCTTAAAAATCACCTCTACAATGGTCTCGGGACCAGCGGCACCACAGAAAAAACAGGAAGCCATGGGGTTCTGGGATACCAAGTACACTTCTCCACTGCCAGAAATGTCCAAAAAATAGCCCTTAATGCTCACATGCTTCCCTTTGTAAGATGTTATCTTCTTACCAAATGTTGGTGTTAAAAAGTTGACCCCGTACTTCTCGTTATATTCCGGTTTAAAATCGACATCGGCAAAATCTTCCCATGTTAATTGGTTTTGTGCCAACCCGAAAGTGCAAATAAAAATGATAGGTAAAAAGACGAGAGAAGGTCTAAACATCTGATAGGGTTTTAGCAACATTTAATTTAAAAATGGATCGGGAAGCCAACAAAGTGGCAATTGCAGCCAATGCCAAGGTAAGGCACAACAGCAAAAGTTCAAAAAGTTGCGGCCCACTTATTTTCAAAGCATACCCATATGAAGCCTGCATGAATTGGGAAACGCACCATAGTCCCAATCGGCCTATAAGCCATCCCAGTACAAATCCAATAAATGCCAAAAATAAACCTTCCAATAGCGCTAATCCGAGAAGCTGCCTTGTGCGAAGCCCATAGGTCCTTAACAGGGCGAGTTCCTGTCTTCTTTCCCGTATGGTCTTTAAAAGGCTGATGAAGATGCTCAATCCTGAAACCAATAAAATGGCCAAAGCAATACCGTTGATGGTCTGTACGCCCGACCCCAACAGCCCCATTAAACGTTGTATTTCAAAACCAGGAAGGGCAGCCTGCATGGCGGTATTTTCATTGATATACCTGGGGAGTTGCACCATTCCTATGGGGTTCTTGAATTTGACCAACAATGAGGTAATTTCCTTTTCCCCGTGATTATGCTCCCCATGCTCATGATCGTCATGTCCATCGGTTTCTTCATCGTGATGGTGGCCTTCTCCATGCTCATGATCGTCATGTCCATCGGTTTCTTCATCGTGGTGGTGTCCTTTCCCATGCTCATGATCGTCATGTCCATCGGTTTCTTCATCGTGGTGGTGTCCCTCGCCGTGTTCATGATCGTCGTGGGCATCAGTTTTATCATCATGGTGGTGTCCTTCTTCATGATCATGATCATCATGGGCTTCAGTTTCATCATCATGTCCGTCTTCCCCATGGTCATGGGCTTCCCAAACACTTTCCAGATTGGTGATCAAGAGTTGATCTAGAACGGTGCCCGTAGATTTTAAAATACCAGTTATCGTAAAAGGGTGATCATCGTGTGCATCACCACCTGAAGCGGCCAAACCATGGGAACTGATAAAAATGTCGCCCACTTTTAGTCCCAATCGTTGGACTACATTGCTCCCGGCAACTACTTCAAAAGACTTTTCGTAAAGTCTTCCTTCAGATAATTGGGCTTGGTAATGGTCAAGGTAAGCCGCTTCTGTGCCCAAAATCCGATACCCTTTGTAGTTATCACCATAAGAAACAGGAATGGCGGTTTGGACAAAAGGATGTTTTTGGAGCATAGAAGCATCCTTTAGCTTAATGTTCCCCGTTGGTACATCAATATGCAGTACAGAGGAAAGTACAAGTTGCAAGGGGCTTCCTTTGGCCCCGACGACCATATCAAAAGGGGCGATGTTCTTGTTCAGTTGCCCTTCCATTTGTTGGCTCAATTGTAGGACAAAGGTGACCAGAGAGACGCTCAATATTAACAACATAAGGCTCAACAGCAGGTTGAGCGGTTTGGAAACCATATTTTTAAATGCGAGATACCCTAGTTTCATAGCGTGACTTGGTTTTGGAAATGGGACATGACCCGCTTATCATGGGTAATGATCAACAGGCTGCTCTTGCAAATTTTGGCCTCTTCCTTGAGTAGGTCTATGACCTTTACGGCGTTGGCATCATCCAAATTGGAAGTGGGTTCATCTGCAAAAATGATTTTTGGTCTGTGGATCAATCCCAGAGCAATGGAAAGGCGTTGTTGTTGCCCTTGGCTCAATGCGGTGACTTTTTTGGCAAGTTGATCGGAAAGGCCCAACCTGTCTGCAAGTTCAAGTCTTCTTTGTGTATCATTTTCGTTTTTGGGGTAGCTCTGGCGCAGACGAAGATTGTCCGATACGCTTAAGGATTTGATAAAGTGATATTGTTGGAAGATAAGTCCTATATGTTGTCCGCGGAACTTGTCCAATTGGTTGCGGTTCAGGGAATGTAAGTCCGTTCCGGCAATGGATACCGTACCCTTTAGGGGAGGTAGCAACCCGGCCATAATGTACAAAAGGGTAGTCTTGCCTACACCTGAAGGCCCTACAACCAGCATATGTTCCCCGGGAGTAAGCACAACATCGGGAAATTCCAACGCCAGACCATTTTCATAAGCGTAGGAAAGATTGGAGGTATTGATCATCTGATTTTTCCCCAAAATTAGAAATATATTCAAATGCAACATGGTTGCATTAGCAAAAATTTAAGATGATGCTCCCTGAACGGATTTAAATGGAACAGGCAGCACTTTAATTAATTGTTTTCCGAAAGAAAATAGACCAATCCAAGACGAAATACCATCATTGGTTGATATATTTTTTGACTATATTGTTTGTGGGTAGGGAGAAAAAGGCAAGTAGTAACCTAGGGAGAATGGACTGGAAGAACATTGACGCCAAACCATATATATTCTTCGATAATATTGGAAACTTCTATAAATTCTTTTGCTAATGGATCATCTATTGGAGTGTTATCATCGACCAAATTGATTAGCTCTTCCATGCGAAGGTTTGCCTTTAAGTATTGCTTATGTGAAATAGTTTTTTATTTAAGGTGTTTTGGAATATCACTTCTCCCATGCAAAACCCTAACAATACGAATACGGTCAGGCAAAATTCGGTAAAAAATAACATGCAACACATGGGGAAGGCTATACAATCCAGCTATTATTTCATCCCTTTATTTGCCGATGTCTGGATTTTTCGTCAAAGCCTCAAAATATCCCTTCAATCCTTCCAAGTATTCAGCAGCCTGTGAATGCCCGAATTTATAGATTCCGAAGTCATAAATTTCCTGAAGGTCATTTTTGGCAGCTTCCGCAAGAACGTATCGGTTCATTAAGCTGGTTTTCTGGAAGCTATAATTTCGTCAACAGAAATATCACTATCAGGGCCATTCCATCCTTTTTCAATTTCAGCTCTTAAATCAGCAATAACCTTTTCACGATAAATCTTGTGCAGTCGTAACGCATCTCGAATCACCTCGCTATTGTTCTGATATTCGCCTGAGGCTACCTGTTTGGCGATATATTCTTCCTGTTTTTTAGTGAAACTAATGTTCATGACTTTAATTATCCAACTTTAAAATATCCATATATGGCAAATATAGACATTTTGAATAGTATAAAACTTAGGACATTATTTTAAAGCTTGAAAATCAATCCGGTATAGGATTATTTCCCGATGCAAAAATTCGAGAATATATTCCCCAGCAAATCATCGGTGGTGACGCTGCCCGTTATTTCGCCAAGATGGTACAGGGCTTGCCGAATATCTATGGCCAGTAGGTCACTGGAAATACCTGCTGCCAGTCCTTCTTTTACTTTTTGAACTTCTTCCAAGGCATTCAACAGTGCTCCATAATGCCGGTTGTTGGTCACAATAGTGGCATCTGCCCGTACCTTTTGCAGATTGACAAGTTCCAAGAGTTTCTCCTTTAGCGATTCTACGCCTTCATTGGACTTGGCCGATATTTTTAGGACATTGGGTATTCCTTTCCCAATGTCGGTCCCTTTTTCTGGATCCAGTTGATCCACCTTATTGGCGATGAACAAGAGTTGTTTGGCGGTGTATTGGGCCTGTAGTTTTTTAAAAGGGATGGTTTTATGGTCTTTGGCCTCAAACAGGTAAACAACAATGGTGGCTTCCTCCACTTTTTTAAAGGTGCGCTCTATGCCTATTTGTTCAATGGTATCCTTTGTTTTTCGGATTCCAGCCGTATCGATAAACCGAAAATTGATTCCCCCAATTGAAATTTGGTCTTCTACGGTGTCTCGGGTAGTGCCGGGGATGTCGCTTACAATGGCCCGTTCCTCATTTAAAAGCGCATTTAAAAGGGTTGATTTCCCTACATTGGGCTCCCCGATGATGGCCACGGGGATTCCGTTTTTGATCACATTGCCCAAGGCAAAGGAATCTATCAGGTTTTTAAGGACATCGGTAATTCGTTCAAGGAGGTCGTCAAACTGTTTTCTATCGGCAAATTCCACATCCTCTTGCGAAAAATCCAGTTCCAGTTCAATCAACGAGGCAAAGTTGAGCAGTTCTTCCCGCAGTTTTTTTATGTCATGGCTAAAGCCTCCCCGCATCTGTTGCATGGCAACTTTATGTGAGGCCTCGCTATCGCTGGCGATCAAATCGGCCACCGCCTCTGCTTGGCTCAGATCCATCTTGCCGTTTAAGAACGCCCTGAGCGTAAATTCCCCGGCATTGGCGGTCCTGCAACCATTGCGCAAGAACAATTGGATGATTTGCTGCTGAATGTAAGGGGAACCATGACAGGAAATTTCCACCACATTTTCCCCAGTATAGGAATTGGGAGCCTTAAAAACGGAAACCAAAACCTTGTCCAAAACCCTTTCAGCATCCACAATATGCCCCAGATGAATGGTGTGGCTTTTTTGTTCTTGGAGCGATTTGCCACTGACCGATTTGAATTTTTGGGATGCTACCGCAATGGCATTTTCCCCGGAAATTCGTAGTACGGCAATGGCACCACTACCCGAAGGTGTGGCCAATGCAATGATGGTTTCGTTGTTCAACATTGGGCAAAAATACAAAGAACCCCATTGTAACATTTTGTAAAAAAAGACAACCAATAGGTACATCAATCAAAAAAATCGAAATGGAATTAGTCAATCAAAAAGTTTTACGGAAAGACAATAAGCTGTTGGCAATAACACATTTGACACAGCTATTGCATTACATCACAGGATTTGGGGGATTTTTGGTGCCCTTGATCATTTGGGCCACCTCACGGAATTCGGTTGAGGGAATGGACGAACATGGAAAATCGATCATCAACCTGCAATTGAGCCTATTGCTCTACATATTTTTGAGCATACCGGCCATTCTGTTGCTGGGACTGGGAATCTTAACGCTCATTGGAACGGGAATCATAGGATTTGTCCTTCCTATCGTAAATGCGGTAAAGGCGGCCAATGGAGAACCACCTTCTTACTTTATGACCATTAAATTCGTCTAAAAAAAAGAGGTGCCTAAAAAATCATTTTAGACACCTTCTTCCATTTTTTCTTGTTCTTGGATGCTAGTTGTTCAACATCACGGGCATGACCAGCATGGTTACTTTTTCGCCCTCGTCCAAACCGTCTGATGGGGTCAATATTCCGGCACGGTTGGGAAGACTCATCTCCAAGGCCACCTCTTCGGAAGATAGATTGTTGAGCATCTCTACCAAAAATCTGGAATTAAAACCTATTTGCATATCATCTCCTTGGTATTGGCAGGAAAGGCGTTCTTCGGCCTTATTGCTGTAATCAACATCCTCGGCAGAAATGTTCAGTTCCGCACCCGCAATCTTTAGGCGGATTTGGTGGGTTGTCTTGTTCGAAAATATGGAAACCCTTCTTACCGAACTCAAAAATTGGTTTCTGGGAATGGAAAGCTTGTTTGGGTTTTCCTTGGGTATCACGGCTTCGTAATTGGGGTATTTTCCATCGATCAACCGACAGATCAACTCGGTGTTATCAAAACTGAACTTGGCGTTGCTCTCGTTGTATTCAATCTTGACATCGGATTCTGACCCCGCCAAAATTCCCTTTAACAGGTTCAGGGGTTTTTTGGGCATAATGAATTCCGCAACCTCAGAGGCCTTTAGGTCACTACGTTCGTACTTGACCAATTTATGGGCATCTGTGGCGACAAAGGTTAGGCTCTCTGGGGAAAATTGAAAGAACACCCCACTCATCACAGGGCGTAGATCGTCATTGCCAGCGGCAAAAATGGTCTTGGAGATGGCAGTGGCCAAGATGTCTCCCAGCAAATTCGTTGAACTCGGATTGGAAAGTTCTATGGCTTTCGGAAATTCTGCGCCATCGGCATAGGCCAAGGCGTATTTACCGTGGTTGGAACTGATCTCAACCGTATTGTTGTCCTCGACCACAAAGGTGAGGGGCTGTTCTGGGAAGGTCTTTAAGGTATCCAACAACAGACGCGCCGGCACTGCAATGGTGCCTTCTTCTTGGGAATCCACCTCCAATACGGAACTCATGGTGGTCTCTAAATCTGAGGCGGAAACGGTCAATTGATTCTGTTTTAGGTGAAACAGAAAATTATCCAGTATTGGCAGCGTGTTACTACTGTTGATAACTCCGCCTAAAACTTGTAAATTTTTAAGTAAATACGAGCTAGAAACTATAAACTTCATCAAAACTTCTTTTGGCTTTTGGTTTTGTCCTTAAAGATACTCCATTAACTGTTGGACAAAACCCATAATCGCAAAGATATCTTAAAAGAAAGGGCTTAAAAAACTATTTTATTAACACTTAAGCGGAAAATCTCCGTTTTCTGTAAAAATTGAATACAAACCCCATAACAAAAATCAAAGCAATTGGTAATCCGATGGTTATAAATTGCCATTGCTGTTTTTTTTGTATGATTTTCTGGGGGTCTAAAAGCGGAATGGCCACTTTTTTGGTCCGTATGTTTATAAGTCCGGTGTCATCCAGTAAATAATTCGTGCTATTGACCAAAAATTCCTTGTTGCCGTAAAAACTATTCGTCCATTTATCGTACCCCAGTTCCAAGGGCCTTCCGTTCCTAAGCTGGTTTTTGATTAGATCACCATCGGCAATAACGATCATTTTGTTCTCAACGCCCACTTCCATGGGGGCATTGGCCTTAAATGGTTTTACCCGGTTGGTATAGGAAGATTTAAATGCTCCTTCAATCAGGACGGCCAAGGGGTGGTTTCCCTTGTTGGCATACATGGCCGGTTGTCTTTCTTTGGATATGGAGGATAACTTGATCTCTTTTGGGGTGCCCTCGGTTTGCGATAGTGGGGATGACCATAACAGCACCGTTTTTCTGTTTGTATTGGAAAGCGTGTCCATTGCATTGGCAAATTGCATCCTAACGGCTTCAATATTGTTGTTGATGGGGTGGTCGTTCTTGGAAAACACCATGGGGTGGTACACCCAGGGCAGGGGATTGTACTCAGAATTGTTGGCCTCTCCCGTGGCCAGAACGATGGGGGTGTTGTAAAGGTCGTTGATCAAGACCGGATTGATGCGAACCCCGTACCGGAAAAAGAAATCGTTTAGGTTTACATCCCTAGGGGTGGCAAATCCACGGCCTTTGTCGTTAAAGAGGCTATCCAGTTCCATGATCACTTGATCCATGAGCCAAATGGATTTTCCCCCATTCATGATAAATTGATCCAGAACGTACTTTTCCTGTTCGGTAAAAGCCTCGGTGGGTTTGGCGATCAGCGCCAGGTCAAATTGTTGTAAGCCGTCCAAGGTCTGCTGCGGATCTGAAGCCACCGAGTCCAATGTAAAGGCGCCAATATTATAGTAATCCCGTATACTGCTGAGGTAATCGGCAATGTATCTATCGTCCAGTTCCCCGTTGCCCTTGATTACGGCAATGCGTTTCTTTTCCCTAATTCCCAATTTGGTAAAGGCATCGGCAAAGGCATATTCCAATTGCTGTACCGAATTGTTGATTCGCTCTTCGGTATTGGTATTGGTGCCCAATTTGTTTTTAAGGAGGGCCACCTTAACGGTTTGGTTTCCTGAATTGACCATGGCCCATGGAAACACATATTCTTGGGAAACTTTACCATTTTCCTTTGTGGTGACATTTGCCGGGCTAAGCCCAATTTGCTGCAATTCTGAAATAACCTGTTGCGGATTTACATCGCCCTCCAAGGGGTTGACCAAGTTGTATTGTATCCTATGGTTCTCGGAACGGAATTCCTCTAAAAGTTGAAGGGTCTCATCCTGTAAACGGGCAAATTCCGGACTTAGGCTCCCATCCAGAAGAATGTCTATGATGATGGGAGTCTCAAAACGAGAAACGGTCGCTATGGCTTCTTTTGAAAGGGTGTAGCGTTGGTCCTCGGTAAGGTCAAATCGGATATGGAATTTATGGGCGGCAATGTTCACCGCGATGAGCAAAACAAAGGCCCCTATGATTTTCATCCCCATATTTCGCATTATTTGGCCAGCTTTTGAAGGTTTAACTTGGTAAGGAACAAAAAGAAGAGGGTAATGCCCAAGAAATAAATAAAATCTTTGGTGTCCAGCACTCCTTTGCCCACACTGTCAAAATGTGCCTTGGCCCCAAAGGCCATGATGGTGTGTTGCATCTTTCCATCAGAGAAGAGGGAGGCGATGGCCTCAAACCCATAAAAAAGAAAAAAACACAGCACAATCCCGACGATAAAGGCCAAAATTTGGCTTTGCGAAAGGGAGGAGGCAAAAATACCTATGGCGGTATAAGCAGCCATCAAAAACAAAAGCCCAAAATAGGATCCCAAGACCAGACCAATGTCATAATTGCCTTTTTCCGTGCCCAAGGCAGAAATGGCGAATACGTAGACAATAGTTGGAACAACGGCTATGAGACCGAGCAGAAAATTGGCCAAGAATTTTCCCAAGATCAAATGGTTCAGCGAAAGTGGTTTAATGAGCAACAATTCCAGGGTGCCCAAATTCCGTTCCTCGGAAAAGCTCTTCATGGTTATGGCGGGAATAAGCAACAAAAAGATCCAGGGAGTAAGCATAAAGAAGGGGGCCAAATCGGCAAACCCATAGTCAAAAATATTGAAGGTGCCTTTAAAGACCCAGAGGAACAGTCCGCACAACAACAGGAAGAGTCCAAGAATCAGGTATCCGGCGGTAGCGGCAAAAAACGATTGTATTTCTTTTTTGAAGATGGCCAGCATAGATCAGTCTAAGACATACCTTTTGTTTATGCTCCAAGCCTCGGGCTTGTCGCCGAAAAGCACTTTTGTCCTTGCCCATGTAGCTTGGAACAGTTCAGATACCCTATAGTTTTCAAGGGCTTGTTCGTCTTCCCAATAGCTATAGGTAAAAAAAATGTGCGGATTCTTCATGTCCTGGAACAATTCTAAGTGGGAGCAGCCCTCAAAATTTCGGATTTTGTCCTTGGTCTCCTCAAAAATAGCCTCAAAGCTAGAAATATTTTCGTGTTTAAAAGTCAGTTTAACGATTCTAACCAGCATTTACAAAAAGTTTATGG